>NZ_JADPKG010000014.1:0-104940 GCF_023073875.1 Bradyrhizobium sp. 154
CGCTGCCATTCTTCCATGGAGACGATCCGCGCCGCACTGGTGGGCAACAACCGACATGAACATGTCTTCGCCCTGACCCAATCGCTGGAACTCTACGACGTCTACCAGGCGAAGATGCTGGACTGCGATCGCAAGCTCGAAGTCTTGATCGCTGCGTTGGGCAACAGAGGGACAAAACCGGGCAGAAAGTTACCCAGGCCACGCATAAAGACCAAGCAGGTCAACACACCCACGTTCGATGTCAGGACCGCGCTGTATGGTGTGCTCGGCGTCGATCTGACCGAGATCCATGGGTTGGGTCCGTCGCTCGCCTTGAAGCTCATCGGCGAGTGCGGCACAGATCTGAGGGCATGGCCGAGCGCCAAGCACTTCACCTCCTGGCTCTGCCTCGCACCGGGCAACAAGATTTCCGGCGGCAAGGTGCTGTCTTCGCGTACGCGACGATCCTCCAGTCGGGCAGCCGCACTGTTGCGGTTGGCGGCCACAACGGTCGGTCGAAGTGATACAGCGCTGGGAGCATTCTATCGTCGGCTGTCCTCACGGGCGGGTAAGTCGAAGGCCGTAACGGCGACCGCCCGCAAGATTGCGGTTTTATTCTACAACACGCTCCGGCACGGCATGAGCTACAGCGATCCGGGTGCCAACCAATATGAGCAACAATATCGCAGCCGCGTCGTCGCCAACCTTCAGCGGAGGGCAAAATCGCTAGGCTTCCTGTTGCAGGCCATTCCGGGGGACGCCAATCCGGCTGTTTCTTAGGAAGGCCGCAGCCTTCTTCGCGAAGGAAGCGACATGAAGTTCGTCTTCATCGCGAAGCACCGGGCGATCTGGCCGGTGGCATGGCTATGCGATGCGCTGGGGGTGTCGCGGTCGGGCTTCCATGCCTGGCTGAATCGCTCGCCCAGCGCCAGATCCCGCAGCGACGAAGAGCTCGGCGGCAAGGTGAAGGCCAGCTTCATGGCGAGCGACCGCACCTATGGTGCGCGCCGGGTGTGGCGTGATCTGCTCGCCGATGGGGCGGACTGTGGCCTGCACCAAATCGAACGGCTGATGCGCCTGCAAGGCTTGCGGGCGCGGCCGCGACGCCGGCGCTTGCCGAAGGACAGCGGCGATCGACAGATCGAGACCGTGCCGGCGAACCTCCTTGACCGGCAGTTCGCCGCCGAGCGGCCGAACCAGAAGTGGATCGCCGACTTTACGTATCTCTGGACGGCCGAGGGCTGGCTCTACGTCGCAGCGGTGATCGACCTGTTCTCACGCCGGGTGGTGGGTTGGTCGATGAGCGCCGCCATGACAGCTCAGTTGGTAACCGATGCCCTGCTGATGGCCGTCTGGCGACGCGGCAAGCCGGACGCCCTGTTGCACCACTCCGACCAGGGCAGTCAGTACACCAGCGAGCAGTTCCAGCGTTTGATGGCCGACCACGGCATTCTCTGCAGCATGAGCCGTTCCGGCAACGTCTGGGACAACGCGGCGATGGAGAGCTTCTTCTCGTCGCTCAAGACCGAACGGACCGCCAACAAGATCTACCGAACCAGAGACGAGGCACGAGCCGATGTGTTCGACTATATCGAAAGATTTTATAACACGATCCGCAGACACTCGACCATCGGGTATCTCAGCCCGGTTGAGTTCGAGCGCAAGGTGGGATTAGCTTAACCTGGTGTCCATCAAACCCGCAGCAGCTCAAACTGCATGGTGCATCTTCAAAGACTCTCGGCGTCCTGGGATCGCCTGACGGGCTCGTTCTACCCGCCCAGTGGCTGCTAAGAGCGTTTGACAGGGAATTTGAGAGGATATTGCAGTCGCCGACCGGCATTGCGATGGCTCCTTACGACTGGAGGAATTGTGTTGTTGAATTCTGTTTGTAGCCAAGATGGCTGAGTGTTCCGTCGTCAGAGCTAGGATTGAGTTGCTGATCAGCGGTCTGAGCCAATCGTCCAGCGGCTCCGAGTCCACCTCCACGCGCCTGCGAAGGCGGAGGGTTAACAGGTACGTCTAGTGCTCGTGCAATAAGCAGCACGAGATATCTTGGCTGTTCCTCCTCTCAAGAACAAATGAACTCAATATGCCGCTTGGCAGCCACATGGTGTCGTCGCCTTTAACCGGCAGGCGCGATAGGTTTGGGGAAAGTGCAAATGCGCTTTAATGCATTCGACGTTGGGCTTCTTTCTGCCATCGTGGGTGTCTCAGTCATTAGGCGCCTATGCTCAATATGCCGCGACGTGCCTATTGCTGGCGGGCATCATGGGAGGTTTGATCATCAGCGGCAAGCGCGTCGCTCATGCAATTGATGACAGAATGACAGCGCTTTGGCGCAGAGCCGTCGCGCCAGCGCCTCGCGCACTCAATATTGCTCGAAGCTCAGCGTCAATAGACGTAACCTCAGCCTGAGGGGATTTCGTTCGGGATGGCGCCATTACATGTGTCCAGCGCTTCCGGTCGTTGCCATCGCTTATCTAGGAATCACCGTGGGCAACCGCCGTGTGTTCACAGCCGTGGATCAAGCTGGCCTTTTTTGCAAGCCGACGAAGAACCTCGAATCCGTCCCGGATGCAGGTGCGCTGGTCTCGTTTGAGACCTCCAATATTTGCTGTGCCACGGGCTACAAGGTCGCTCGTCTTGAGCGATACTATGTCTGGACCAATCCCGATCGGCAGCCTTGCCAGGCAGTACAAGGATTATGCGACCAGCAAGGACACCTGCAAAGTCACCGCGGCGACCACACCCTCGATTGTAGCGAACGGTGGCGTTGAGACGGACGCAAGAGGGTACTAGAACCTTTTACCATCACGGTGACGGCACCCAGCTCTCCTGGCGAGAGAACTGTTCACATCCTCATATTGCCACTTCGGCGCTACCTATTCCACTCTTGGTTCCAGCCGGTGGCGCGCTACGGGCTGCTCGGCAGCGAAGTGGACTTCCTTGAGCCTGCGCGGGCGGGCGCGTAAAGAACACGTCCGCTTACGTCAGGCCCAAGGTGACAGGGAGCTGTTCTCTTACGTGAACGATGCAGTCCTCGCCTCCCGCGACAGTATCAGTGGCTCTACAAGGACAATGCGGGATGCATCTCATTCTTCATCAAGCCGTCGAAGTCGCCTTTACGGACGGACGTGGGGACTTGGTGGGCTCCGTAATGGGAACTGGCCGCCCCTGGCGTAGCGACGATTGGCTGTCACCATGCGAACTATAACCTGAAGCTGCGGTGAACGAGGAAATTGCTCCCTTGAATGAGTCAGGTTCTTCTCTAGGCTTCAGGACGATCGCATTTAGGCGGCCCACGACGTCCGGAAAGCCAGCTCTCGATATCTATTCGCGAGAGCGTTTGGATCATCGACCTCGGCTTCTCGAACTGCAGGGCTTAGCTCATGTTCGAAGACGTCTATCTCTGGATCAAGGCGTTGCACGTGATCGCCGTCATCTCCTAGATGGCCGGCATGCTCTATCTGCCGCGGCTGTTCGTCTATCACTGCGAGGCCGAAATCGGCTCGAAGCAGTCCGAGACGTTCAAGGTCATGGAGCGCCGGCTGCTCAAGGTGTTGATACGCCTCGGAGAGCCGTAGCGCAGTACTCACCTCGAACCGCTTGAGGTGATCGAGACTCGTCGCGGCGGTGCTGGTCGGATGACGAGAAGCTGCGAATCGTCACCGGATGGTTGTGATAATGCTCTAGCCGCAGGGTTTTAAGCCTGACGTGGCGATCTGTGAGCGAACGGCTCGTTACGGCTCACGCAGCTTGCGCATCACCTTGGCTTTGAGGTCGGCGAGTCTGTCAAGTTCCGCAGGCTGCCAGAAAACCGCGGGATGAGTTTGCATCGCCACTTTCACCTTCGCCTTATCGCGCGGCTTGCGCGGACGCATAGGCAGGATAGGGGTGGCGTGATCTTGGCCAGCTCCTCGTTAGGTTGGCGAGCTCATAGCGACAGATGGCGATCACGCCGGATCTCAGAGTGTCCGATCGCCGTCGGCCCGCCGCCGATCGCCCGCCAAGCATTGACGTGCATCGCAATCCAGTCAGCCACCGCTTGCGACCAGCGCGCCGTGGCAAGCGTGCGGTTGGATGCTCCAGCAGGCGACGAAGACATGGGCCAGCCGCAGCGGGCCGGTCCCGGGCCTCGAACACCGGCACCTTGTGCCCGCGAAGCCGAAGAACAGCTTCTCTCCAGGCCCATGCGCCTGGCGCACACGGCGAGATCATCTCGCTCCACCCCGGTAGAGTTGCAGGATCGGCTATAGCCAGCCGCCGGGGTGTTCCGCGCGATATTCATCCATACTGTATATGCATTCCATCAAAACTATGCATTTTACAGCTCGTGGGGTCGCACATAAGACACGTTGAGGGCGGCTGGGGCCAATCTAAGGGAGCGACTCTCGAATGAAAAAATTGACTTTTGTAACTGCGAGCGTCGTGGCGCTTGCAACGGCGGTTCCCACTTTCGTCCCTGACGTTGCCGCGCAACCGGTCGACACCAAGGCGCCGGTAGCCAATACACACTACCCTCAATGCGATGAGATGCCCTTGGAAGGCTTCTGCGACCTGATTTTCTGTATAGCCGACCCCAATTGTACGGCGCCAGGATTTGAGGACTGATCAGCGTTTTCGAGAAGCGAGGCTCTGGTTCATCAGGCCTCGCCGTCACAGCGTCTGAGACAAATTGACGGTTTGGCCGATGAGGGATTTCTGGTTCATCCGCCAGAAGCATCGATGAAACAGAAATCCGGACCGGGCAAGTGCCACCAGAACGAGTACGAAAGGACATTCGGCGCCAGAACATGCCGGAATATCCGTCGGCAGAGAAGATGCTGTCGTCCAATAAGGACTGCAGGGCGACGAGGGTATCTTTAGAGCTCAGCCGGCCCCGGTATTGCCGCCTCAATGTACATGGCGGGTCCAAGGACTTCCTCGGGACCGATAGACATCGCCTGGCGGCGATACGGCGCGTGTGGCAACTTCTGGCGCGGTGAAGGATCTGCGTCGTGAGACGACGGCGCTGAAAGAAATGGTGGCCGACTTTTCGGAAAAGCGGTCGCTCAAAAACGTGAACGGGGATGGGGAGAACGAGGCATGAGATCTCCTGCGCCCCAGGAAGACCGAATCCTCTAGCTGGTGGAGCAATCGCATTTCTGGCCAGGCGGGACGGCTTGGTATCGCACGGGCCACATTCTCTCACCGGTATGAGTGTTACCGGGAGGGCGGCAGCGACGCGATGACAGATCATCGATCTCCGGAGCGGGTCTCTGCGAAGTCGAGGACCGGCTGTCAGATGCCGCTTTTAGAATGGACCCCGAGGACGGCCTCATCTGGTCTTCGGTCTCGGTGACCACGACATCATGGCGTTTACCGACTACGGCAGCGAGACCTGGTGGAGCTCATCAGGATACACAAGGACAACCTGAACTCCTCAAGCGGTGACCGCGGTGGATCCATGTCCGCCCCCCGGTGAGGTTTGCGGCAGTTGCGAAATTGATGTGAGCGGCTTGGACGGCAAGTACAAAGCTCGTGCGTGAGGAGTGTTATTTCTTTCTGCTACGTGAGGGTAAGGGCTTTCGACCCTTACGCAACGGCTTGGGAGCCGTCGCCCCTTTGGGCGGCTGAAGAAAGAATTCAGACAAATGAACCCCAAGCGTTTCCGCGATACGGTCGAGAAGATCGATCGTCGGGTTCTCCGATTGCTGCTCGATACCGCCCATATAGGAACGGTCGATCCTGGCATCGTATGCCAATCGCTCTTGCGAAACACCGCGATCTACGCGGATCCGGCGCACATTCCAGGCGACAAGCGCACGAGCTTTCATGCGCTAAAGCAGCCATTCCGACGGCCATCAAACCACTGGCTATAACCATACTATTGCGGTACGTTCGCCCAGAATGCAGATGAGCAGAGTCCGCGCGTAATCCGAATGAAGGAGCGGTACTGAATTCAGATGGCGCGCCGAATCAGCCTGTGCTGACGAGCTACGAAGAGCTGCGTCCCATTTCGGCCTCTTGATCCGAAAGGCTGGACGACAGTTCTGCTGATCGAGCGGAACGGACTGCGATCAAATGCATTCGGACGATGGTCGGAGCGAACAGATTGAAGGGAACGACGGCAGTCAGCGGTGTTAGGTATTCATTGACTTTGGAAAGAATGCTCCTGCAGGCCGCGACAATCGGCTCTCTACGAAAAGGTTCTGAATACGGCTACCGTCCCTAAAATCGAGGCTTCTCAATCTGTTAGGACTTTCAGGCCGTGCCGTCCGATCCCAAGATCGCAGATTTCGCGCCTAACGCGCCGCAGCTCACGCCCTATGACGAGCAACATGCCGTCACGTATATGCGTCTGCTGGATGCCGAGGCCGATAACGCTGATTGGCGAGAAGTTGCGCGCATTGTGCTTGGTATTGATGCCACCCTGGATCCGGATCGCGCCCGATGTACCTTTGAAAGCCATCTGGCTCGCGCCAAGTGGGCGGCACGTCATGGCTTTCGGCAGCTCCTACAGCGCGTTTGGCCGAAGAGTGAGGAATAAGTGCGTTCGAAACGGACGTCCCTTCTGGTGATGACCGATCGCAAAATTAGATCGTCATATCGCGCAAACTGCATCAATCGCGAAGACCTGCATTGGGGCAACCAGAAATAGTCACATTCGTCGGGCTGCAATTCCCTGCATGTGCGTTATCAACATACGGGGAAAGTGGTGCGATGCCAGGTGCTGACTGGAGATCAGAGAAGGCCTATCCCGATGCCAACAAAGCAGGGGCCGCGGACATAGCTTGGGAGTGGCTACGCCGCAACGGCGAGTACCAACGAGACTATTTGGCTCTCGCCATGAGCGAACGATCCGACGCGATGCCGAACCATTTCCGGCAGCAGTGGGGACTGTCTTTTCGCAGCTGATCCGCAAAAGACGTTCGACCAACAAGCCATTTTCTGGGCGCCCGAGGTGCTCGCGACCGTGCTGCCCTTGCGCGCGGCTGTCCGCTCGGTAGCGTCGTACGATCTGGATTTCAGAAAATTGGCGGGTAGCGAGCTTCGCCATGCGCCGGATGGATGGCATGCCATCGTGGCGCTCGGAGGAGCAAAGCATCGCCTGTGGCTAACAGAACTTCCACCGAGCGGCTCCTCGCTTGCCGTCGACCTGCCGTTCGACGGCAGTTTCGAGGTTCGTTTGTGGGCAGCACATCGTTTTTGGCTGGCGCTCGAACGGCGCCCCATCGGACCACCGCCTCTGACGCTGCCAATCTTGACCCGCCGTCGGCTCATCCTCGCCTTGCGTGCGGTCGATGGGTCGTTGGAGGGACACAGCTATCGCGAAATCGCGCAAGGCTTGTTCGGCAAGCATCGCATTCCCGATCGCGGCTGGAAAACGCACGATCTGCGCAGCCGGACCATTCGCCTGGTCAAGACCGGGCTGCTTCTGGTGCGAGGCGGCTATCGCGCCTTGCTCCGTCGCAAGCGCAAGCGTAAAGGCGAGGGCGACCCGTCCTGAGCTTTGGCTGATCGGCTAGCCCTTATCTTACAAAAAACATCGTAGTCGGCCGGTTTGAACGCGTTTTGGCAGGGCGCGGGTAACGTCTTCACTTGCAGGCTGGCCGCGGTGCTCGCAAAATGACGAGCTCGCCGGCAATCGGAACAGTCAGCATGTGCAAATGGACACGCTAAGAAAGATTGATCAAACGTCTGCCATCACCCAAATACGCGATTAGGCGGCTTCCGGAATCGCGGCCTTCTTACAGAGCCGCGCCACCCATCGGCAAAAGGCGCGAGCGACTTCGAGATTGTCACTTCGGTCCACCGCATAGGCCCGATATTGCATGCCGCTTGAAGTACGCGATCCCGGTATGACATGGAGCGCCCCTGTACGCACGAGATCGCTGACAATGATTTCCGGCGCCACCAGGAGGCATTTCCCGGTTATGACAGCCGGCAAAGCAAGGTAATTATGATCGTATCGCGCCCCCGACTTGATGTCATTCGCGGTCAGGTTCATGGCTCTGAGCCAGGTGGGCAGTATGTCGGGCCTCGATGTGATATTCAGAATCGGCATTGAGCGGGCAGTGAAGAGCGTTTTTCCCACGACGTGATTTGGAGCGCCTACGCATACGAGCATCTCATTGTAGATCGCCCAATCGTCGGCCGGTTCAGCGACACAAAGATCGCGAGTAAGCAGGATGTCGAAATTGTCGGAGGATCTCGGTGGAGACAATGAACTGATCACGTCGACGACGACGCCGCCCATCTCGGCAGAGAACGCCTGGAGATTGGGTATCAGGAAGGAGTAGGCGAAGGTGGAAAGAGAGGTGTGGACTACGATTCGATTGGCGTCCGTTCGGTTCCTCCGCCGCATTCTCTTCGCGGTGAAACACACAGTATCAAGCGGTTCGGCCACGGCGTTCGCAAAGAGCCTTCCAAATTCTGTCAATTCACTGCGTCGGCCCCGCCGTTGAACGAGATCCGTGCCAAAGTAGTCTTGCAACACAGCCAAATAGCGGCTGACCGAGCTCTGTGTCGTTCCCAATGTGCTCGCCGCACGCGTGACGCTTCCCTCGCGCGCAATGGTCACAAAGACCCGGATAGCATTGAGGGGCACTTCATTGTGTTCGGCAGCCATTTTCTGCTCCGGTAGCTTCTGGGCTCTCGCTGATTGTCACGGCGGGCCATTGCCAGAAGCTCCATCACATTATTCGATGTCTATAGCCGGATTGCCGCTTATAAGTGATATCTCGCGCACAAAATCTGCCTTCTCGATGTATCGTGCGATCTGGCTCGGCGACTTCGATTGCTGTCGACGGCTTTCTAGGAGGTGATCTCCAGGTGCCGGCAAGGGGGATGACTGCTGATATCGCGATCGACATCGAGGGCCGTCGAGATGACAGGCCCGAGACTTCTTAGGTGCGTTCAGGATTGCGTGCGAATCAGAGCTCGCTGCTGAGTGCCGTCTCAAAATCTCGCTGGCAGGCATCGGTTCAGCGTTTAGCGAAGGAAGCGAGCTTCAGCCGCCTTGGCCTCTTCCATCTTCTGGATTCTGAAGATCTCATCCACCGGCAGAATATCCTTGTGGACATTCTGGACGCCACCATCCGCGATGATCCGGCGGAAGGTCTCCTGCATGGCGGTTGCAGCAGCACGAATGCCGTAATTCCCATAAATCATCATGCGGATGTTGCCGAGCATTTTAACCCGTTTGGCATCGAGGTCAGGGTAGGCGTTCGGCACGATGACCAGCGGCACCGTTCCGGTCCAGGCGCGCGCAAAGCTTTCGATCTCGCAAGGAGTCTTGCTTTTCGAATGGATCAGGATCATGTCCGCGCCA
Organism: Bradyrhizobium sp. 154; assembly: GCF_023073875.1. Taxonomy (NCBI): domain Bacteria; kingdom Pseudomonadati; phylum Pseudomonadota; class Alphaproteobacteria; order Hyphomicrobiales; family Nitrobacteraceae; genus Bradyrhizobium; species Bradyrhizobium sp. 154. The sequence goes on from NZ_JADPKG010000014.1 coordinate 9,293, forward strand.
GCCTCTACATAGGCGTGTGCCCGATGCAGTGCCTCCAATTCGCCGAGGCCGGCGATCAAGGCTTCCGTGCGGGCGATGACGAGGAAATCCGGATCTGATCTTGCCGAGATGGCTGCCTCGATCTTTCCCTGGAATTCTTCAATGCGCAACAGGTCTTGGCGGCCCTCGGCAGCAAGGCTCGTTACTTTTGGAAAGGTCTTGTCCTCGATGACAACGGAACTGGCGCCGGCCCGCTCATATTCCGTGATAGCGTGAATGACGTTAATCGCATTGCCATAGCCTGTATCAATGTCCGCGACGATCGCAAGCCTCGTGCGCCCGGCGATCGCCCGCAGCATGTCGAGATGCTGTGTCATTGAGATCAGGCTCATATCCGGCAGCCCATAAAGCGCAGATAGCTCGAAGCCGGACGCCCACACTCCGTCGAATCCGGCTTCTTCAGCGAGCATCGCTGAGAATGGGCTGTGGGCGGCCATGATATGGAGAAGGCCAGTCTCGGCCAAGCGGGCCCGGAGGCGTTTGGCAGAGGACATCGGAGAATCCTTTTAGGACAGGCTCGCGCAGGCGGCGATGATCCGGTCGCAGGCGCGCGTGAGGTCCTCGAGCGAGGAAGCATAGGAGATGCGGATATAGGGCGAAGCCATGAAGCCGCTGCCAGGCACGACAGCCATGGCAAAAGCGTCGAGCAGATACATGGCAAAATCACTGTCGGTCTCGATCATCTTGCCGTCGGGCGTGCGCTTGCCAATGACACCCGCGCAGGAAGGGAAAACATAAAAGGCACCATCCGGCACACGGCAAGCAAGCCCCTTGGCCTGGTTCAGCTTGGCGATAACAAGATCGCGTCGCTGCATAAACGCGCGCGCGAACTCTGTGATATCGTCCCGTCTCCCTGACAGCGCCTCCAGCGCGGCATATTGGGAAACCGAGCTGGTGTGCGAAGAGGTCTGGCCCTGGATGAGGTTCATGGCCTTGATCAGCGCCAAAGGCCCGGCGCCGTAGCCGACGCGCCAGCCGGTCATCGCGTCTGCCTTGGACACCCCGTTGACCGTTAAGGTACGCTCGCACAGGTCCGGCGCGATTGCGGCCATTGTTGCAAAGTCGGCGTGATAGGTGAATTTTTCATAGATGTCGTCGGATAGCACATGCACATGGACATGCCGGCGCAACACCGCAGCGAGCGCGAGCAAATCACTTCGGCTGTAGACCGCACCGGTCGGATTGCATGGCGAATTCAACATCAACCATTTCGTGCGCGGCGTGATCACCTGGTCCAGTGCCTCGGGGCGCAGCTTGAAGCCATCGCGTTCACTGCAGGCGACGAGCACCGGCTTGCCGCCGGCCAGGGCCACCATGTCGGGGTAGGAGACGCAGCATGGCGTCGGGATCACAACCTCGTCGCCAGCGTCGAGGCTGGCAAATAGTGCGTTGAACACAACCTGCATGGCGCCGCAGCCCACCGTGATCTGGTCGATACCGTAGTTGAGGCCATGATCGCGACGGAGGCTCTCGCCAATTGCTGCCCGCAATTGCTTGATTCCGGCGACCGCCGTGTACTTCGTCTGCCCGGCACGGATGGCCCGGATGCCAGCTGTCACAGATGACGCACAGCGTATCGAAATCCGGCTCGCCTTGGCTAAGCGTGATCATATCGGTTCCCTGATCTCGCAGCTCGGCGGCGCGAGCCGTCATGACCTTGGTTTGAGAGGGACTGACGACCTTGAGCCGTTCTGAAACGAGAGACAAGACACGATACCCTACGCGTTCGAATGACCGATTGGGGATCTATCCGAACTCGAACGGCCAGACGAGCCAGGTGATCGCGGCTTTGGATATAATCATCGAAGATTACGATAATTGTATCGCTTCTTCGTGCGGCTCTGTTGGCGCTCGCATGAGGCCTTTGCGTCTCAGCTCCTCCTCATCATCGGCCTGCCGATCATCGGATAATTGCAAGCACACATCGACTTATTCGATGTGTGTCATTCTGGCGTAGCAGTTCAGGCTTTTAAGCTCGCGCACAATCGCGAAATTGAGCAACACAAGGGCTCGATTTCGGGGATCGAGACTTTGTGCCGGTCGAACAATTCGCGGGCTGGCATTCGCATCAATGGACGTGGAAGCGGAGGCGGTGATGACCCGTATCGATCTGACGCGACGGCAAGCCATCGCAGGTAGCCTTGCCGCGAGCGTGGTAGCCAGCACAGGCGCCGGCGCTGTGGAGAGTGAGCCTAAGACATTGCCGCGTCGCCGCCTCAAAGTCGGCATGTCCGGATTTCCGCGATCGTTCGACCCGGTTATCGCGACCGATACTGCCATTCGTCGGGTCGTGCCGCAGCTTTTTGATACGCTGATCAGAGTAGACCATGCTCACGACATGACGCTACGGCCGGGCTTGGCCGAGCGTTGGGAGCGGATCAACGCGCAGTCGTTGCGGCTGTTCTTGCGCAAGGAAGTCGTTTTCCACGATGGGGCGCCTTTGACGGCTGAAGATGTTGCCTTTAGCCTTGGTCCTGACCATCTGCTGGGACTTGGACGCAGCGGCATGTCCGAGGCGCTTCAGTCGCTTGATCGGCTCGAGAAGGTCGAAATCGTCGATCCTTACACCGTCGTGGTGCATGCAAAGGGTAGCGACGCCCTCCTCGAGCAGCGTCTGGCTGCTTGGGGATCTGAGATCGTGAGCCAGCGCGCCTTTTTGGCGGCGGGCTCGTGGGAGCGCTGGACCACTGCCCCTGTCGGAAGCGGTCCCTATAAGCTCGTCGATCACAAGCTTGATATTCGTGTCTCATTGAGCGCCCACGATGCGTATTGGGGCGGGCGGCCGCCATTCGATGGCATCGAATACCGTATCATTCCCGAGCTTTCCGCGCGCGTGAACGGCCTGCTCGCCAGCGAGCTCGACATTGCCACTGACATTCCGCCGGATCAGTTCGCGGGCATCCAGAAGCGTGCTGATCTCGAGGTCGTGGGTGGTGCCGTGCAGAATATCCGCTCGCTCGCCCTCGATCAGACTGATCCCATTCTGAAGGATGCGCGTGTTCGCCGTGCGATGAGCCTTGCGCTTGACCGCAAGCTGATCGTGCAAAGCTTGTGGGAGAACCGGGTCCCGATTCCGAACGGCTACCAGCTGCCGAGCTACGGCGAAGGCTACATCCACGAATTCCCCTCGCTTGCCTGCGATCCCGGCAAAGCCAAAGAGTTGCTGGCTGATGCGGGCTACAAAGGAGAGCAGATCACCTATCGTCTGCTCAACAATTACTACCCCAATCAGGTCTCTGGCGCGCAAACGATGATCGAGATGTGGCGCGCGGTTGGCCTGAACGTCAAAATCCAGATGATGGAAAACTTCGCGCAAGTTCAGCGCCAGCCGGTCCGTGCCATCTTCGATACGTCGAATACGGCGCTGTTCCTCGATCATCTCGGCCATCCCTGGCGTGAATTCGGACCCAGCGGCACTCTGCCAAGGTCGATCGGAGTCTGGAGGAACGAGGAATATTTTGCGCTCGGCGCCAAGCTCCTGGACACCGTGCAAAGCGAACAGCGCCGGCCGATCATCCGTCGCATGCTCGAGATCATCAACGAGGTCGATCCCCCTTGCGTGATCCTGCACGTCTCAGGCCAGTTCTATGGCAAGCGCCGCGATGTCCTATGGCTGCCGGGACTGACGCTCGACCTCAATTTCGGCCGATTCAACAGAGCTCTGATCCGGACAGAATCGCGATGACGCATACCTTGAATCGGATTAAAGCGGATGCGGCCAATATGATGGACGAGCAGGGGCCTCGCATGGAGGCGCTTCTTCATATCGCAGGTTTACGTGTCGCGTTCGACGGTGTGCCGACCCTGCGCGGAATCAATCTCACGCTCGCGCGCGGCGAGTCGCTGGGCATGGTCGGTGAAAGCGGTTGCGGCAAATCGGTGACATGGCTTGCTGCGCTTGGACTGTTGACGCGGCGCGCTAAAGTAACGGGCAGCGTACGCTTGGCCGGAGAGGAGCTGCTCCATGCACCAGCATCTCGCCTGGACAAGATGCGAGGTGGGCAGATCGCCATGATTTTCCAGGACCCGGCGAGCGCGCTTAATCCTGTGCACAGGGTGGGCGATCAGATCATAGAATCCTTGCGGCTCCATCGTGACATGGATCACCGCACGGCCCTGGCCGAAGCGCGACGTCTGCTCGACCAGGTCGGCATACCCGATGCAGTGCGCCGGCTTGGCGCCTATCCGCACGAACTCTCCGGTGGGCAGAACCAGCGCGTCATGATCGCCATGGCGCTTGCAGGACAGCCCGATATCTTGATCGCTGATGAGCCTACCACCGCCCTGGATGTCACAATTCAAGCGCAGATCCTTGAGCTTCTGCGGCAAATCCAGCGCGAGACGGGCATGGCGCTGGTCTTGATCTCGCACGATCTCGGTGTCGTCAGCGAGATCTGTGAACGTGTCATGGTGCTTTACGGGGGGCACATCGTCGAAGAATTGCCCGTCGACCGTCTCTTGAACCAACCTGCTCACCCTTATACGAAAGGTCTTCTTGCGGCTCTTCCAAGCCTGGACGGGCCGCGGCAACGCCTCTTCGCCATTCCCGGTGTCGTGCCAAACGCAGCCGCGTTTCCGCCAGGCTGTCCTTTCGCCCCTCGATGCGATCGGCGGATCGGACGCTGTCGTGAATGGGCGATTGAGCTCGCCTCGCTGGATGGCGACATCAGACACAGGGCTGCCTGCTTGCATGTCACGAGCGAACGGCCCGCGGGCGAGGTCGTGGCTGCATGACCGGGGCTGCTCCGTCGATCCTCCAAGCAGACGGGCTTGTCCGAAATTATCCATTGCGGCAGGGCCTTTTCCAACCTCCAGCGGTGGTCCACGCGGTCAATGGGCTCTCTCTGCAGCTGGCTCCCGGCGAAACTCTCGGACTGGTTGGCGAATCCGGCTGCGGTAAGTCGACTGCGGGCCGGCTCCTGATCGGCCTGGACCGGCCGGATGCCGGCAAGGTGACCTTCGGCGGAGAAGCTTTGCCCGCTATTGGCGATAGTCGATGGCGCCGGCTCAGGATGCGAATCCAAATGGTGTTCCAGGATCCGCTGGCTGCGCTCGATCCGCGCCTGACGATCGGCGCGCAAATGGCCGAGCCGCTCGAAATTCATCGGCTTGGCAGCAAGTCTGAACGAGAGGAGCGGGTCAATGCGCTTCTTACAGATGTGGAGCTCAGGACCGACCACCTCGGGCGCTTTCCGCACGAGCTTTCAGGCGGCCAGCGCCAGCGTGCCGTCCTGGCTCGTGCGCTGGCCACCGATCCGGATCTCCTTGTCTGCGACGAGCCAGTATCGGCACTCGACGTCTCGATCCAGGCGCAAGTGATCAATCTTCTGCGGGACCTGCAGGAGCGGCGGCGCATGGCGATGATCTTCATCAGCCATGATTTGCGAGTGGTCCGGCTGATCAGCAATCGGATTGCTGTGATGTATCTCGGCAGCATCGTCGAGGAAGGATCGTCTGAGGCGGTTCTTCTGAATCCTTTGCATCCTTATTCGCGGGCGCTTGTTTCCGCGGTGCCGAGGCCAGGACGACATCGCTCTCGCACCATCCTTCAAGGAGATCCGCCCAATCCGGCTGCGCGACCGGACGGCTGTGCATTTCATCCCCGCTGCCCGGTCGCTCTTCCGCTTTGCGCGCGGCTCGCTCCAGAGCTCAGATACGCTCCTGACAGGCGGCGCGTCGCCTGCCATCTGATCGGCGATCATGGTGCCGAACTCGACAAGGAGACATGATGGCTCGTTTTGTTCTGGTCCGCTTGGCGCGCGCGTTCCTGACCATCGCAATTGTGGTTACATTCGCATTCGTGGTGCTGCGCGCCTCTGGCGATCCCGCCCTGGCGTTGTTGTCGCCGGAAACGCCGGCGGAAGCGGTCGAGGCCTTCCGAAAGGCCTGGGGGCTCGATGCGCCACTCTGGGTGCAGTACGTCAGATACCTCTTTGCCGTTGTTCATGGAGATCTTGGCCAATCGATGCGTGACGGACGTGCCGCGATCACCGTCGTTGCCGAGCGCATTCCTATCACGCTGATGCTGACTGCGCCGGCGCTGATCCTCAAGCTGATGATCGGCATTCCGGCCGGCGTCTACGCGGCCCTCAAGCGGGATAGTCTGGCGGATCGCTTGGTGATGATGGTCGCCGTCATCGGCTTCACCGTGCCATCTTTCGTGCTTGGCCTCCTGTTCATACTCGCTTTCGCAGTCGAGCTCCCCTGGTTCCCCTCGGGCGGCGCCGGCACTTGGCACCATGTGATGCTGCCGGTCATCACGCTCGGTCTGGGCGGCGCGGCCGTTCTGGCCCGCTTCAGCCGCAGCGCCATGCTCGAGGTGCTTGGACAGCCCTATATTCGTGCGGCCAGCGCCAAGGGCGTGCCTTGGGCCAGGGTCGTGACCGGTCACGCTCTGCCCAACGCCGCGATAGCGGTGCTGACCATCGTCGGCTTCATGGTCGGCAATCTCATCGCGGGAACGGTGCTGGTTGAAAGCGTGTATTCGTGGCCAGGCATTGGCAGTCTGCTGGTCGTGTCAGTCGCCAGTCGCGATTTGGCTGTCGTCCAGTGCATCCTGCTCGTCGTGGCCGCCGCCATGATCACCACCAATCTTACGATCGATCTGCTCTATGGCATGCTCGATCCACGTTTGCGCCAGTTGCACTCTGGGAGGCGATAATTGAGCATTTTCGCAGACCAGGTTCTGCCGTCTTCAAAGATGCGAAAGGTGTGGTGGTGGCGGGACCGCGCGATCGGAATAGGGGTCACCTGGCTGGTTCTGATGCTTCTTGTCGCGATATTTGCAGATCACCTCGCTCCTTATGACTATGCAGCGCTTGACCTTCATCATCGCCTCGCTGCACCTCTTGGCCTCGGTGGAACCATCGCGCATCCTTTCGGTTCAGATGAGCTCGGCCGGGACGTACTGGCACGCCTCGTCATATCCATCCGCATCAGCCTCCTTATTGCTTTCGGGGCGACGTTGATCGGCGCCATCCTTGGCATCACGCTCGGCTTTTTGGCCGCTCACTTCCGCGGCTGGGTAGAGCAGATCATCCTCGGCTGTGTCGATTTTCAGGCAAGCATGCCGTTTCTCGTTTTGGCCCTCGCGGTGCTTGCTTTCTTCGGCAACTCTCTGCTCCTCTTCGTTGGGCTCATCGGTCTCCACGGATGGGAACGCTACGCCCGCGTCACCCGCGCGCTTGCGATGAGTGCCAACGAGCAAGCCTATGTGATCGCCGTACGGCAGCTTGGCGCAAGTCCATGGCGTCTCTACCTGCGCCACATCATGCCGAACATCGCTTCGACGTTGATCGTCACTATGACACTTGCCTTTCCAGATATCATTCTGCTCGAGAGCGGCCTTAGCTTTCTTGGACTCGGAGTGCAGCCGCCGCTGACTTCCCTTGGCAATATGGTCAGCTATGGTCGTGACTATCTGACCCGTGCTCCCTGGATCCTTGTTCTGCCTTCGCTGGTCATCTCGCTTACGACCTTGTCGATTTCGCTGGTCGGCGACTGGCTGCGCGACCGGATCGACAAAACATTGTCGTGAGACTTTGAAAAGCGAGATCGAAGATATCTCATTGCTCGCAGGGGAGACGATCGTACTCTTTCGGCACCATAGCAGACAAGTTCATGCCTTTCGGACCTTTCACGTCTCAAGGTGATCTGTTCTTGCAATGGCAAGGCAAGAGAAGCGCCGGGAGCCCGGTTCGGCTTGGAGTTTCCTGACTGGCAAACCCCAAGACGCGTGTCTCACCAGCGGGGCTTGTTCGACAATGATCGTCAACAACAATACCGCTCAGACGGGTTGGACGTGCGGCAATGCGAGTTTGCTTTGTGCCGACCTCGATCTCGATTTACATGCTGTTGTAGCCTGATAGGGGTCGCACGCCGCGGCCTCGAGCGCACAGTTTGGCTCAAGCTGATGTTGGATGCTGTAAAGCGGCTTGCTGTGCGCGGGTGCCCGCACGAGCCGTCCAGGTACTTCGCGGGATACTTATTCCAGTCGAGCAATCCCCTCTCCCACAGGATGCGGGGAAGCGTAGTAAGGCGATGTTGAAGGTTATTCAGAATTCGTAAGACGTCGCAAACCTCCGAAAGGAGCGGTGGTCCCTATGCGCAGGGCGTGCTTTTTGGCAACCTTCACAAGGTGCGTCGGTCCTGTTCTTTCAACAAGCTTTTCGCATTATGAGTGGGGCTCGACGCGAAAGAACCAGTAAAGGCTTGCGCAAATTGCCGGTCGAGACCTGCACAATACCAGCCTTCTTAAGGCTTGGCGCGTGCCACGCGATTCGTGGCGCTCATCGTGCTCACTCGGTATTCTGGCCGGGCGCCTTTGCGTTGCTTTTCATTGAGGCCCTCCTCAATGGCTGAATGGGAGGTAATGGGTCAGTTTTAATATGACGCAGCCCTTACGAGGGCATGACGTCAATTGCTGTTTCTATCGGGAGAAAAAACGTTCTTGATCCCATCGGACTCTCGATAAATTCGGCATCCGTCCAAAAGGCGGCGGCCTTTTCATCGATGGCATGCACCAGAATAGCGCGGATGCCGATCGTTTCTGATGCGTGTACGATTTGATGTAGCGCGTGCTGAAGCAGGTCTTGGCCAAGACCTTTACCCTTATAGGTAAGGTCGCGAGCCAACCGTCCTATGATGGCGACTGGCACTGGATTTGGCAGGCCATGTCTTTTCATCGGAGGCTTTGGGATCGCTGCCCGTTGAACGCTGCCAGATGCTATGCAGTATAGCCAATGATTACATTGTCCTCACACACCACGTATGTGCGAGCAGTTTTGCCCTCGCTTTCGAGAGAGCGGTTTTTGAGCCAATCGTTCAGCGCTTCATTGCCACAGCCAAAACTGCTGAAGTCGTGCGTAGGCTTGAGAAGCGTGGGGGCTGTCATGCCCGCACGCTTCCCCGGACCTTGGATTACTTCTGCCAAAGCGGCTTACGCTTCATCAGCGCCTTCAGCTTGGTTCCGGCCGGAGGCGGATTATCAAGCGCATTCAAGAAGGCGGCGTGCTTCTCTGGATCGAGAATAAACAATCTTTGAGCCAAAAGCACATCAATGGCATGTTCCGCGCGCTATCCAGCATAAATTCGCTAAGCGTCTTCACTGCAACGGCGGCAGCATCGATCCGATGCTTCACGTGTGCGGTAGCGCGAATATGGATATTGGTTTCGCTCCGGACGCGGCGCGGCCTTCCGCGCCTTAGGGCGCTCCAGTACTGCTGCTTCCATTGCGGTTACTCCTCACTGTCTCTCCGGACCTCTTATATTGCCGCCGCAGGACAAACAAAATGCACGTTCTAAACGGGCGTTAATCTCCGAGGGGGAGCAATGTCCTGCACTTTGCGATGGCATCTTCCAGAACGCCATCGGGGGCCCGGCACGCGTAGTCCGACTTTCTTTCAAGCCAAGACATACTTTTGAGCTGATCGGCCACAACGCAGCCGCCGCGCTCCGTGCCGCCAGGAATTTCAAATTCCTCCGGGAAAAGCGACTCGAATGGATAGCCCTTTACCTTGCTAGTGATCGGGAAAAGAAGGCAAAGGCGGGAGAATTGATTATATTTGCGGGGCGACACCACTAACGCGGAGTGTCGTCGCGCCATTTCACGACCAGCCTGCGGATCGAAGTTGAGCCAGATAATATCACCCACGTCTGGGCAATACGGCTCTTTAGGAGCCGAACTCTTCGCCGACTGCAGCAGTCGTGTTATATTCCTCATGCAAGTTCTCGGGAGTCATGCCAGCTAGAAGCCCGTCTAACGTGTAAACGGGAGTCTTGCGCGGTTCTACGACTAATCTGCCGTTTTGAACCGTGATTTCGGCTTCCCGACCCGCGAACGCATGGATTTCCTTTGCGTAGGCGCTCGGAATGCGGAGAGCCAAGCTATTGCCCCACATTGCAAACTGAACGACCATCGCTACCTCCAAACGAGATACCCGGCAGGTATCAACAACGAAGATACACTAATAAAGTTGCTGTGCAACTAGATAGTGTAGATACATTGTATCGACAGGAGGATCAAGGTTCGATGTAAATAAGACTATAACGAATAATTCAACTATGGAACCGACGAATGAAGGCCCAAAAGGCGAGAAGCGCCACGCCGACACCGTACATCGGCAGGATTGCGACCGGTGAGGTCGCGGACACGCCCAGCAAGGCGCCGGGACGGGCTGCCGGCGGCCGCGGGAGGTCCTAAGCGCGGCTTAGTTGGCTGGAAGGCTCCGGCCGCCAAAATGAGTGCTGCCGACCCGAAAACCCTCTGCGCTTAAGCTATTCGAGCGCGCTGGCCGGGCCAGGGGAGATAGGTTCGAGCCAGTCCTCGGCTTTGGGGCGTCCGACATCGCCTCCTTGTCCTCTTTCCAGTTCCGGCCCGATACATTCCTTGAGCCCTGCAGACCATGCTTGGCCAGATTTGCCTGGGCGGCGAAGCCAGCCGGCGCATGTCCCGTAGCCGGCGCATAGCGCTTCTGGGCAGCGCAGATATATCGGGAATTCCAAACCTCTATTGCCTCAAATCGGGCTTACAGGGTGATCTGTTTTAGCAGATCAAATGCCAGTCGCGATCTGTTTTTACACCTCCGAACGGCCCGGGAGGCCATCGGCTTGAGTCAACGCGATCTGAGTGCCCGGATCACAGTACCGCACAGCCACATTTCCAAAATCGAGAGCGGCGGCGCCGATCTGAGGCTCTCCAGCCTCGTCGAGCTCGCGCGCGCTCGACCATGAAGTGGTTCTGGTGCCGCGCAAGCTTTTGCGGGCGGTCGAGGCTATCGTCCGGAACGCTTCGTCTGCACTTTCCGATGACGCGCGCTGCGCTCCAGCGTGCTGAGCCGCGCGCAGGCAGCCGTAACCAGGCTAAATCGACTGCATCAAAATGCGACGGGCCTAGAAGGCCTGAACCAAGCCTTACGCGAGCTCGCAAATTTGCAACTCGGAAGCTCAGAACTTGAAGCGATCCGGCGCATCACCGACCGGTTGATGAAGTTGCCGACGGGTCCGAACGGGCTACCTATGGTCCAGAGCGCCTCAAAACAACTGAGAGAGTTGCGCAACCGCATCGCCCACGCGTTGCCGGAAGCGCCGCGCCCGGCTTACGCACTCGACGAGGAGGAGGACGATGCCTGATGTTTCCGTCCTCGACGTTCTGCTGTATGGAGAGCAAATCGGAACCCTGACACTCGTCCAAGGCACTCAAACGCTATGCACCAATGAAGTCGATGGACATCATTGCAGCCCTAAAAGCCGACGGTTGGACGCAGGTAGCCCAGAAAGGCAGCCAGGTTCAGCTCAAGCATCCGACCAAACCGCGCGTGACGGTCCCTCGTAATTTTTTCCTGCTTATCGCGGCGGCAGAACTCGGTACCTCAGCTTCGTTTGGCTCGGGGCAAATGATCATCGCTCTCGCTTGCATAAGCTTGAGCTGATGCCATCGGGACAAAGCCGATTTGGAGGCCGAAGGCCTTACCAATTTTGGCAAGAGTCTCCGCAGTTGGCTTGGCTGTCCTTTTCCTCAAAGCCCTTCCACTTTTCGCGCTTGATCAACACCTTTAGCGCGGCGTCGACAATTGCGAAGTAAAGTGTCGCCGCTTCAGCAGGACCGTTGCCTTTGACGAAGTTCATCGGCAGGTACGCCATGGACGCTTTCTCCAACGATCGGTCGTGGCGGCGCAGCCGGGAACGGCAGTCTCTCATCGCCCAGCTGTCCCCTCGGCCTGTCCCTGGGGCTGTCCTTTCGTCACAGATTCATTGAGCTTCTCAGCGGCGTCAAGGACCTCAAGCCTCTTGAGGATCTTTCGTCCATGCGCAGTGATGATCCAATATCCTTCCTCCCGCTCGATCAGCCTTTGTCCAAAGATCTCGAGGTTCGGCTCGCGGCTCGCGATGCGCTTCATGCGCGCTGGCCACTCGGGCCCACTGGTGTAAAAGATCGCCAAGTGCTGTTTGACGAGTTCAAGACTGGCTCGGCCTTCCGGTTGCCCGGCAAGTATCTTCAGAATGGACAGCTGAAAGCTCATGTGGGCACGTAATGATTCAACGAAAGCGAGACAATGCCGGCGTTACCAGAGGCACGTAGCGCACATCATCGGTTTTCAAACGGAAACCTTGCCGGCTAGGCCAGAGTACCGCATTTCATGTGCAGCTTTCGAGCGTTCATGTTCCCTTGCAGCTCGGAATCGTGCTGCTTGTCGGAGCCGAGTTGCGCGTCGCCTCACGAGACTGCCGATCGGAGACCTGACTCTTCGTTCATAATTTGTTCTCATGGCCTCGGCGGTCGATCCGGAAGCTGGCGCATGGCATCGCCGACGGGCGCGAGATCGTCGTGGCGCGATGGAGCATGCCGCCATTGCACCAATCGCTACTGGACGCCACTCAGAAATAGAAGATCGCGAACGGCAAGACAGTCGATCCCGAGCAACTGCTTCGCATAGGCCCGGACAGTGGCCACCAATTTAGCGTCAACAGCGCGCATTGGAGGCGCTGACTTGGTCAGGAGCACCGGTGGCTCATGCCGTTCGCGAGCTTTAAGCCAATACGATGGGATTGACGACAGGAAGGTGCCGGTCTGATTGGCCCCAGACAAGACCCGTGCCGTGCTCGCCTTCGCCGGGCCGTCATCGAGGCCGCGCAGCTCATCGATATGACTGCATATCGATATCTGTGATCCAGGCGAGCAAGCGCGAACATTCAGAGCTCGTGATGATCATCCCGGCAGGTCTTCATAACCGGTGAAAATCGCCACTCACTGTGGTCGCATTGGCGCCCACTCGGGCTGAACGTGCGATGCCGATCGTCTTATTCGCGACATGCTGTCGATCCCCCGACAGGTCGGTTTGGGATGAATGCAAGCATCCAGCTGCCGCAGTTGGCACGAGCTTTGAAGGATTGGGATCTCATCGATCGCTCAGGAATGCAGGAATGGCTTACGGGATGATGAGCCTTCAGTTCATCGGGTTGATCAGGTCCAAGTTCGGTCCTCCAACCTTTGGCATCAACTCAGGAGCTCGCGCATGAATTCGCCTCCCTGATCGAGCTCGCTCGACTCCGATGCGCGCCGTCACCATTGCGCGAGTGGTAATCGGCCAATCAGTTTGAGACGGCATCTGCAAGCTCCTCTACTTATCGCATGCGACAATCGCTGGCCGCGCTGGTCGAAGCCCAGCGCGAACGTATCGTCGACTGACCCACGAGTTCACGTCAGTAGGTGGATGCTTTCGAGAAAGAGGCAGTGCTTCGCTCGCCGAGCCAAGCGGCGCCATGATGACATGGACAAAATAGCCGAGACAAAGCCGACATCAAATTTGCGCCCGGAAGTGACGAGACGGGCGGCCATGCATTGTCTCGCTGTCGAGCTCGGCGAAATCGCGAAACTCGCGTGGCCAATGGTGCTGACGCAGGTTGGGCAGATCGCGATGATGTCGACTGATCTTGCCTTGATCGGTCGGATCAGCGCCGAGGCGCTTGCTGCGGCCGCGCTGGCAGGCCGGTTCTATCTCATTAGCTTCGCCTTCGGCGCGGGGCTACTAAGTGCCATCGCGCCCATGGCGGCGCGGGCGTTTGGGGCAAATAATCTAGCCGCAGTACGGGGTGCGCTGCGCATGGGGTTATGGGCCGCCATGATCTTGTCTTTCCCAATTATTGCTGTGGCGCTGCGAGCAGAGCAAATACTGCTTGCGTTGGGCCAAGCCCCAGATGTTGCGCGGCTCGCCCAGCAATACCTCTTTGGATTAGGATTCGGCGCCGCGCCGGCACTTTCGTTCTTGGCCATCCGCAGTTTCATGGGCGCGGTCAATCGGCCACAGCCGGTCTTGTGGATTACGCTATCAGCGACTCCCCTGAATGCTTTGCTGGTCTATATGCTGGCCTACGGAAAGCTTGGACTGCCTCGGCTGGAGCTGCTGGGGGCAGGTCTTGCGACCACGCTGGTGAACTGCAGCATGTTTTTAGCCGGCTTGTGGTTCGCTGCACTGCGTCGTCCGTTCCGTCACTACCATGTACTTGCACATCTCTGGCGTTTCGATTGGCGCACAATGCGACAGCTCATCGCAATCGGAGTGCCGATATCAATGGCTTCATGGATCGAGTCGGGACTATTTTGGGCCACATCGATTCTGGCGGGCTTGATCAGCACCAGTGCACTGGCCGCTCATCAGATCGCTGTACAGCTCGCCGCGATCCTGTTCATGATTTATGTGGGCGTTGGCACGGCCGCAGCCGTGCGCGTTGGCTATGCGGCCGGCCGCAACGACATTGCGAGGGCCAAGCAGGCATATCTGGCAGCGATGCTGATCGGTATTGTCATAGCTGCATCGTTAACGCTCGCACTGATCGCTGCGCGCTTTGAGATCGTCGAGCTGTTTCTTGGCAGATCGGCCGGTTCGGCGGCAACGATTAGCCTTGCTGCAGAGCTCCTCGTGGTCGGCGCAACGCTGTTTATCACTGACGCTGTCCAGTGCATTGCGGCGGGCGGCCTGCGCGGACTAAAGGACTCGCGAATGCCGCTTCTGTTTGCGATCATTGGTTGGTGGCTGATCGGCTTTTCCCTCAGCTATTGGCTCGGCTTGAAGGTCTGTCTTGGCGCCACTGGTATATGGATCGGCTTGTCGACCGGAACGACAATCTATGCGGCGCTTCTCGTCCTGCGATTCCGCAACTTGACAAGCCGCGCTCACTGATGCGGGCGTATCGCTGATGCCAAGCGGCGACGATATGCCAGGATACTTGCACTGGCCGATACGAGCGGGCCGAAACTCGAGATTGGCTGAAAATTGGACGTTGCTCCTGATGGCGCGACTGCAAGCGTAAAGAGACGCCTAGCGCATCGCGTTATTCGATCATTCCGTTCCAAAAAGCGATACGCAAAGTGGTTAGCTCGTTCGGGAGCTAGTAGGACTCCTCAAGGCGTCCTTCGCAATTCGCGAGCTTTCCAACTTGTTACCCCCGACAGAATGGCTCGACGGGTTTTCCCTTCGAAAGCGTTGCTGTGACAGGTAGCCACATGCAAAACGCGCTGACGCGATGACTCTCAATCAGGGCATATCGACTTTCCAGACGCCGGCCGTTGACTGCGAGCTCCGCAGCCGCGGAATTCCTGCCAAGCACCCGCGATATATCGCAATCGCCGGAATCAAGCTGCCACACAATCCGCGGCAGCAGCAGTCACAACGCCGGGCTCAACCGCAATGTCGACCAGATCAGGATCGGCTACTGCGCCGAGCGAGCTTGATTCGACGAAGCATTTGTTATTTTTGTTTGCGAGGCAAGGCTGCCCTTGGCTTGTTGGATGTCTCACCTGACGTCCTCGCTCAGAAGCCGCTAGCGATGCAGTCGCTGTCCAATCTCACCCGGCGCAGTCTAAGACTGAGGAGAGCTGCTGGCGCTCGCACGCCACTGATCCCGGCACGGTGCCGGTCGGCACGCCGGCCAGGCGTTGGTCGGCATGACTGGGAGCTCCATACCGGCATCACCCTCGCGCAAGCGATCAGCGTCCATCCCGAAGACAATGGCGCTAGGCTGCGTCAGGTCAGCCAAGCCCCGGCCGTCCGCTACGTCCCAGCTAGACGAAAGCTTACGATCATGTTCAACCGACCGGACCGGTATCGGGTTCTCATCGTGCTATTTGATGGGCTTCGGCCGGATCTCATCAAACCATCGCTGACGCCGAATCTGGTCAGGCTTCAGCGCCGCGGTGCGGTGCTGGCCCGGCAGCGCACCGTTTATCCCAGCGAAACACGGATAGCGCTCACGAGCCTCATCACGGGCGCAACGCCGGATCGCCACGGCATTGTTGGCAATCAGTATCTCGACCGGCACTTTCCGGCACCGCGCTTGGTTGACACAAGTAATGCGCGTCTGATCGAGGACCTCGATGCCGCGAGCGACGGCCATCTACTCGGTGTGGCGTCACTTGGCGAGATCCTCGCGGCGAACGGCAGGACATTGTCAGTCCTGGCATCCAACTCGGCGGGGGCAACCCGTCTGCTGAACCATAAGGCCCGAAAGTTCGGCCAGGTGACGCTCTCGGGCCACTTCCCTTCTATCGCGACCTCGGCCGAGATGCTCAGACAGGTGGAGAGCCTGCTTGGGCCGACGCCTGCGACGTCACCCCCCGGCACCCCGGATCTTGCCTCTCAAGCCTTTCTGACTTCAGCGTTCCTCGACGTCATCTGGCCTCAAATTCGGCCCGACGTCGCAATCCTCTCGTTCGGCGAACCCGATAGTTCCTCCCACGATTGTGGAACCGGCGCGCCAAGAACTCTGGAAGCGATCAGCTTTGTCGATCGGCAGTTTGGCCGGGTGCTCGATTGGTGGGAAGCTGAAGGCGTGTGCCAGGGCGTGCACCTGATCGCAGCCTCCGATCACGGGCACGTGACGGTGCATGCGCGGGCCGATCTCTTGCAGACGCTTGAGGCTGCGGGGCTGCGCTGCGGCCCGGCACCGGCGGCTGGGATCGACGCCATCGTCATACCTGGGCAGGTCGGAGCAATTTACCTCGCCGAGCCCTCGCAGACCGTTATCCGCCGCGCCGTCGGGGCAATGATCGAAAGGCCCTGGTGCGGTCCGGTGTTCACCGCTGGCGGCGCGGTCGATGGCATTGCACCCGGCACCTTCGCCCGTCATCTCGTGTTCGCCGACCATGCCCGATCGGCAGATATCCTGTTCACGTTTCGATCCGATGGCGGCCTTGATCGTTTTGGTCTTATCGGTCGCAGTTGGAGTGCGGATGGGCCAGTCGGCTTAGGAGTGCACGGCGGGTTGCATGCCAAGGAGATGTCGTCTGTCGGCATTTTGGCAGGACCGCTCGTCAAAGGCGGCTTCGTCTCAAAAGTCCCCTCAAGTATTTGCGATTTTGCGCCCACAGTGCTCGGTCTTCTGGGCATCTCGCGGCCAGCAACGATGACCGGCCGCGGCCTCACTGAGGTCTTCATCGACGAGGGAGGGGACGTGCCTCGGACGATCGAAAAGGTCTACGAGACCAGCAGCGGCGCATACCACCAGCACCTCCGTCATGTGCAAGTCGGTGAGGCAGTCTATCTTGATTCTGCTGACGTGGTGGGTCGTCCCAACAATCTCACATAAACTGAGCGTCGATCTGTAGGCCTCATCAAGGCGATAACACGCAGAAATCTTTCTTTTTGCTGCGTAAGCGCATCGGTCGAACGTGATCGGCAGCCATGCGCAAGCGTGGCGCGCAGGTGTCGCCATGTCACAGACGCGCAAGAAAGTGGCGTCGGGGAAGGGCAGCGCAAGCGGAGAGCCACGGCGGATCATGCGCTGACAGTGTACGCAAGAAGACGGGCAGGAGTGCCAGTCGCGGCCGCCGTCTAGCGTAGAAAAGCTGTATGCAGCAGCTTGGCTGCCTCGATCAAGCCGCCGGTGAAGTCATCGCTGCCTTGGGACGCGGCGGAACGACACCGGGCCGGTGGCCGCCAACGGTACGCCCGGCGCTCAGGGCGCCAAGCCAGCGCTATGCAGCAATCTTCCGCGAGCGATCCAAGTTGTGTCAGAGCGCCGCAGGGTATTTGCCCGCCCCGTTGGCCTTCCTCTATTTCAAATCGATAAAATCAGTGGTTGTATACGGTCATTTCAGCGACCGCGGTCGCTCTATCGCTTTTTGGAGTTATCGATGAATTACACAGGCCTGAGGTGGATCAAGGACGACAAGCAGCGCCAGAGGATTGTTGCGGGGCTCAGCAAACTGCGCACCGGGCTTAAGAAGAAGGTGCCTGCCAAGAGTGACGGTACGCTGCTGCTGGCAACCTGGAATATCCGCGAGTTCGGCGGGACCAAGTATGGCGGCCGAACGACCGACGCAATGTACTACATCGCGGAGTGCATAAGCCGCTTCGACTTGATCGCGGTGCAGGAGGTACGGGCCGACCTCAAGGCGCTCAAGGAAATTCTACGCCTGCTTGGCCGGCAGTGGGACGTCATCTTCACAGACGTCAGTTTCGCCGACGGCGGCAATTTCGAGCGGCTCGCTTTTGTCTACAACACGGCCAAGGTCAGCTTCACCGGACTTGCCGGCGAACTGGTTCTGCCGAGCAAGACCGCCACCGAGCGAATGAGCCAGGTCGCCCGTACCCCCTTCGTCTGCGGTTTCCAGGTGGGCTGGGCCAAGTTCAACCTATGTACGGTCCACATCTACTACGGTACCGCCAAAGCGGAGGATCTGCGGCGTGTCGACGAGATCAACGCGCTTGCCAAGCTGCTTGCCACCAAGGCCAAGGATTACATCAACACAAGCGCCCCGGCCGACTCTCGCCCGAACACCTCGTACTGCTCGGCGACTTCAATATCTTTTCCCGCACAGATAAGACTTACGAGGCGATCACCAGAAACAGGTTCGAGGTCCCGGCCGAGCTGCAAAAGCTGCCAGGGAGTAACGTGGACCAGAACAAGTTCTACGACCAAATCGCATTTTTCAAGCAGAAGGTAGGTGTAAAAAGCACTAACGCAGGCGTTTTCAATTTCTTCGACTATGTCTTCGACGATCCGAAGGAATTCAGAGGCGGTAAAGGCGCGCCGACCGCTAACATGTTCAGGCAGTGGCGCACCTTCCAGATGTCGGACCACCTGATCATGTGGTGCGAGTTCAGCGTTGACCAAACAGATGCCTACCTGAAGGCGTTGGCCGCTTGGAACGGCAAGTAGGACGGCCGATCGCAGCTGGGTCTCTCGTTACGTTCGGCAGAAGAGGGCGTTGCGTGTCCCGCTGCAAAGACGATCGCGAAAATAGCGTCTTACCTCGGACGCTGCTGATGGACGAGGGTATTTCTAGTTTCAGATCTGCCGAGTCTGCTGTTGGAGGCTGTGAAGAGGTACCGTCCGGTTCCGTGCGCGATAGGCGTTGCAGGCGTCGGTGCCGCCGCAGCTATTGTCTATACTGCGTTAAAAGAGGACAGCAGAAGCGCCGCCAACAGCGCGGCTATCATGCTGGGCTTCATGATCGTGCTGCTTGCGTTCGCGAGCCTGATGCGAACAAACAGGTGGCGCGCGTCTGTGTTCGTGAGGTGAAATGCGGTCCCAACTTCTTTTTTACGCTGTCGCAACAGCTGCGCTCATTGCAGGCGGCGCTGTCAATTCGGCCGATCTCAAGCCGGCAGTAAAGGTCCCACTCGCCGTCTGGAGCTGGACCGGAGGATATATCGGCGGGCACGTCGGTGGGGGCTACGGGCGAACATCATTCAGCGACCCCTATGGCCAGTCACTCTATGGTGACGTTGTCGACACCCCTGTGTTCCTGGCCGGAGGTCAGATCGGCTACAACTGGCAGAGGGAACGCTGGGTTGTTGGCGTTGAACTGGACGCCAGTCGCGCTGTCTCAGACGGCAGAAACACCTGTCTTGCCGCCTCCAGCTCTGTCATCAGCGCAAACTGCAGCGCTGGTCCAAGCGTCTTTGCGACCGGGACGGGTCGCCTTGGGTATGCGTTCGGCCCGCATGGCCAAACACTTGTTTATCTCAAGGGGGGCGTGGCCTGGCAGCACAATAGCGGCGTTGCCGCCAACAATAGCGAATTCCGTAGCAGAAGTCACCCATTTGGCTTGGCGCCACAGAATGCCACCGATTTCGATTATGGTCGTGTCGGTGGCACGATCGGCCTGGGCGTCGAGCAAGCACTCGCGAACGCATGGTCCGTGACGTTTGAGTACGATTATCTGGGATTCACCGGTCCAAGTGTCGCGACCCCTCCGACCCTACAGAGGCCGCCCTTGGCAACCATCCCCGCCAACACCACCAGCCTGTCCAGCAGCTATCACATCGGTAAGCTCGGTCTGAACTACCATTTTGACGCACACCCACGGACGCCAGGATGGTCAGATACGCCGCTATACGCAACGAAGCCGACCGTCAGCGCCTCGCCGATTGGCTTCGCTGATGGGTGGTCGCTGGAAAGCGGCACACGGCTGTGGTTAAGCCGCGGAAGCTTTCAATGGGACCACGGGAGTACTGATCTAGTATCAAAGCTCACCTACCATGGGCAGGATGGGATTTCCGGTGAGTTGTTCGAACGGCTGGACAGCCCCTGGGGAATCTTCCTGAAGGGCAATATCGGGTTTGGGCGCTTCAGCAATGGAAAGATGAACGATGAAGATTGGGGCGTGGACCCGCTCGCTTATCAAAACACACTATCGGGCCAGGGCAACGGAAGGTTCACGTACTTCACCGCGGATGCCGGTTACGATTTCCTGCATGGCAGCACCTACAAGGTTGGTGGGTTCATGGGCTGGAGCTACTACGGCCAGAAGTCTGACACGGTCGGATGTGTGCAGACCGCCTCCCCCAACGTTGCACCTTGCCTTGTGCCGGGCGATAGAAGGATTGTCGGCAGCCAAGACACTGATTGGAATGCGCTGCGCATCGGCCTTAGCGCTGAGACCATGTTGTTCGATCGCTGGCGCGTAAGTGCCGACGTTGCTTACTTGCCGTGGACGGACTTCCGAGGGCGCGACAACCACCTGATGCGCCAATTCACGACCTTCCTTGATCAACGCGGGAGTGGTGGCGGTGGTGTGCAGGTTGAGGCAGCCCTATCCTACTTTATCACTAAGAACGTCAGCGTTGGCTTCGGTGGCCGCTATTCGGCTATGTGGACGCCAAACCAACGTAAGACGCTCGCTACCGGAGCCAACCAGGAGAACCGCCCTCCTGCTACCTCTGGGCCCCTTCCGGGGGACTATCGCATGGAACGATGGGGCACGTTCTTACAGGTCTCCTACAAGTTTGACTGAACTGCTTGCTCCTTGCTCTAAGCGTCGAACGGCATTATGGCGCGGATACTGGTTACGCCTCCGTATTCTTCGCGGATGCGGAGGGCGTGATCAGCACGAAGCCGATCTGGAATCCGAACGCGGGTCCGATTTTGTGAAGCGTTTCTGAGGTCGGATTGGCCACACGCGTTCGATCTCGGCTCGGATCCGACGCTCTAGTGTGCGACGGGTGCCGGCTCGGAGTTCGGCATGGCGCCGAAACATCTCCTCGAAGATCCCGACGGGCCGCAGCCCGGGAGCGGCCTTCAGCATCGGCACCATCTCTGTCTCAAACACGCTGGCCAACGGGCTCAGCCGGCGACGGCCGCGGGGAGCCTTCTCTGCGATGGAAGCCGGGGATCCTTCTCGATCCGGTAAGCGGTCGAGGTGCTCAACGAAGCCTTGCCGCGGCCGCTGGCGGGCTATCGGTCTACGGTACTTCATGTAGAGCCTCAGCGCTGTCTGGCTGTTTTGAGGGGCGAGCGCCGGAAGGCCACTAGCTTCGCTCCCTCGGAGCGGAGGCTGTGCCTTTCAATGCCGAAGGATGTCTCAAGTCTCGAATGCTCGGTGACTGAAGACAAGTTGCGCTAATCAGCAACTTCTTTCAATGCTTCCACCAAGAGTTTATTGTCTTCTTCAGTGCGGCATGCGATGCGCAAGAACCGCTTGCCATTTTGAAGCGTCTTTCCGCCACTGTGCCTGATCAATATGCGTCTATCTTTTAAAAGCGTTGAGGCGATCACGTCCCCATCCGGCCAGTGGGGCGGCAGTTCGCAGAACACGAAATTCGCGTCGGGCTTTAGAACTCTCATTCCGTCGATGCTGCGCAGGTCTGCGTATAGTTTGTCTCTGTCGCTGCCTACCCTCATCCAACTCTGCTGTGCCGCGTGCGCGAGGTGAGGGAGCCTGCTCAGAAAAAACTCGCCAACCGTATTGACATTCCACGTGGGGAGCGCCGCTCTAATTTCCTTCATCATCTGTTCATTTGCGGATGCCGCATACCCCATCCGCAAACCGCATGTCCCGTAAATCTTTCCGAGGCTTTTGAGAACGATCACATTGGGAAATTCGAGCAAGTGATTTTCCAGGCTAGCACTTCGTCCGAGCTCACTAAACTCTATAAATGACTCATCGATCAGTAGCAGTTGCTGTTGAGCTCGAAGCGCGGAAGCGAGATATAGTAAATCCGCATAGGGAACCATCCGCGAAGTGGGATTATTCGGCGATATCACGACTGCGCCATTGACGCCATTTGTACGCGCAAATGCTGCGTAGCGGTGCACATCGAGTTCAAAATCTGGCGGTGACAGAAAAAAGCGTGACAACCGCCCGGGCAAGGCGGTGGTTTCATAAGGATTGAAGGTTGGGACCGGGACAGCAATCCTCATTCCCAGTCGACCAAGGAAGATGGGAATGAGTTCAGCCACGCCATTGCAAATGACAAGTTTATTCGCTGGCGTCTTCACCGCATCCGCAAGAAGCTGGACCATCTGCGCATTAGGAGAGGGATAGCAGGTAATAAGCCGCGGTAGCGCGTTCTTAAGTTCGTCAAGGAACGCCTGCGGCGGAAAATAAGGGTTTACCAGAAGGACGAAGTCCTTGATGTCATATTTCCAATAGCCGCCGGGGAATCGGTTGATCAGGTCAGAGACCTCGTCCGACCTAAGGGGTGGGTCCATTTGTGCTGCCCTCTTCATGCGTGCGACTAGCTCAACATTTCAGGACAAACGAAAATTGCAAGATGGTTGCCATCTCTCAACAAGCTCACGGCGAACAAGCATCGAGCAGTGCCGATGGGTGCGGAAATGCTCTCGGCAACAAGTCTGGTGCACGCCGCGGTTGGCGAGACTACACGTCATCATGTGACCTGCATGGAGGGAAGCCTGCAACACGAAGAAGGTAGTCGCTGGATCATACTTCCATCCGCAATCAAAAGGAGCGACTGGCTAAAACCACCGACGACACGACGGCGAAGATGCTTATTGCCGTATACATTGTTGCGCCGAGTGGTGGCACGCGAACAGGCGCGACATGCGCTGTAGCGAGCAGCAAGAAGCCAATGTTTACGACGTCAGGAAATGTTTCAGCAGGAATAAGAGGCTTAAAAAGAAATAGAAGCGCCAGGAGCGGCACGTCGTATGACAAGGGGACGCCCAAGAAGCGTCCATCGCGCGATCTGCCGAAGTTCGCAAAGTAGCTAAGCCTTATTGCTCCGGTCACCAGTAGAGCGGTTGCGGTCGCAAGCGCGAGTTGTGAAGCTTGGCTGACTTGTACCACAACTACCGCAGGCACGACGGCTCCATAGACGATATCTGCAAACCCATCGAGGCTCGCTCCCATTTTTGCGACATCTGGATCGCGACCTTTCGTGCGACCTGCCACAACCCCGTCGAGGTGGTCCGATAGAACGGCCCAAAGCGCTGCTGCCACGGATAGCTCAAGGCGGTCAGAGAGAGCTAAAAACAGGCTGACGGAGGAGATGAGAAGACCTGTGATCGTTATAGCGTTCGCTGGATCCCAAAGGTATTTTAGCATTGCACTCTCACCTCATTTGCAAATCACGTCTCGCCATGTAGGCCTTCGTTCGGTCCTTGAAAATGCGCTCGGCAATCTCCAAATCGTCAGCGTTATCAATTTCGTACCAGCTGAGGCCATCGCATCGCGCCGCGGCGAGCTGGAGGCCTCGCCTCTCTATCAGATAACCCAAAAGTTCTTCGGTGTAGGTCTGCCGAGCTCCAGCGGCGATGATATCGTCCAGTGTCGGAACGATCGTTGCCTTGAGTGTCGGCGCCGAAAGCCGTAGGAGGTTCATTGTCTTGAAAAGCTTTGGGCCATCCGCAACAAGATTTGCCGCGGTTTGCTTCAATCGAAAACCTGAGATGAAGCCGTTCTGCGACAACAGGACGGCCGACCCTTCCATTGAATCACCGAAGGGAACGACTGCAGCTACGTCAGTCCCCCGGCAGACCATCAAGTGTCGCAGCGCATCCTCTTCGAAAAATACGTCGCCCTCGAGAAGAAAGCAGTCTCCGGAGAGAAGAGCGTCGCGCGCCAGCCACAAAGAATAGGCGCTTCCGGTGCGGTCGAAGACGGTCGACTCGACATATTTGATTTTGAGTTCGCCAAAGTGGCTACCGCAGGCATATTGAATGGCATCTTTGCGGTAACCCACCACGATCGTCACCTCTTCCACGCCAACAGATTCCAGATTGCGCAGAGCGTTGTGAAGAATCGAAGTGCCGTTGACCTCGACCAGCGACTTCGGCCGCAGATCTGTCAGAGGACGCAGGCGAGAGCCGCAGCCAGCGGCGAGAATGACGGCGTTCTTGGGAGCATCGGTCACCGTTTAGTTCCTTTCTCGTCGCGCCTCTAAGGTGAAACACCGACGGCGTCTTCGTCGCCAGCGTAGGCATGCTGAAGCGACATCAGGTCTGCGGGAGCCATCTGAAAATGGAGCACAAGCGTGAAGACAGGCAAATGGTCCTCGTCGGTCCTTTCTCCAGAGAGAAGGAAGGCGCTGGATCCGGTGCCTCGAGCTGCCGAGATGGCAAAGTGCGCATTTCGGTTGAGTGAGGCGTGCTACGCCATCTAAGGACATCTCAGTGCAATGGTTAGGGATTTGAGATTGCAGTCGAACCTGGCCAGCTAGGAGGAAGTCCAGGACAGGAGGTCTTCGACCATGACTATGCGCTCCTACGTCGACGAAACCCTATTTGCGCAGTTCAGCGTCGGGCCGCAAATATCGCGTTTCCGCACGGGCCAGTTCGTCGTACTTGAACAGTTCGAAGACTTCCTCGAGAGTGGCAATATGCGGCTCAATGCTCGCGGTGCTTTCCTCAGCGATGATGCGACCGCAGACTTGACGCATTGCCGCCGTTGCCGCTCGCATGGAGTGGTTGGCCCAGATCACCGTAGAGATGTTGGCTTTGCGGTATGCGGAGATCGGTGTTCGATAGTATTTCGTCGGAACGATCACGACCGGCAATCTGTTCTGCCAAGCGCGCGCGAACGAAAGGATTTCGTCCGCGGTGCTCTTTCGCGAATGAATAAGGATCGCATCGGCTCCCGCGTCGGCGTAGGCGTGAGCGCGCGAAAGTGCTTCGTCCATCTCATGCCCAGCGATCAATGCCTCGATCCTTGCCACCAAGATCAAGTCGTCCGCGACTGTATCCTTCACTGCCCGGAGGCGGCCAGAGAATTCGTCGATGTCGGCGAGGGGGTGCCGATCCCCAACAAACGAGTTCATCTTCGGAAAACAGCTGTCCTCGAGCGCGACGCCGGCTGCTCCACGCTGACGGAGCCTGCGTGTGACAAGGCGTGCATTGTTGAAATTCCCGAAGCCGCCATCTCCGTCAACGAGCACAGGCAGTTCGCTCGATTCCACGATCCGCTCGACTACGTCTACGAGTTGGCTCCACGACGCTTCGTTGGCATCGCGGTAGCCCAGGGAGCAGGCAATAGACAGGCCAGACGCCCAGAGGCCTTTGAACCCTGCGCGCTCAGCGATCGCGGCGGAGAGACCATCATGCGCTTCCATGAGGAACGATAGCTCTCTGCGGGAGCAGATTTCGGCGCGCAGGATTTCAGCACGTGAGGAACCGGCGGATTGATCAGGGCCGTTGGCGAGAACAGATGGTAATCGGTGTTGCATGCCAATTCCTTGTGATGACCGGCGTAACGTGGAGGCCGGCCGATTTCATCAATCGATAGGTGACATGCTTCTGTCATCTAGATCAATTACGAGGGTTGGTAGTTGATCGGGCCCGCAAACCTGTTCCGTCTCGCAGTGCTCGAGGATCACTGCTAAGCTCCGCCGATCATTTGAGTGATGGCACAAATTGAAAGCACAGTTGTGCCCTGGTCGAGGCGCCGACCAACGGCATCATCGCTCTTGCATTTGTCCACGCGGTTTTGAGACTGCACGATCTGCGCGAAGGCTTCTGAAGTCGATAGCATTCTAGAGAGTGCGGGCTCAAGCAAGTCAGGGCGCGAATTCATTGTGGACGCGCGCGCCTTTAAGGTTTGGGGAGGGCGCAGTGCGCCAAATTCTGATCCCCGCAGCGGCGGCATACCATGGCGACCGTCGCTTTCTAGGGGCGGGAGACGCCTCGGTGGCATACTGAGAAAATTGGTGGCTCAGTGCCCCGAACTTGAAGAGAGCTCTTCAGCCAGCTTTAATTCGAGGATCGGGATGATGTTCGCGCTGAGGGTATTATGGAGTCGCTTCCTTCGGGGCATGGAAGCACGGCGCGGTTTACTTCAGCCGGAGATTCGGCGGTCGATCGGGCGGGCGAGGAAGGCCTTCACCTTGTCGTCGATCTCGCCACACAGCCGGCTGACCTGGCTTTGGAGATGCCAGTCATGCCCATCGCCTGCACCAGATCGCCCGCCGAACGGGTCGAGACGCCCTGCACATAAGCTTCCTGCATGCGGTGAGCGCCTTCTCGGCCATGCGGCGCGGCTCCAGGAAACCCGGAAAGTAGGAGCCTTTGCGCAGCTTTGGAATGCACAGTTCGACCGCGCCGGCGCGGGTCTCCCAGATCCGCTCCCGGTAACCGTTGCGCTGGGCCAGGCGCTCGGGGTTCTTCTCGCCGTAGCTCGCCCCGGTCTGGCCCCCGACTTCCAACTCCATAGACGCTGGGCGGCAAAGCCGATCATCTCGCGCAGCAGATCGGCATCAGGGTTTTCTCTACGAGTGTGCGCAGGTTCATCATGCCGTCGGTCATCGGTGGTTGCTCGGTTGGGTTGGCGTGTCGCAACCCGATCTTACCGGAGAACTGCCGTTGACCAGCGCACGACCGCCCGCCCGCTACGGCGCTATTGGGGGCGCGTCCGGGCGGCTTTGCTCTACCGAGCTACACCACCACCGGGAACACGACCCGGTGTTGCCCTGCTGAAGGAATTAATGTCAATACCGTGGCCGTCGTCGAACCGCAATTCGGAAGTGCCTTCAACTGGTCTCACATTGTCCAAGATTGCCGAGTTCGAGAAGGCGCATGCGGGCGGCGATTGAGCAATGGCATTCGCATCTTTCAGCGCCCGGAGCCAATTCCCGAAGGTGTGTCTGGCAGACTCGAGCATGCGTCCTAATACACAGGGCAGCCGGGAAGTTGGCGGCTACAACACACAACCGAGAGGAGGGTCCTTCCATATTCCCAATTTCTGAATCACCTTGGCGTTCCCCAACTCGACGCTCGATGGATCGGTCGTCCTTGAGAAGGCGAGGGTGCAGGCAGACCTAGCTTGCGCGAGAGAGCTGCGGCGTGCCTGACACTCGCTTGGCGCTGAAACATTCCGTCGCCTTCCGGGCGCGTTGCCTTCGTCAGAGGGGGCGAAGGACAAAGCAAGTAGTAAGTCACTTCAGACATCAGTCGTATCCGCGAGCTAAGCGCGCCTCTTTCAGGGTACTCACTCGATAGTCCCTCCACATGGAGTCCAGCCGATCTGATAGGATGTGTATTGAGCCAAATCGTAGATCCCCCGGTTCATCCCGCCGCGCAGTTTGCAAAGAAAGCGATGGGATACCGCAGCCTACACTGCACGCGAACTCCAAAACCGTTGACGGCCCCTATGAGCTTCTGTTGATGATCGCGAGTGTCAAACCGTTTGATGAGTTGCGTCTCGAAATTGCCCACCAAAACAAGGGGGCGACAGCATACTTGGTGTAGGGCAAGTATGCTTTGCGAGCGTCCTCTGCTAGGCCGCTTGCAGAGAAGGACAGTCGGATGATTGCGCCGATTCGACGTAACTGGAATCCAAAAGACTTCTTCGATGAGTTGACGCCGGCGATGTTCACGGCCGGACCATCGACTGTGCGCGCACGTCGGGACAAGTTGTGGCCTGAGTTGTATACTGAATACGACGCGAGGCACTTAAAACAAGAATTGTTCAACCGAAATCTGATCGCCACCAACGAAGCTGAGGCGTTCTTTAGTGCCTGGGCCGCGGATGAAGAGCGCCACACCGATGCTTTCATCCGGATCATGGAGCTTGTCGCTGGTGAATCCGAAAAAGATCTTCGAGACAGATTGGAAGCTCGATCGCATAGTTTTTCTGCAATCAATGAATACTTGAAGGACGAATTCTCTCTGATCGTTATGATCGCATTTGATGAGATGTGTACTTGCCGCGCCTATGCTGCGGATAGAGAGTTCTATGCCCGACTTGGCAGCAGCTTCCTTCGTTGCCTGAGAGAGGTGATTGCCGACGAGGCAGTTCACTCGATGAACGCTGTTAATGTTCTCCGTGCCCGTTACTGCGAGCGCATTCCCGAAATCGGCGAGATTCTCGACAGCATAATCTGCAGCGTGGGCGATGATCCGGATTATACCGGCACCTTCGTGCTGGATTACTTCGGCGG
The DNA here is from genome assembly GCF_023073875.1 of Bradyrhizobium sp. 154. Classification (NCBI taxonomy): domain Bacteria; kingdom Pseudomonadati; phylum Pseudomonadota; class Alphaproteobacteria; order Hyphomicrobiales; family Nitrobacteraceae; genus Bradyrhizobium; species Bradyrhizobium sp. 154. Next base: position 37,447 of record NZ_JADPKG010000014.1, read on the forward strand.
GAATTACACGAAGCAGATGTTTGTCAACTGCCGCGCCGCTGTCCTGAGAAACGTTGCTAAGCCGCTAAAAGCCGCAGTGACGGATTGAAGCGTCGGCGCGCAAGTGGACCAACGAGCGTCTGCGCCTCATCTCCTGTCGGTGCCTCAGAACTGCATGTATTGGTCGGTCAGAGCGGATGGGCTCATAGATGAGTCAGATAGCCTGACTGCGCTGCCCTTGAACTTTTCCGCTTGTTTCAAGTTTCTTGGCAAGCCACAGCAATAATGAGCGATCCAGCGGTGCCTTGCACAAGGGGTACCGATCAGACGTCAAGAGAAAATTCAGTCAGGCAATCATCACGAACAACCAAGCCAAATGGCGCTGTCGGCTTTCCTCCTGATGTCGCGAATACTTCAACGCACGCGCCCGCGGAATCTATCCAAATCCTCAAGTCATTGTCGTTAAATACGATTTTTTGGGCGGTGCAACTGGTACGACACTTGCTGTTCTCATCGCCAGGTTCTCGCCCTTCCGGAGATGCGTATGCAAAGTGCCCTCTGCACCAAGCAGAATTTTCATGCTCGCCGGCAAGCCGAAGATCGGCGGTGACACCGGCCTCCTTGAGCTCGGGATCACGGAGCGGCTCGGCGACGGATTGGAACTTGCCTCCGCTCAAAACCAGCTCAATTGAGCGGCGCAATACCGACCTTTCGGGCCAGCCTGCTGAGGCGCCACAAATGGATCTTTTCAGCTTCACCGAATGCGCGACGCGAACACAATGCCTCAGACCGCTTTTCGAGCTTCTCGTTAGCTGTGCGAGCGACGAAGGCTTCAGCGAAGTCTCTTACGGAGCGCTCAATTTCGCGGAGCCACTTCGTCTACCGGAGTATCCGCCACCGGCGGTGGCCGTAAAGTGGCCGCCCGAATGGTGTGAACGATATTTTAAGCGAAAGTACCACAAAATCGATCCAGTAGTCCGGCGGACACCGACGCTTTCGCGGCCCTTTCTGTGGGATCAACTCGCCGAGCAATATCAACTACAGCCCGACGAACGGCGCGTACTTGATGAGGCCAGAGAGGCCGGTCTCAAGCACGGCATGAGTGTACCGTTGTTTGGGCCATTGGGTCGGTTATCCGTCGTATCGTTTGCATCTCGGTTCGACGATGCCGATCCTCAACATTCCAAAGGCCATCTCAACGCACTAGCCTGGCACTTTCACACCGCTTGTGTGGAGATCACACGTCCGGCCGAAGATAACTGCAATATGAGAGTTGCGCTATCGCAGCGGGAACTAGATTGCCTACGGTGGGTGGCAGAGGGCAAATCCTCATGGGAAATCGGGAGGATATTACAAATCAGCGAGAATACGGTGAACTTTCATCTTAAGAACGCGATGCGAAAGCTGGGCGCGACCAGCCGGATCCAAGCCGCCATTGTGGCGATCCGCCTCAACCTTATCTTTGACGTCCATGTTGCGTGAGCATCTTGATGGGACGATGATTGTATCGGAGCCAGTTTGCGTATGAAAACTGCTGTGAAGACAAAAAGCGATCCTATGGGCAATCGTTCGCCAAGGCATTGAGCAAGCTCGACCTGCCATGTTAGGAAGCCACTTGCTGCTAGCGCGCACGTTGTATACGGCAAGTCCGAGCTTAGTCTCGGGCATTCTTTGGAGCGGCAAGTTAGAATAGGTCTGGCCAGGGAGTCCAGCATTTGCAGGTGTTCGTAGGACGTGAGGGTTTCAGTCGATCGTAGCTAGGCGCCAATGAAGATCGGTAGTTTGATTCGAGCTGATCGGTTTGCTTCAGTTGATTTTTGTCATGAGTTTAAAACTGCTACTTCCTTGACTATCTTACAAGTATGAATCGATCAAAAGACCAGCTTCTAGACCTAGTCGACAAGCTCCTTCTGGAGGGCATTGCGCGCATCCGGTTTTTAGCCAAGCGCCGGGCAGCCGGCATCGGTGACGGCGGTACGAAATGAAGCAAGCAGCGTGCCGGTTGAAAAATGAAGGTTCTCTAGTCGCCTCATGTTGCGCGGGCGCGTCAGATTGGAAACATCGATATCTCGAACCTGACAATCGCGTCATTAGCCTTGACCGTACACACCACGCCGTCAAAGGTCGAAGGCTGGGATCTGGCGCGTACACCCAGTGTGCCGCTGCCGACGGGGCGCATGTCGCCGGCGCCAGTGCAGAAGATCATGTCCCTTGCGTAACTTGGAAAGGCGGCGCTTCGGCAAAAGCGGCCAGTTAGCGCTGCGCGAAAGAGCACTCCGAAGAAAAAGCCCCGACCGAAGGTCGGGGCTCCTCGATCCGCCGCAAACGTGTTGAGATCGCCATTTCCAACCACCGGAAACAGCTTGTAGTAAAGCCGAAGGGTCATCATATCGACATCCTGGTGAATGCGATCCGTCCCGACAGCGGGGAAGGTCACGTTGCTCTCCGGCATGAACAGGTGGTCATACTCGACGCCAACTGACCAGCTGGGCGCGAAGTTAACTTTCCAGGCCAGCCCCTACGGCGCGCCCCCAACGGACATTATCGCTTTTAGCAAGCTCCGCCCCAGTGACCGTCGGAGTTGGTCTGGTCTGTTTTGCTGGTCATCACAGGACCGCCTGGCCTAAAGCAGCACGGGAATGCGTAGCCGAGCTAGCCGGTGAGCAAGCCGAACGCATCCGTCTTGGTTCGATTGATGTTCGACGGGAAAGCGGTGCTGATATTTGGAGCCGCTGAAGTTTGCCCAGTTGCCCCGGCCTTCAACGCCGTAGACCACATTGAAGATCTGCCAGCGATAGCCAATCTGGCCACCGATAGTGCCGGCCGTCGTACCATGGCAGCCTTCGGGAGTAACGCCTGCGAAATCCTAGCAGTTATGGCTCGAATCCAGCCGCCGTTATGCCCACTATAGTAACCGGTCCAGTCACAGATCGCGGGAGCGACCGACAGCTGCGGCGCGTTGGTTTGGACAGGCTGTGGAGCGAGATCCGCGCCAAGTGCGGGACCGCCGCGTTGATTGCGACGATGCTTGCAGTCAGAAGCAGAAAATTCTTCATTGGAGTGCTATTCCACACTTGAGCCCGGCTCTGCGCGTCTTGGCAACATCATCGTGAATTGCTGTAACTTCAGCACAACATTCCTCAGAAACGAAATCGCCCTAATCTCACGTTGCGTTAGGTACTGGAGCTAGAATCCCGCCATTTCCAGAATTTTAGCGTCATGCGCGTATTGGTTCAGGCACGTGGGAGTTAGCTGCCAAACTTGAGAAGGCGGCTCGCATCAAAGAGCGCAGTTAGTGCAGATCTCGGCAAAGCGCCCGACAACGAAATGCGCGTCCACGGTCCGTGAGCGGCGGGTTCCGATCTTGGGCATCGTCGACTAACTTCGGAAAGCGTTGAAGGCATCGACCCTTCCGAAGGTTTCCTGTCGGAACGACCACCGAGCTGCGCAATCATGGTCTTGACGCATCGATGATGTGCCATCAGTGATCATCGAATGCTGCCGCGCACAATGTCTGACGTCAAACAACCCTCAACTCCTTAAAGCTTTGCGGTATGTTGAGGAGATGTCTGATGCTCAGCTCCTTGAGCATCCGGCTAAACATGTCCATCGACATATTCCTAACGCCCGCTCAACAACCTCATCAGCCAGGACACGTTCGCGGTGCCATTCCGCTCCGGCGTCGTCAGAAAGTTATGCAACCGCTTTGTGGCCGGTGACGTCCTCGAGCGCTTTCACTTCCGTATGTGGCTGTTGCGCCAAATCGCGGTCTCTCGTGATCGCCTGGTATTCTTCAAAGAGCTTGGAGAAAGCGGGAACGATGGCCGGGCCTGCGTGCTCAAAACAGCAGCCCGGGATCGAGCATCGCTATGAAGTACAAAAGCATCTAGCCGATGCTTTCGCCATCCGTGTGAAGGCGACGCTGGAGAACAGGAAGACATGGATTGTAGAGATTTGTTTTGGGTGCGTCGCTGCTAATTCTGCCGTGAGTCGTCATCCCTTGACGAAAGCGCAAGATGAGGCAAGGTCAATTCACCTTTGCCTTCGGCGAGACAGGTTTGGAACTTTTGCGCGGCGGCAGTCAGAACTGGCACCTTCAACGCGGTTTCGTTCGCTAATCGCACGCTGCAGTCAATATCCTTTTTGGCGTTTCTGATCGATATTGCCAAAGCATCCGGCTTTTCGTCCAACAAAAAGGCCGCAAAGTTTTGGAATATCCCGCTGTTGGTCGCGCCGCGACTGACCAAGGAGCGTAAGATTGCAAGGTCGACGTCAATGGCATCGGCAAGCTGGCAAGCTTCCGCTACCACTGCCGCCATGCCCATCGTCATGCTATTATAGACAAGTTTGAGCTTATGGCCCTGTCCAATATCACCCACATGGACGATGTTCTCGCAAAATGCGGTAAGAACACGAGCCGCCATAGGAAACGTGTTCTGATCAGATCCAACGATGGCGTTGAGACGCCCTTGCTCTGCTTGTTCAGGGCTTCGTGTTACGGGGGCATCTATGAAGTGCAATGCATGCTTTTTGGCCTGTTCGGCTAGAGTGAGGGTTGAAGCAGGATAGGACGTGGTGCAGTCAAGTATCAAACTTTGTCGGGGCAAATGTGCAAATAGCCCATGTTGCCCAAGGCAGACTTCCTCGACCTCGCAACTTGAGGGCAGGGATAAAACGACGGCACTTACATGCCGGGCCAATTCGGAAATTGCGGTGTGCTCATGAGCACCCATGCCAGTCAAGCGTTCCGCGCCAACACGGGTTCTGTTGACTTTGATATGCAGTTGAGTGCCATGACGCAAAAGACTGATTCCTATGCCTGTTCCCATGCGCCCCGCGCCGATCAGGCCGATTCGTTGTCCGACTTTCCCAGGCGTTTCAGTTGACGGAGTTTCAGTCATGTTCTGCGTCGTTATGAGTTCTGAAAAAGGCCACGCTCCTGCAGAATGGGCAGCAGCTTATGATGGTCCTCGATGAGATAATCCGGCTGCGCCGCTCGCAGACGCGTCTCGGAAACAAATCCGCCCGTAATGGCTACGCTGATCAAGCCAAGTTCGCGTGCAATATCCGTTTCGACCGGCATGTCCCCGACGATGAAAGTTGAGCTGGGGTCCAGATTGTATGCTCGCATATACAGACGAAGCCGCTCTCCTTTGCTTATGCCTTTATATTGAGTAGCGCGGCTTTCAAACGCCAGAACCTCCGCGACACAATCTTCGATTCCATGTCTTCGCAATTGGGTAATAAGGGGGACGACTATATGGTTACTGACAATAATGCTGGAAACGTGTTGTTGACGTGCCGTTTCCAAAATGCAACGCGCGCCGTCGCGCAGATCGGCTTTGCTCGCCAGTGGTTCGTAGGTGTCGTGAAAAATAGCACTGTCATGGCTATCCACCGTTTCTATTTCACTCTGCGACATTCCTAGATTGCGGAAAAAAACCGAAAGTGGAACATCGAAATGATCCCGAAACGTTTGCATATCAATGGCAGCGCGGCCTAAGCGACCCAAAATGGTGTTCGTCGTTTGTAGCAAGGCGTCGGCGTCGTCGAGGAGAGTGCCGTTCCAGTCGAATACAAGAGCAGGTTTCATTATGGCCTCATGCTGCAGACGTTTTCGTTGAGGTGAGCTCGTCGATCAATCTATTCAAATTGTCGTCTGCGCGTTTTTGCCCGCCAGGGGTCGGCATCTCGAACGTAAACGCAGAAAGATCGATTCCCTCATGTCCCCGCGGCAGCAAGGAAAGCAGATCTTCAAAGGGCAAATACGTAATGGTAGCAGCGTTGATCGATAGAGCAATTGTGCGTTCGATCACCCGAAGCGTTTGCGGCGCGATCCTATGAAAGCGCAGGCTATCCTGCCGCGTTTCGGGTGCCAGGCTTTTCCATATTTTCCAAAACGCTAGCTCATCTATGGTCTCGATACCCATGCCGTAGTAATTTGGTGCAACGATAGGCGGCGAACCGATTGCCCAATGCACAGCCTTTGCCCCAGCGGCAAGGAGCATCTCCGTCACTGCGCGGCTTGTATCGCCACGAATAAGAGCTTCATCGGCTACGACGATGATTCTATCCGTGACGTCGTTCGTTGCGACGCGGTACTTTTGCCAGATGAGCGAGTTGCGCTCGCCAAGAGACCCGATAAGTGTGCGCTGAGAGCGGTTTACTGCGATCACCTCGTGCCGTTGGACGAGCGCACTTTGCTGCTTGGCCAGCGATGCAAATAGACCGTCGGCATACGGTGTCCCGGTGCGCGGCATGGAAGAAACGATTATGGGAGCGGAGCTTGTTTCGACCGCTAATCGCGGCCAGACAATTCGGCCCAAGGTCATGCCTATATCATGACGAGTTGCTAGATGAGATTGCCCTTGCACCAACGTTCTTGCATTTCCCAGATAAAGCGTTTCGTAGGCGCAAAGCTTGGGACTGTGCCGAGCCTGGCCCACAAAGTGATCAAGGCAGTCTCCCGTTCTGCCGTTCACATGCTTGATGTGACTTGGCCGAATTTCGTCGACTCGGCCTTGTAGACCAGAGAAAGCACTGTTTTCTGAGGCAAAAAGTAGAAAACCATCTTCGGTTTGCATGAATTCCAAAGGCCGCAAACCCCTGCGATTGCGGAAGGCGGTCAGATTTCCTAGGCCATCCAACAAGAGTGCACTGACGGCTCCGTCAACACCCTTGTCAATGTCTTGGAAAACCTTCTCGTAGTTAACCGGCAGACCGTGCTGCCAATAATCTCTTTGACAAATGTTCTCGATAAGCTTGAGCAAGAGCTCCGCATCGGTGTTGCCGCTGATGGAATGACCTTCGGCGTGCAGTTCTTTCCTAAGTTCATCAGCGTTGACCAGAGCCCCGTTCAAACAAACCGTCAAACGGCGGCAGGAGGTTTTATGATTGTCAAAGGGCTGGAAGTCGGCGTCACTCTTCTCTCTGTGAGAGGGAGTGCGAACGTGTGCTATAGCTACATGCGGTCTGAAATGCGCGTCCTGCTCAGTGAAATCAACACCTGCTAGTGTGCCTGCTGGCCGGCATGACTTTGTATGTTGAAACCGTTCTTCATGCATAAACGCGGCAACGCCGAACCCCTCCTGTCCACGGTTTTCAAGCCTCGGCACCATGTGCTTGAGCTGATCGTAAACCGTCCTTTGTGAGCGGCTTGAAGGCAGCAGAAATGCGCCTGCAACACCGGACATGCTATGTCTCCTTGATCGACGATTATGGCTATCGCCCGGTTGTTGGTTTCCACCCTGTCCGGTTGCAGACATCCAATGTCTAGAACCGACACCGAGCGGAGGTAATCCGTCGGCTCGCGCGAAGCACATGGTTTCGCGCCTCAGCAAGCAAGGCTCGTACCAAGCCCTCTTTCGCGCGCATGAGACTTCGCCGAGATTGGCAAACGAAGTGTGTGATTCGAAAAGGCCGCCCTGATCCGGCTGCCGGACTTCCGAGATGGCGGCCACCAAAAGTCAGCTTTGGTGGGCACGGTGCCTGATGGGGGCTATCCCGCGATGCTCCGCCTAGAAGCCGCAGCAAAGAGGGTTACGCGACTGTTGCCGCGGCGGGAATGTCTTTGTCCAATCCTCAAGCGGCCAGTCCCAACCGTACGCTGAAGAACGAAGACGTTCAGCGAACTGGACGCCCCACCGAGGGACCATCGGGCCCTGTTTGCTGTTTGAATTCGTGCGCGCTCCGATCTCCTTGATGTCACGGAGCGAACAGCGCTGTCCGCCGTTGTTGCCGCTTTGAAGGGGTAGACGCTCCGTGACGGCATCGATGCGCAAAGTGAAGGCTATTGAAGCGTCACATAAATGAGGAGGCGTTTGTGAACGAAGCTCGCACGATTGGGCTAGACTTCACAGAATGTAGTTTCAGGCACATGGCGCAGACGCGAGCGAGGTCGGCAAGGGGACCGTATTATGTTTTGACTCCCCTATGTTTGTTTTCAGCCGTGTCGTCTTGAAGACGTTCATGTCCGGCCGCTGACATCAGGCTAAAATGTTTCCGCGCGCGCTCGCAAAGCACATGGTGTTGTTGTCTTGCAGCAAGACTAGCATAACGGTTTTCGGCATGTTGATTGCAGCGACGGTGAAGGACGCATTTCAAGAACAGCGGTCTCTCGCCGTCACGATTCAAGAGTTTAGATGAAAGCTATCTATTCTAACGAGCAACTCCGTCATTCTTCGAACGTTGGCGGCGCTACGCAGCACAATGGATGGCATCGCGCGACCGGCCATATTGCCGACACGGTGGAAATCTCGAAATCATCCAGGATCTCAAGCCCAGCGCGGCAGGTAATCGCAGATCAGGTGGCGACAAGCGGCCGTTCCGACGGCCAGGGGCATCATGTGGATTGCCGAAATGCAGAAGCGCCCGCAGATCAACTTGTTCGCGCAAGAGCGAAGCAAAGCGCCCGGCTAGGATATTTGATGAGCTCAACGCAAGCAATTCGTAAACGCCACGCCTGTATCTGGCAACCAGGCGCCCTGTGGATCTGGAAACGCGGAGCGTTCGCGGCGAGGCGAGACGACATGATTTCGCTACAGCAGGCTCAAATGCGTGCGATCCCCTACGAGAACTTTGATGTTCTGCTAGGCGATATCGCCGATCTGACTGAAAGTCGATCTGGGCCAAACTGATCAATGCCCGGCGAGGCGGCTATTGCTTCGAATTGAACAAGTTGTTTGGCTTGGCGCTCGAAGCACTCGATTTCACGGTCCGGGCCATTCTTTGCAGGGGGCGCATGGGGGCTCCGGAAGGTGGCCCACGCACACATCAGGCATTGATCGTGACCATAGAGGACTGCGACTGGCTTGCCGATGCCGGCTTTCCCGGTCCGGCACCGATTGCACCGCTACGAATCGATACGAAGGAGCAGCAAATAGTTGGCCATGACGTGTTTCGTCTGAGGGCCGACCCCGCCAGTGGAGAGCTCGTACTTGAACGCAAGAACGAAGATGAATGGTTCGCGGTCCGCCAGTTACATTACGGGGTGCGATACCAAGCAGTCAATCAGCTGTGCTACCCTCCACTCCTTGGCGGCAATGGCAATCATCTTCCGCGAGATCACGCTCATCTCGATTTCTTCAATTCGGCAACGCGTCCTGATGCATGAAGGATCAGGCGCGCCGGATGTTGCTTTGCCGCGAACAGCTGATCATTAGTGATGAGCCCGGTCTCGACGAGGGTGTCCAGAACCAGGTTTGCACGCGCACGCGCATCCGGAAGAGCAACATGCGAAGGTAGATCTAGTGGCGCATTTATCAGGCGGGCAAGCAGGGCTGATTCGCCAAGTTCGATATCCTGAACCTGCTTGTGGAAATAACTCTGCGCAGCTTCACTGACGCCGAAGATGCCGCGTCCGATCTGCACAGGGTTTAGGTAGACCTTCAAGATTTCATCCTTGCTGAGCCGCCATTCGAGCCAAATTGCGACAAGCGCCTCCTGAATCCTGACTTCCAAATTGCGTTCATCTGAGGGGAATAGAATCTTCGCAACCTGCTGGGTAATGGACGAGCGCACGGCGTTTGTGCCCGGGCCGGCATGCAATGAGAGCGCGATCGCGGTAAGGTCAATCCCGAAATGGCTATAGAAGCGGCGATCCCCCAGTTGCCAGGGTCGCCTTGACTAGGACGTCCGGAAGCTCCTTCACTGAAATCGAGCTGTACGTCGCGCAAGCGCTGGTCAGACCGGTGCGGCATTCCGGCAGACAGAGTGTGGGATCGGCGCCCTCGCTGCATTCCTGATCACCTGCTTTTCTGAAAAAGCGGGGTTTGCCACGATCATTGATAGTATGAGGCTGATGAGCCCGAACGTTAAGGCCTCCGAGAGCGGATCGACGATCGTACAGCGCAAAGATCGGCGACCAAGCCTCGCACCGCGCATAAGCTTCGTTAGCATGCAGGCAATCGAATAGACACGCCTGGCTTCAGCCATCATCCGATCTTGGATTGGGGTTCGTCTTCGCGGTATAGTCTGACGCGCTTGCGTTTCAAATTATTTGAACTTAGCGCGTCGAAACGCGTGCCGCTTGCGGGACGCCGCTCCGTTCGGACGTCCCCGCCGAAGAAACGCATCTGTCGTAGTTCTGGAGCCGCGACACGCCGCAGCACAACGTAAGAACTCGCGCATCAGCTGCACCTTGCCGAGGGGGCCGGCCGCGAATTCTGCAGATGAGAAGAGATCCCAGGCGCGTGAATTGTTTAGCCCTCGCGGGCTATTGTCGAGCGCTTCTGGTCCGCAAGATGTGGTTCTGGTTGCCAGCAGGCGGGTTGCTCGAGCGAGTTGCGCGACGGCGCGTGACTGCTGCAGCTCTCTGCGGAGCGGGCCGTAGCCATATGCAGCCGCGCGCGCTCTCGTCGGCTGCGAAAACGCCGAGTGCGGACGCCGTAGCTGGCCCCACCGGCGGCGACAATCGAAAGGACAATAAGAGCTGCCACCATCATCTCAAGCGCGCCTCGCAGATCCTCAATGTGCCGCGCCGGCACCTTGAGCCCGGAATGTGTCTCGGTTCGAAGAATCGAACCGCTGGTTGGTACAACTTGACGCCAGGTACGATTCAAGTCCGCTAAGGGCCAGCTCTCGATTCAGTCAGGTGTCGGTTCTTGTTAGTTGTGATCATTCAGCGTAGTGGGGCTGCGAAATTCTCTTGCACCACGAACTTGCATGACGGCGGCGTAACGATCGCAACGTGGCTTAAATGGTGCAAATCATGCTCCGCGCTTGGCTATAAGCAGTGCAGCAACTAGGCCTTCATTGGGAAGCTGCAAAAACAAACGCCAACGCGCGAGTTCATAGAAGTGCAATTGTCAACCCACATCAAGATCGTCCCGATTTAGCCGATTTGGCGAGGAGCCCACATGCAGCGTCTTTTGTCCGACAAGAAATCCGCCTGGTGGCCGAGGCATGCGACCAGTCCGGCTTAATCCGCCTGCAGCGCGCAGCCGGCGCGTCTGGCCCGCCCTTTGCTGTAGTGATGGACCCACTGTAGAGCTGAATGAAGCTGACCGCCGATTTTCGGGGAGCTCGGTCCGGCGCGGTCTCACTGTGCGGTCGACAGCGCTTTCGATCTGGGAAGAGAGCTGCTCCAAGGTTGGGATACGATACAGAGTTCTCGAGTTGTAGCGCCTGAGACGAGTTGCAGATTTATAGTAGTGGGCATTCGCCGCGCATTTAAGCGACGCGATCCCAGATAGGAGAGGTATGGATCGCATCGCTTGGGATAAACTCTTGCCAGAGCCCAACACGCAATTGTCTCATCTCGGTCGCGCGCCCGCTAAACACGCCGGGATGGTCAATGTTCCTGTCTATCGAGGTTCCACGATCGTTTCGGAAACCCTCGAAGAGTGGGATAGGCGCAAGCAGAATCCAGTGACGAACTACGGACGATTCGGCTCACCGTTGTCCCGTGCTCTCGAGGCTGCCATTTGTGAACTGGAGGGCGGGTATCGTTCGATCTTGTTCCCTTCGGGGCTCTCTGCGTGCTCCCACGCACTTCTCGGGATCCTGAAGGCCGGAGATCATGTTTTGATCTGCGATAACGTCTATGAACCGGTGAGGATGTTCGCGAACCAGGTTCTAACTAGATTTGAGGTCAAGGTGGAGTACTTCCATCCCACTCAGCCTTCGGATCTACTCGCGAAGATTGGGACAAAAACGCGAGCTGTGTACCTGGAATCCCCGGGGTCCATGACGTTTGAGGTACAGGATCTGCCCGCGCTGTGCGCGATCGCACATCAATCGGGTGCGCTCGTGCTCATGGACAATACTTGGGCGACGCCGCTCTATTTCAAACCCTTTCTCCATGGCGTCGACATCTCGATCCATGCCGCGACCAAGTATATCGTTGGTCATTCCGACGCCCTTCTGGGCATTGCTACCGCTAACAAGGAAGCGTGGCCGCTCCTGCAGCAAAGCGCTCATCATTTCGGGGAGATTGCTGGGCCAGATGACATCTATTTAGCTCTTCGTGGACTGCGCACACTAGCCGTTCGCATGAGGCAGCATTACGAAAATGGCCTCAAGCTGGCTCAAAGCCTGGAAGACCACCCGGCAGTGGGCCGGGTTCTACACCCTGCGCTCCAAAACCATCCTGGCTACAATATTTGGAAGCGGGATTTCTTGGGTGCAAGTGGCCTATTCGGCGTCGTTCTGAAGCCTATCTCCAAGGCCCAGCTTTCGGTTTTCTTCCAGAAACTGCGCCTTTTTGGAATCGGATTGTCGTGGGGTGGGTACGAAAGCCTTGTGCTGCCTGTCGATGGTCCTCAACGAACGGAAGCAACGGTTTCATTTGATGGACCATTGATTCGTATTCACGCCGGCATCGAGGGGCCGAGTGATCTCATTGCGGACATGCATCAGGCGCTGCAAGCCGCCTGCGAACACTGCGTGAGCGACGCTGCTTACCAGGATGAGAGCAGAGACGGGTGATTTCAAGGGCAGTATTGATGGCGCGGAGGAGACCGATAAAAGCGACGCTTGGGGGTGCTATGCTTACCGCACAACGAGCCACTATCGTCGCGAGATCACGCCCGAACTCGTCTCCGCCCGAAACGCGGCAACTGGAATCCGAGCAGATGTCAGTAGTGCAGACGGTCGCGAGTTCTGGGCATGTTGGCCGAGCGGACCGATGATCTACCATTTGTAAAGCGGATTTATGGCCGTGCATCTCCGAGGTGGAGCACCAGCCCCGTGCAGGAAGACCATGCGCACGGCTTCTGTCTGTCAATGTGCGTGAACAGAACGCCCATGATGTGCGGTCAGGTGAATGTCATTTAAGCCGCAGGTGCCATTGCCGTATTCGGATGATTCGCTCGCCCAAACATGTCCGGGTGCTTTTGAACACGAGCGCTTGGCAATACGCGATCGCGCAACCGGGGATCTCCAGGGTTGCGTTCGGTACGGCGCGACCGCCATGGCAGACCGGTATCGCAGCGGATGCATGCCATTTCTGCGTCTAATTGCCTCTGCGCCCTATGACGCGGGCGCTGGGCCTAGCTAGCTCGGCTGGCCCCCGGGGCAGGGGCGGGAGGCTGACCAACGCGTAAACGATCGTTCGCGTACTTGCCGATGCAACATATATTTTTCAGCTAGCGCGAACAAGGTTGTCTCTCTTGCGACGAATGTCCGAATTCTAACAGTGAACGTTGCGTCCCCAGTTCTCCAGCACTCGTGCTTTTGCGGCACTGCTCCTGGCGCCTCAGCTGGTACGACATTTGCTGGACGCTTCAGGTCCGCCTCCTCCCGAAGAAGCGCATGCACAATGTTCTTTATCGAGCAACTATCCGATCTCAGCCAAGTCGATTGCAGCTCATGACGAGAAGTATGATTGTCGCGTTCGGTCGGGCACTTCGCAGAGAGGAGGCTGAAGTGGCGCAGGGCCCCTGCCCAAATCGATCCACTCAAAAGACGCAGCACCGGTTGCCTAGGTCGGTGGCGGAGGCACCAAATCGATCTATTTTGCTTCATCGAATGCGCAAAACAGAGTCGATCTCCCGAGGTGTTGTTCAATCTGCTTGTGAGCTGTTCGAGCGAACAGGGCTTCAGTCAAGTCGCTTACGGGGCGCTGACGGACGCGGAGCCGACCCGCCGGCCAGAGTATCTGCCAGCCGCCGTGACAGTGAACTTTCCTTCCGCGTGGTGCGAGCGCAATGCTGAACGCCGATACAATGCCATCGATCCCGTGGTTCGGCGTACGACGATGCAGTCGGCTCCGTTTCTATGGGATCAACTTGCTCACAAATATCAATTGCAACCCGGCGAAATGCGTGTGTTGAACGAGGCCAAAGAGGCCGGTCTGAAGCACGGCGTAACCGTACCACTGTTCGGACCATTTGGACAACTATCTGTCGCATCCTTTGCATCCAGGTTCGACGATGTCGACCCTGAGTATCGCCTCAGTCGTCTCAACGCATTGGCTTAGCAGTTTCATCATGCATTTGCAGAAATCGCGCCGTCATCGGAGGGCAGATGCCATATCCAATCCAAGTGGCCCTATCCGAACGAGAAAAGGATTGCCTCCGCTGGGTGGAAGAGGGGAAATCATCCTGGGAAATCGGAGTCATCCTGAGAGTAAGTGAAAATACCGTGAACTTTCACCTGAAGAACGCGATGCGAAAGCTAGAGACGAACAGCCGTACCCATTGCGTTGCTAAGGCGATTCGCCTCGGTCTTATCTGACGTTTCGGCGCCGCTGCCCCGTATCGAGCTATGCCGGAGTCACGAGCGAGCGATCTGACCAGCGTGACAATATGACAATAGCAGCGAGGACGTTCAGCCCAAGGTGCAGAAGATGCTGTTGCCGCGAATAGCTGACAAGCCTGTCATCTCGATCGTCTTCGGGAGCCTCGATGCGCATCCCGCCGAGGGTTGTTTGTGTCTTCGATGCGTGAGAGGTTCGCACGATTGCCTAAATCCGACGTGGACTGGCCATGACGGGACACCATTCGCCGCATCGATGACACGCGTGCGACAGTGATCTTCGCAAGCTGGTTGGTTGTGGATGCCGCCACTCGTCCAATATGGGAGCAGTTTTTGGGCTTGAATTGCGACAACCTAGTCGCCTGGGACCCGCCCTCGCAAAAAACAAGCCCCGGCCATGGGCCGGGGCTTCCGCCGTTCGTACTGCGGATCAATATTTCAGAAGAAACGGGCCGCCGAACTTATAGTTGAGCCGTGCAGTCAGAAGATCGAGATCCTGGCGGATGCGATCGGTTCCGCCTGCGGGCGTGGGGAAGTGCACCGCTCCGGGCTGCATGAATAGGTGGTCGTACTCGAGACTGACCGACCAGTTCGGCGCGAAACCGTACTCAATCCCAGCTCCCAATGCACCACCCCAAAAAATGTGGTCGCTCTTCCCAAGCTGCGCGCCCGTGAGGGTCGGGCTAATCTGATAGGTATTGCTCGTCACTGCGGCACCAGCTTTGGCGTAAAATAATACGTTGTCCACGGCATAACCGAACTGCCCCGTTACCACGCCGAACGCATCAATCTTGGTCTTGTTGATATCCGCAAACGCGACGCTGTCATTCGAGCCAGTCAAATCAGCCCAGTTCCCCTGGCCTTCAACACCAAGCACGATCTGGCCCATCTGCCTTCGATAGCCGATCTGGCCACCCACAGTAGCGCCGGTCGCATCATGGCAGCCCTCAGGCGTGCCGCCATTGAAGTCCCAGCAATTCGAGCTTGAGCCCAAGCCGCCGTTCATACCGACGTAGTAGCCGCTCCAGTCGTAGATCGTAGCCGCAACAGGCTGCGGAGCTTTGGTATAGAGAGGCTGGACGGGCTGCGCAGCCAGATCCGCACCGAATGCGGGCGCCACCGCGCCAAGCGCCACAATGCTTACAGTCGCAAGCAACAAGTTCTTCATTTCTACTCTCATGTCTTGAGTGCCCCGAGCCTCGCGCGTCTTAACAACATCCGCGCGAATAGCTGTAGCTGCATCGCAACATTTGGGCCGAAAGGAATGCTTGAACCGAACCCTGCGTCAGGTTGCGGCGTTGCGGATCATCTTCAACTGCCTCGCTATGCTCCTTCGCGTGCGAACGTAGATTGCGTAAGCGTGGGCGAAAAGCGGGTTGCTGATCTCAGCGGATGAAGCGCACCGCAAGCCACATGACGCCCAGCCACACCGCAACCGAAAAGAGCAAAGCGCTTTGCAACGCTCTTGCTCTGATCCTGTGACGCCATCGAAGGAGCTGCGATGAGCAACCGGTGAAGCGCCGACCCCGTACAACAGCTGTCACTTCATCGTAATCTGCGAACCGGAAGTGAGAGCGATGCTTGCGAATATACGCCAGCCGCTCAGTGGGTGAGAGGCACTGTGCCCACACCTCCCCTGCCTCATCATCAAAACACCCGCTATTCTCAAGGACCTCGGCTAGGCGCTCGTCAGGTTTCATGATGCATCCGCTGTACTGACTATCGCGGATCGAGTTCTAGGAGGGAAGCCTCACCTTCGAAACCTCTCAGTTTAGGTAGGCGAGTTCAGGTGAATCGAACTCGGCCAGGAAGCATTTGTCACGGTCAATGCGGTGCTGATCCTGCGCGAGATGAAAGTCGAAGTCGTGCGATAACTCTGGATCTCTCTTCTCGCCCAGTGCAGATAGCCCCGGGCATCGAAGCGGCGTAGATGCCGCGGGAGAGTGAAAGGTGCTCCTTGTCGATGCTGTCGTGCTCGCCGTCGCATTCAGTTCAAGCGCTAACTCGCGTGCCAGACATGTCTTCCGGAGGAAAGGCCAAATGCGATCCGGGCGCGTTGACCAGCCTGCTTCGCAAGCATGCGCCCCATGCCGAGCTCATCGGATTCGAGACTGGCGCGATGGCGAGTTGGCTGTGGCACGAACGTCGCAGGGTTGATCTTCCCGTTGTCTGTATCGACGCTCGGCATGCGCACGCACCCTTGTCGGTTCGCATGAACAAGAGTGATCAAAACGACGCGCGAGGCCTCGCCGAACTGGTGCGGGTCGGTTCGTACCGGGAGGTGAAGGTCAAGAGCAAAGAAAGTCAGAAGATTCGTGCGATACGCGTTGCGCGATCTCGCCTCGTGACCATTCGCCGGGATATCGAGAACCAGGTTCGCAGCCTGATCAAGGAGTATGGAGTATTGTTCCCTCGCGCAATCGGCCTGCAGTTCCGCCACCAGGTCCACGAGCTCTTGGGCGATGATCATCAGCTCCTGAGCGTGATAGCGCCGCTCTTGTCGATCCATGAGAACGTCTGTCAGCAACAGGATAGGTCCGATGATCAAGTCCGCCGGTTGGCAAAGCAGGACGAGACGACGCGCCTTCTGATGACGGTCCGGGGCGTTGGCGTCGTGCTGCCCTAACTTTCCGTCATACGATCGATGATCCCTCGCGCTTCCGACAGGCCTCGACAGTTGGCGCCTATTGGGGCTTACGCCGCGACGCAACCAATCCGGTGAAACTGATACCAACGGCAAGATATCTCGTTGGGGCGATCGACTTCTACGAACTTACCTATTCGAACCCGCAACAGTTCTGCTGTACCGAACAAAGAAATGGTCTTGCCTCAAGGCCTGGGGCATGAAGCTCGCAAAGCGGATTGGCTTGAGGATTGCCCGGAAGATCGCCGTAATCCTGCACTGCATCTGGGTCGATGGCACATCGTTCGACTGGGGCCAGGCGATGGACGCATAATCCTGTTTTCCAAGCTCCTGGTCCGGCTCCGCCGGACCGGCGATGTCCCGCTGGGACGGTGGTCGTGGCGACCTCGGTCAATCGGCTGGTGGCGGTTCGTCCGCACTCCGCTGCAAACGTTGAGGCGCTCGATCCGGGCATCATCATGAGGCGCGCTCACGACCTCGGAAAGGACCATGACCCCAGCTACGACATCAATCCAGTTACGCCGAAGCCGCCAACGACATCGATTATTCAATGCCACTAGGCGATCGTCTCGCCATCCGCGATCGCTCCGTCTCCGCAACCCGACCAGCTCCGACGGAGCAATCGCTACCGGCGTGCCACTGGGGAGAAAGAAAGCAGCTTGACAACAACCCGCAATTAAAGGGCCAATTGACAACGCGCGCCACCGGCCAGATGCGCGTCAAGCGCCGCCATCCGGGATCAGAAAGCTGGCGGTTAGCTATGTGGATTTGGAGAATATTGGTAAAATCTATTGTTTTGATGCGAGGTATCCGTGCTGTGAATGGGCCAAGAGGGATCCATCAACACTGATTGCGTGAGCCGATCCTCTTGAGTCAACTGCTCAGGCGCATGCCGAAGAATGGCTCAGCATGCGACCGTCCATTCGGTGAAGGTCCAGGCATCGAACCATCTCGGGAACGCGAATCATGATGCTTGAGCTGGATCAACTCAAGCGCTGCTTCCCACGAGCAGAGTCGAGCCTACGCCGCTGCCTAATGACGACACCTGGCCGGTCCTTTCGATGATCAAGTTACAGAGCTGAGGGGGACTCGCACATTGGCTTGAAGCAGCGGACCATTAAAGATGGCCAGAGAAGCCTGGTTCGGGATGCTCGAGAAAAACAACCTGCAGCATTTCGGCAGCTGCGCACCCAAGCTTGCTCCATTCCCATCAGCTTCATAGCTGCTCAGGAGCTCAATCGAAGCCGCTCGGCTAACCAACGCTGCACAGCAAAGTGTCCGGGCAAGCGCTCGCTGGAGCGGGGCATGGATCAATGCATCTTGGGACGAGCGCTGCAGATACCGACTTCCTTAAAAGGTCCTTAGGGCGGCGCGGTTCTGGTCATGAACATTTTCATTGCAAAGTCGAGCGACCTGTATGCTCGATCGCGGACCGCCTGAGGCATACCAGGAGTTGCGTCAATCGCAGCGCGCGCGTCGCTCATAATCTTATCTTTTGCGGAAAGAAGCTTTGCATCTAGTATTACATGAAGCGTCTCTCGAACTTCAGGTGAGATCGAGCTGTCGCCATCGATCAATTCTCGAAGTTTCCAAAACATGCGCTCGACTGCTACCATCGACCCGAGGACTGACATCAGTCTTGGTGACATCATTGGCTATCTCCTTCTCCAGCCAGATTCTGGCGACCATCCCAGCGAAATCAGACCTGTCCCCTTTGACAGCGGCGCCTAGGCGACCCTGAACAGGCGAATGACTGGGATACATGTCCGCTGCGATCTCGGATTGGTTCATTTCGTCTGTCTTATTGTCCTCGCCACTGCACGGCTATGCTGTGCAAACCGTGCATTTCACCCACCAGCAACCACCGCGCTTCTCCGCGCGCAACTTGCCGCGGCGGATCCGAGAGAGCACGCCTTCGGAGCTTATGTGGTTCATCGCTGCGAATCGCTGAACAGTGAGGTAGTCCTCATGCAGAGGTGGAGGGGTGCTAATTCCGTGCGCAGCCAGCAGAATGCGCAGCGAAGCCAAGTCCGCCAGCACGATCTCGAGCTCGCGCGATCTCCTCCGTCTGGTCGGAGCGCTGCCAGGACCGCGTCACGACAACCCCCCGGGCGATAAGCCAAACCTTGGATTCGTGTGGAATGCAATGGACGAACTGGCGCGCCAAAGCGGGATGAGCGTGAGCCAACTCACCTGTCCAGGCAAACCACTGCTCGGGCAATGTCAACGCACCCAAAATGGGAGGCAGGGCATTTATTGCCGTTGAGCCTAGTGTTTGGTGATGTAGTCGAAAGGGTCTCATGCGCGTAAGAGCCATTTGAACCATAAGAGCGGCTTGACAAATGCATCCAGCTGCAGTGCTCATGGCCCTCGGTGTTGCCATTTATTGCCTGGTCAAGGACGAACTTATTGGATTCGATGTTGGGTCACCGTCAGTGCTCTGCCGCTATGAGCTCGGAGTGAATCGCAGTTGCTGTGCTGAGGCAGGCATCCAGTGACAGAGATCCAAAGGCGAGCTGGCAAAGGAGATAGTTGGCGCCTGCCTCTTCCACATGATCGAGAAGAGTTTGGCGCACCGAAGCGCGCGTTCCGACAACGCACAGTTCACTCTCAATTGCGGCATCCAAGGTTAGGGGCAGGTTGGATGGAGGCGGGATGTCATTGAGCTCGTACAGGAACTTAAAGCTCTTGAGCCATGTTTCGTAGGCTGGCGCGGCGAGGAAGCGGGCGGCTGCTTCAGAGCTGGCAATTACGATCATGCGGAGTAATGCGAGAAATGGTGCTGAACCGTTGGCGTCATGCTTGGCGTTTTGATGAGCGCGATAGCGATCTGTTACCTTGCGAACGGCAGAAGAGGGCCCCATGCACGCCAGATTAGCGCCATTCGCCGCCGCCCAATGCGCGGACTCTGGCCGATTTGTGGCAATCCATGTCGGGGGACAAGGACGCTGATGAGGTGAAAGCGTCAAAGGAACGTCGCTCAGCGCAAAATGTTGCCCTTCGTACGAGAGCGGGCCGCCATTCATCGCGTTAACGAAGATTTGGGAAGCTTCCTCGTAACGGCTTGAGGCAACATCGGCTCCAACCCCAAAATAACTCAGTTCGATCGGTAGGGAGCCGCGACCAAGACCGACCTCGACCCTGCCGCTGCTCAGGTGATCCAACATGCAGATCTCCTCGAATGCCCGCAACGGGTGGTAGAGGTTGAGCAGCATGACCAATGGACCAACGCGAAGTCGCCGTGTGCGTTGTATGACGCTTGACAGAAACAAGTTCGGCGATGGACCGCGTCCATGGGGGGTGCAATGATGCTCCGCCAGATGATAGGCATAGAAACCGAGCCGGTCGTAGGCCTCCGCCAGCGCGAGGCGGTCCGCGTATTGCCGGGCGATATCGGGGCCGTCCTCGTCAAGATGATCAAAGATGCCGCAGGTCAGGTTTGAGGGAAGAACGTTTCTCACTCAGTTATCTCCTATAGAGAGGACCGGAGTCCTCCGGGTCTTGGGGTGCAAGAGGCGCTCGCTGGCACTGCGGTGCATATGCTGCGAAGCCGTTCTCAACAGCTCGCAATGCTCCGATCGTACAAAAACTGACTCCGGCTGCGTCGCGAAGCTTCATCATGTGTGGGTCCGGATCGATGACGAACGGGGATCTGTGACCTGAGTGGAAGGGGTCACTAGCCACGGCATCCCATTTTCTTAAGAATGCTGCCGACAGCCACAAGAAACGCATCCATCTGGCGCGTTGTACCGATGCTAACCCGAAAGCACTCTTGCAGGCCGGCATCCGGAAAGAAGGCAACGAGGACGCTCTGGTCTTGCAACGCCGCCTGCCACCATCTGCCACCCTGGCCTACCGGCACACGGGCGAGGAGGAAGTTCGCGTGGGAAGGCGTTACGGAGAACCCTAATTCCGAGAGGGCGGCCGCTACGCGCTGACGCTGAAGCCTTACGTGGCGATGGTTCTCCTCGTAGGCGTCGCGATGCGCAAGGACGCTCATGCCTACGGCATGAGCGACCACATTCATGTTGAAAACATTCTGGAGGTTGCGAAGCCGCCCAATCAGCTCGGGATGGCCGAAACCGAAGCCGACGCGAATGCCAGCGGCGGAATAACTCTTGGAAAACGTGCGCAAGACCAAAAGATTCGGATGGCGCTCAACGAGGCGTAGGCCGTCCTCAGGTGCGAAATCGACATAAGCTTCGTCCAATACGATCAATCGGTCAGATCGTATAACGAGGCGCTCGATCTCAGCGAGCGGAACAAAGCTTCCGGTCGGATTGTTCGGATTGGCCAGCAGAATGAACTTGGCATGTTTAGCCGGACCGAAAAGCAGCTCGTCCATCGGCAAGCAGTCGGGTTCAGACCAGGGAATTTCAATGAACCGGGCCCCTTGCAACATGGCAAGCTTGCGATTGAATGAGAAGCCGGGCGACATCATTGCGATGCCGTCGCCCGGGGCAAGAAAGGCTCTGTAAATGAGACTGAGGAGTTCAGACGATCCATTGCCAGCCATCACGCGATCAGTGGCAATCCCATAGGCCGCTGCGGCCGCTTGTCTCAAACTGACATTGTCGTCTTCTGGATAGCGGTATTGCGCCTCAAGAGCTGCAATTGCGCTTCGCATCACGATGGCTGGCAAAGGAAATGGGTTCTCATTCGTGTTCAGTTTCACGCAAGTATTATCCAGAGTGGGTCGCCCGGATGGCAGAGCATCCAATTCGCGAGCCACCGGCGAGAGCGAGGAAAGCATAGTTTGCAGTTTTGCATCCAATTTGGTGTTCTCCCTTTTGTCGACGAGAGCAGTTGACGGCCTTCATCGAGCCTATGTGATGCGCGCGCTGTGTTCGGAGCCGGGAAGCGCAAGGTGTGCATGAATGTGAGGGGTGGGGTGCCATAGGCGGGCTCAGATCTAAGCGCAGCACCGGATCAGAGCCCGTCCCAAAATCCGGCAGCGATCAGCACGGATCAGGCGGCGCGTGGCGTTATTCCAGCGAATACCTGTTTCACGAGGGGAGGCAACGCCACGTCCACTCGGCCGAACAGCGCTGCTAACGCTTGGCTTGAACTCGCGTAATCCGCAGACAGACTGCGCAAGACTGACATCTTGCCACAAGCTACGTTCCTCCTAAAGAGGTCCTGGCAGCTCACTCCCGAGAGCGAGGTGCGCATCAGTTTCACTAGCTGGAAGAAGTCACCGATGTTCGTCGGCCTTACGAATGTGGAAGTGATGCTCACTCTAGTGGCACCAGGCGAATGGGAACGTACTCTTCGGGCGGCCGTTCGGGCGTGCACGACAGCTTTGATAGCATTGCCGCCAGGGCGAGAAATGCTGCGACTGCGGCGACTGCGACGCACGTGAGCAGCGCGTAATCGCTATGTCGAGGATGGTTGATCATTCGAACGCTCCGTGCGGTGTTGGTGCGGGCGGTCAGGTCTGCGCGACCGCTTCGACGGTATTGTCGCGCGAGCGGTAAACGATGAACCCAGAAGCGGCATTGTCTCGCTTGGAGTCGAATTGGACGTGGCAATGGCCGTATCGATTGAGCCCGAAGTAGGGACCGCAGCGACCCGCGTGGCATCGAAGGTGCCCGTCCGTTTGACTGAGCCTGCCTATGCTTGAACTGCGGCATCTAGAGCGTGCAACCTGCGGCAGATAGGCTCGTACCCTTGAGCTTGGCGACGACGGTTGCCCCTGCAGCATTCGTCGTCGAGTCCGGCATAAAGGTAAAGAGCGTGCCTTTTGTGCAGTCGCCGGCAACGGCCAAAGACGATCATCCACCGACTTGTTCTCGCTCAGCGCTCTCACCGGGAATTTCCGAAAGTGATGCCGATCATTGGAGTCTCCGTCGGCCTAGCCGGCGCTCTGTCGGTCGCCCCGCCGCTGCGTCGATGCTTTTAGAAGGTACAATGTGACGCTACGTGCGAATCAAGTACTTCGAAGGGTGCTCGTCGAGGGCGATTGCCAAAATCCACAGAGCGAAGAACCCCAAAGAGTGCCGACAACGCGGATTCGCAGCGAATTGCTACGGGCCAACGATCCTCAGTCAGACAAGGATCAGCATCACTTCATTGGGTTTAGAGACATTGCAGTAACCGAGTCGCGGGCAACCCCGTGCGTCAACTCTTTCCCAGCTGGTCCTCCAGCGCGGCGAGAGCGAGATCCAGGTATCGCATGAGGCTCGCATCCCAGCCCGCGAGATTGTGTGGTTCGGTCAATCGCGTCAGCACCTTAAGTATCATCGAGACAGTCGAGTCAACTCCTGCGATCTCAGTCAGCAGCGAACGGGCCTGACGCGCGACCGCATTTGCCCGATCACTGCATGGAGGCTCGCCCCGATCCATGCAGCTACGTAGCTCGTCCCGAATCTTGCGCCACCGATCTTCGCGGCTAGCGTTAGAGGCGCACGTGCAGATGGCCGAGGGGGTACGCTCCTCAATCCGCGACATTGCATCTAACGTGGCCGGCAGCTCGTCGACACTGACTTCTGTCTCACCTTGGGTCGTCATATTGCGCAATCGATCCCGTAATAGTGTCGCCCGCGCGACTTGAACTTCAATTCGCTCCAGATGGTTGCGCAATAGGTCCGTGAGAGATGTCCGCCCCTCGATGGCTTTGCGGATCTCAGGAAGCGAGAAGCCGAGCTCACGTAGCGCGCGAATCTGAGAGACGCGTTGTAGGCTTTCACGATCGTACATGCGGTGACCGCCATCGGTACGTTCCGAGACCGTCAGCAACCCGGTATGTTCGTAGTGATGCAGAGTGCGTACCGTTACGCCGGTCGCCTCTGCAAGTTCTCCAATGCGCCATCGGCGCCGTCGTGGTGTGGCGTTTGTCATGGTCCTCAATTTGCAAGCCTACAACCTGACGTCACGTGAGAATCAAGTTATTTCAATGATCTAGATGATGGTCTCTTGCTGCGAACCCCCGGGAGGACTGAGCGCATGCTGTTGATCAAGCGGCCGAGACAAGTGCAAGCATCAAGTTCGCCAGCGACGCCAATTCGTCCCTCGCTGCGCGTTGCATCACAAGTCTGGCGATCGCCACGCGATTCTCGCTGGTTCGCATGCATGTCGGTAAAGACGCGATTGCTCGATCAAAAAGGTTTCCCAAGCTCGCGAGATCCTCCGGATCGTAGACTCCGCTCGGCTTATCCAAGAGTAAGCTCCTTTGATTGTCGCACCAGCGCCGCACGTGACGAAGCCGTTTGGCTGTGGTGGGGCAAAAAGGAGACGGAGCGGCGACGTGCGCGAAAGAATGTGACAGGACGTTCGTGTGGTGCCGTTGTGCAACACGGCGTTTGCTTCCCTTTTGTCCAACACTGCCCTAACCGAAACTGTGCAATTTCTGCTGGATGCTGCCGCAGCAGTGGGCCATCTGCTGTCTGATCGCCACGCGAAGCGAAAGCAGATACATGCAGCCCCGCTTGCTCTTGAGACACGGCTTCACGAACGGCGGCCCAGACACAGTACTGATCTGATCAGATGGGCCTCTTTCGGTCGAATCCTTGCTTTGATGTCTATCGTCGAGCCGGCGTTGATTGGTCAATCATCGCAGATCAGTCTTACCACCACATCGTGACGCGGCCGCCCGCTCGGCGCCTAACAGCATTTTCGACACGATGCTAGTCCTGTTGAGATGGCTTTGCCGGCGCGAAGGCGCTGTTCGCGCATGGCAACATCGGGTTTTGGAATGCCACAAAATGATGGCTGCTCTTCAACGGCGCAAGTCCGCGACCCAAAGCGTCGGTAGAATGAGAGAAGGCGGGCCGCAAAACCATTCCCGGCATGTATCTCAACGCAAGCGCACCTCGCGCGGCTGGCGAAACGTTACTCGCGATTGAGGACCGAGCCTTGAAGGATCGCTCCGTATCCGTTGGACCTGGAGGCGCTCAAAACAGGTCAACAGGCCCCGGGCGCCGCGCGGCCGCGCCGGGAAAACAATGACGTGCCATAGCTCCTACAGCAATAACTCGCATATCCAGAGGTGAGCCGGATCAGTGTTGGGCAGCACAGTCCAGCTGTCGCGGGTAATGGCTTGCTCGTCCAGAAGCTCACTCAGTTTCATCCTCGAACAGTATCGCTTTGGTCTGCGAGCGCTGGACATAGATGCTTTGGGTAAGATAGGCAAATCATGTTACCGCACCGAAGTAGCTCTTCGGGGACAGCGGTGAGGGGCCGCAACTCGGGGCTAACGGCGGCGGCATCCCGCGCGCCACGCGCCACGACACTTTCGAAAAGAACACGACTGTCGCGAGATCCGAAAGGATGACCCTGCACCCACGATCCGATGTGGCTGGATTGACCATGTCGCCCGAAACGAGCAAAAGCTGTAGGTGGAGCAGGGCTTGGCGAATGGGAGCGACGAGCCCTTCCGTGCGCCGGACATTGGCACAGTTGCCGTCCTCTCATCATAAACACTCATCCCCCAAGCACGCGCGCAGCGGGACAATGCCGCGAGCTCACGGCGGGTGGATCCAGGTTGATCCTGCGGCCAGCGAGTTTGCGGTTGCGCTCCGTCATGCGGGATCGAGTATAAGAGTAAGACAAGCCGTTGAGATGACGTGTCTCAACCTCCATGCCAACCTTGCGCAGACCTCTCACTTGCAGGTTCCGCTCTCCCGAGTTACGCCAGCTCGCGTTGCGCTTTCCGGACGCGACTGTGGACAGCGTTGGCGTTCGGCAGAACAAGTTGGTTCGACGCGAACGAGCCGGCATCGACCCTGTGGGGCGGCCCGCCAAGAGGCGTTTAGCTACTGACGAGCTTCGGCATTACTGCTGCGATCGCCGGGACAGTGCGGCAAGGAGAATGCCCAACGGCAGGCGAAGAGCGGTGCGGGTGCGCTAGCAGTGTCCACGTTTGCAGCCTCGATCGCAGGTCTTGGTCTACAACCTGACGCGGTGTACGATTCAAGGGATTTTAGTGCCGAGGCCGGATCTCGTTCACCTGACTGGCCGGATCATTTCGCGAGCTCTGAGCTCAGCTCATGTAGAACAGCGCGACGCAGCCCGTCGGACCAGCGGAAAGTCATTGCGGAGCGCCGCCGAACGAGCTGTATGACGCGCAAGATCGTCACGCCAGCGCGAGATCAATAGCGCCGCCGACCCGATCAAACTACGCTCAGGCGCGCCAATCCGAACACCAGCGAGGACCGGTGCTTCGAGCCTGGCGTAGATCTGGTTAACGAAGAGTAGGTCGCAAACGGCCGAACAATCCTAGAACGGGCCGTGACATTGGTTGGTCTCGGACGGAGAGACCATCATGGATGCCTCTTGCAAGAACATGTTGCGCATCCAAATGCTTGCGGGATCAGTATTATGAATGGCCGGCCATTGGACGGCCTCGGTGAATGTGAGAAGTCGCAGCGGAGGTTCGATGACCCGCAGGGGCATCGTGTTTGCGAAATGGCTGACCAATCTTGAGGGCATGCTCGCTATACGGTTGGTGCCCAATAACATAGGCGGAATCATACCAAAACCCTGCACAGCGACCTCAGTGCGTATCTTGAAACCATGCTCGAGCAAGAGCCATTCGTGGAAGGAGGGCCTCAGGGAGCGCCCGAACTGGGCTTCCACGTGCCCGATCGACATGTACTTCTCGAACGTAAGTCGCGGCGCCAGCTGCTTGTTCATCGGGCAGCCCACGCAAACGAAAGTGTCCTCGAACAGTGCCGCCTTGGGATGCGCACTCGACATGAACATCTCCGGGTACATGAGGAAATCGACTTCACCGCGCCGGAGAAGTTCATCGGGTTCCTCTACGGGCGGCAGCAACTCGAAATTGATTGTCGGAGCTTCCCGCGCGACGCGGTCCACGATTCGTCGAAGAAACACGACAGTCATGAAGTCGGACAGGATGATCCTGAATCGCCGATTCGATTGAGACGGAGTGAAGCCGTCCGGAGAAATGATGGAGAGCTGAATGTGAGCGAGAGCCTCGCGAATCGGGACTGCGAGCGCTTGAGCCCGCGGCGTTGGGACAAGCTTCCGGCCCCTCATCGTGAATAGCTCATCGCGAAAGTAAGTGCGAAGCCGCGCGACGGCAGCACTCATGGCAGGTTGACTGAGGTTGATGCTTCTTGCCGCCGCAGTGAGATTGCCTTGCGTCACCAGGGCGTCGAACGCGACGAGGAGATTCAGATCGAGTCCCTTGAAACGCATAATCTTGAGTGATCCACCGTATGAATGTGTTCTATCGATACAATCGATTTTACCATTTGTACCGAATGAGGATAGCAAAGGATAGTTTAGCGAGATGTCAGATCTATCAGAATGGTTACAAATCGTAGCGCGTCTCAGCCCAGCGCCAGGGATCGATCAAGACATCTGGACCGTGCGGTCGCAGTTTCGCGCGTGTTGCGCAAGTCATATCTCGGCGAGCTAGCACGGTGGGGATCCGCAGATGTGCGTGGGCGTATAGGACGAGCAAACCATCGTATGGCTTCGCCAACCCATTCTATACCGGCCGTGTACCGCCGTAGAATTGAGCGAACGCTCAACCTGGCCGTAGATTTCCCTCCAGTTGGACCCCTTCGGTTGCGGGTGCCAAATGTGTTTTGGTCGCATCCGATTGCGTCCTTGCTGCGGAGAAATCGTGCGGAACATGCAAGCGAAGGCGTCCCTGGCGAATCTGATGCGAGTTGCGCACACGCTCGACGTCGTATCCATTGTGAATGCAGATCGGTCAGTGCGTGAAGCTCTGACAGATATGGTGTTTTCCGCGGGTTACGTACCCGAACCCTTCGAGAGCGCAGACGAGTTCTTAAAATCGGGCCGCCGTTTGATCACGTCGTGCTTGATCGCGGACATGCAGTCGAGCGGGATGAGTGGCTTTGAGCTTTTCCATCATCTTGCTGCATCCGGAGGCGCGCTTCCCACCGTTCTGCTCACAGACAACTCCGAAGAGGATATGAGGCGAGTTCTGCAAGCTGGACTCCAGTTCTTGAGCAAGCCTTTCCAGCGTAGCGAACTGCTGGCCTGCGTCAGGAGTCAGATAATGAATAGGAATTTCTCTCTATGAAAATGATCGCGCCCGAATCCAGACGAGGTGTTTCGGCGCGCCCTCCAGTTCGTTGGAGGCTGTGCTGGGAGAATGAGCTTCAACTTGCTGACCATATTGAATTGTCCGACTTCTTCCGGAAGACCTATGGTCCGACCGGGGCATTCAATGCAAAGCCCTTTGAAGATCATCGAAGCTGGGCCGGCGCAAGGCCTGAGATTCGGGCGATCGGCTATGATGATCGTGGCGTCGCGATTCACATCGGCGCACTGCGCCGCTTCATAAAAGTTGGTGAGGTCGATCTGCTTGTGGCTGAACTCGGATTGTACGGGGTACGCCCGGATCTCGAGGGGCTCGGCATCAGCCACTCTATCCGCGTGATGTATCCGGTATTGCGAGATCTTGGGGTGCCATTCGGCTTTGGCACGGTCCGATCCGCCCTGCAGAAACATATTACCCGGCTGCTCGGGCGACAGGGATTGGCGACTGTTTTGCCAGGGCTCAGTGTCCGGTCCACTCGTTCGGATATCTATCTCACTGTGCCTCCGACGCGCGTGGAGGACGTGGTCGTCCTCGTTCTGCCGATTGCGAGGCCAATGACCGAATGGCCGGCCGGTGAGATGATTGAACGAAACGGGCCGGAACTGTGACGTCCGCAGACGACGAGACTGAAGCGCGGAGCGACTACTCCGACGGAGAGCACTGCGTCTATCTGACATTTGATGATGGGCCCAACCCGCATTGCACGCCGGCCATCCTGGATGTGCTGGCGCAGCATCGGGCCCCCGCCACCTTCTGCGTGATCGGTGCATATGCAGCGGGTCAGCCGGAGCTGATCCAGCGCATCATTGCAGAAGGGCACGAAATCGCAAACCACACAATGACGCACCCGGATTTATCCAAATGCATGCCGGATGAGGTGAAATACGAGATCCTCACGACGAACAAGATGATCGGAATGGCCTGCCCCCGAGCCTCTGTGCGGCACATGCGTGCGCCGTATGGGACTTGGACCAAGGAGGCCCTCGCCGCGTCGGCGAAGGCCGAACTGGCAGCCCTGCACTGGTCAGTCGACCCGCAAGACTGGTCTCGTCCTGGCGCCGAGGCGATTGTTGCCGCGGTGCTGGCCTCGGTCCGGCCGGGGGCCATCGTGCTCCTGCACGACGGGTGCCCTCCCGACGAGTTGGAACGCTGCCCTCACTCTGGTCGGCGCGACCAGACTGTGACGGCGCTCGCCCAGCTCATTCCAGCACTGCATGACCGTGGATTTGCAATCCGGTCGATTCCTCAAACTCACTGAATAGATCAACTCCCATGAGCCTGCTTGCCACCATCAGCACCGTTGCTGTTGCCTCCTACGCGTTGCTCTCCAGCGTTCATAAGAGCGCGCAGGCGCTTTATGCGCTGCGAACCGACGCCTCACTGCCGCCGTACGACCCGGTCGACACCGGTGCTCTGCCCAGCGTGGATGTCATCGTGCCCTGCTTCAACGAGGACCCGCGCACGCTGGCCGCCTGCCTGAAGTCTCTCGCAAGCCAGGACTACCCAGGGCGATTGCAGGTCTATGTGGTCGATGACGGCTCGGCAAATGTCGCTGCAGTGGCCCCGGTCCATGGGAGCTACGCATATGACCCGAGGTTCAACGTCATTCTGCTGCCGAGCAACGTTGGAAAGCGCAAGGCGCAGATCGCAGCGATACGCCGGTCGTTCGGCGATCTCGTGCTCAACGTCGATTCCGACACGGAAATCGCCAGCGACGTGGTCAGCAAACTCGTACGCAAGATGCAGGATCCAGCCGTCGGCGCGGCCATGGGGCAATTGACAGCCAGCAACCGGAACGACAGCTGGCTGACCCGATTGATCGACATGGAGTACTGGTTGGCTTGCAACGAGGAGCGCGCGGCGCAGACGCGCTTTGGTGCCGTCATGTGCTGCTGCGGGCCGTGTGCCATGTACCGCCGCTCCGCGCTGCTGTTGCTGCTGGACCAGTACGAGACGCAGTTCTTCCGGGGAAAGCCGAGCGACTTCGGTGAGGACCGCCATCTGACCATCCTCATGCTCAAGGCAGGGTTTCGAACCGAGTACGTTCCGGACGCCATCGCCGCCACGGTGGTCCCGGACAGGCTCTTGCCGTATCTGCGGCAACAGCTCCGCTGGGCGCGGAGCACTTACCGCGACACGCTGCTGGGTTTGCACCTGTTGCCCGCCCTGGACCGGTACCTTACGCTCGACGTGCTCGGACAGAACCTCGGGCCGCTGCTGCTCGCCATCTCATCGATTGCCGCGCTCGCTCAGCTCACGCTCACCGGCACCGTGCCCTGGTGGACCGGTCTGACCATCGTCGCGATGACCATGATTCGATGCGGCGTGGCGGCCCTTCGTGCCGGCGAGCTTCGATTTATCGGCTTCTCGCTCCACACCCCGATCAACATCTTCCTCCTGCTCCCGATGAAAGCCTATGCGCTCTGTACCTTGAGCAACAGCGACTGGCTCTCGCGCAAAGTAGCGAAATCATCACACGTTGACGAATCGAAGGCCTCGATCGAAGACGCGACAACTGGACCAAGCCTTAACCCGGTATCGGAAACGCCTGGCTCAATTCGCGGGGCCGGTCTTTCGCGCGCTCCCTCGCAGCTGACCGCGTCTGATGGCATTGCGGCCGAGACTGACTGACAGCTTTATAGGGGCATTTAGTGGTGAGCGTGGACAAGACACATCAATCGTTGCAACGGGAGCTGACTAACGATGACCCGTGGCGGCTTGACGACAATCCGTTCGAACGTGAGCGTCACACCCAATTGCTACGGCTATCGCTGTCGAACGGCGCCGTCTCAACCGGGCTCGAGATCGGGTGCGCGGCCGGTGCATTCACAGAGAAGCTTGCTCCTCACTGCAAACGGCTCACGGTCATCGATGTTATGCCGCGAGCGATCGGTCGAGCGGTCCAGCGGACCAAGAGGTGGTCGCATATCAGCTGGGCGGCGAGCGATATTCTGCAGTTCTCGACCGAAGAGCTGTTCGATCTGATCGTGGTCGCCGAAGTTCTCTACTATCTCGAAGACATGACACGGATGCGTACCGCAATCGACAAAATAGTGAAGATGCTTGCTCCAGGTGGGCATCTGGTCTTCGGATCTGCACGTGATGCCACCTGCAGGCGATGGGGGCATGTCGCTGGCGCCGAGACAGTCATCACGATGTTGACTGAAGCGCTCATCGAGGTCGAACGCGTGCAGTGCCAGGGGCAGTCGGCTGACGAAGACTGCTTGTTGGTCCGCTTTCGCAATCCGGAGCGATCTTCGATCCGTCCTAACGGCCGAGCTTGAAAGGAGCCACTATGCGTATCTGCGGTATCAAGCTGACGCATGACGGGGCAGTCGCTCTGATCGAGCACGGCCGGGTGGTGTTTTGTGTCGAACAGGAGAAGCTGAACAACAATCCGCGTTATCAAACCATCGACAACCTGGATGCCGTTGTTAGCGCCTTGGCGGAGCACGGGCTGCATCCGAGCGATGTTGATCAGTTCGTTATTGATGGCTGGGATGGAGAGTTCGAGTCGCAGTTTGAAGTCCTTAGTGGGACGACGACCATCAAGCTCAAGGGCGCGCCGTATGTCGAACGGCTAGGCGATAGCCCCCTGGCGTCCCGCGATGGCATCGGCCTCATGCTTGATGGGAAGCTATATCCCTATCAAAGCTATCCCCATGTCACCGGGCACGTAGCATCCGCATATTGCGCCAGCTCGTTTGCCAAATCCGCGCAATCTGCTTTCTGCTTGGTGTGGGACGGCTGCATGTTTCCACGCCTCTACTATGTCGAGCCCCATGGCATCCGGTTCATCGAGTGCCTGTTTCCGATGATAGGTCACGCCTATGCGACGGCAGGACATCACTTTGGACCTTACAAGCGGGCAGACCGCACCAGCTGGGATCTCGGTATTGCCGGCAAGCTGATGGCCTATATCGCGCTGGGATCGCCCGACGAGGACAGTATTAAGACGTTTCATGAACTTTATGAGGCGCACTTTGCCACGGATGCTGAGGGCGCTTGTCCTGAGCTTGAACAGATCAACAGCTCACAAGCGCCGCTTGAAGCTCTGCACGACTTCTTCGATGCGTGCGCAATGCGATTGAAGGAAAAGCAAGCCGAAGACGTCCTTGCGTCATTTCACGTTTTTCTAGAGCGTCTGCTGGTTCGCACCATTGCTGATGTTGTGGAGCGGCATTCGGATCTTGCGGGGGCGCGTAACCTCTGCATAGCCGGCGGCTGTGGCCTGAATATTAAGTGGAATAGTGCATTTCGTGCGACCGGCCTATTCGATGTCGTGTGGGTGCCGCCCTTTCCGAACGACAGCGGCTCAGCCATTGGTGCTGCTTGCTCTGCGCTGGCGGCACAGCAAGGCTTTAGAGCTCTGGAATGGTCGGTCTACAGTGGACCGGCCGTGCGTCCCAGCGAAGTCCCGCCCGAATGGGAGGGCGCGCCCTGCACTATGGGCGAACTTGCGGCAATCCTCGCTTGCGACAAGCCAGTGGTCTTCCTTGCCGGGCGTGCCGAGCTCGGACCACGAGCCTTGGGTGGCAGAAGCATTCTCGCGGCTGCGAGCTGGGAAGGAATGAAAGATCATCTCAACGACATCAAACTTCGCGAGCATTTCAGGCCGGTAGCGCCGATATGCCTGGAGGATCGTGCGGCGGAGATTTTTAGCCCTGGAATACCCGATCCGTACATGCTGTTCGATCACCAGACGCGACCGGAATGGCGGGACAAAATTCCCGCCGTCGTACATCTCGACGGATCTGCTCGTCTACAGACCGTTTCCAGAACCTCTCAGCATAAAGTGGCCGAGCTTCTCGTCGAATACGAGAAGCTCACAGGCATTCCGCTGCTTTGCAATACCAGCGCCAATCTGCATGGACGCGGCTTTTTCCCGGATGCTGCCGCCGCGTGCCAGTGGGGACGCGTCGATCACGTATGGTGTGACGGGCTGCTTTGGACAAAAAAACGCGCAAGCGAGGAAGCGGCGCGAATAACGTCCGTCGCGATGGCGTAAGCAAATGTCAACCGCGGCAGTCGACCTTTTCCAGGTGAGCAAGTTCTACGACGACAGGGTCGTCGTGGACGCTCTTTCGTTTATGGTCTCGCCGGGAGAGTGCTTCGGTCTGCTGGGACCAAACGGCGCGGGTAAAAGCACGCTCGCGCGTTTGATCCTGGGTGTTGCATCGCCCGACGCAGGTAAGATATGCGTGCTCGGCGAGCCAGTGCCGGCACGGGCGCCCTTGGCGCGGCGGGGGATCGGGGTTGTCCCACAGTTCGATAACCTTGATCTTCAGCTCACGGTGCGCGAAAACTTGCTCGTTTTCGGGCGCTACTTCGCCATGAGCGCGGCTGAGGTGAAAGCGGTCACGCCGTCACTGCTCGAATTCGCGCGCCTGGAGAACAAGGCGGATGCCCGCGTCGCCGAACTGTCCGGCGGCATGAGGCGACGCCTGACGTTGGCACGGGCCCTCATTAACGACCCGCAGCTCTTGGTGCTTGATGAGCCGACGACCGGCCTTGATCCGCACGGCCGTCACCTGATCTGGGAACGCTTGCGCTCGCTATTAGCGCGCGGCAAAACGATCCTTCTCACCACGCACTTCATGGAAGAGGCGGAGCGATTGTGCGACCGCCTGTGCGTGCTTGAGCACGGCCGTAAGATCGCCGAAGGTCAGCCCCACGCGCTGATCGAGCAGCAGATCGGCTGCCAAGTGATCGAGATTTACGGCGGTAATCCGCATGAACTGCTGCCGTTGGTCAGACCCCAAGTGCAGCGCGCTGAGGTGAGCGGGGAGACGCTCTTCTGCTATGTCACGGATCCAGAGCAGGTGCGCCTCCGGCTTGCCAACCGCACTGATCTCCGCTTTCTGCAGCGTCCTCCAAATCTGGAGGATGTCTTCTTGCGGCTAACCGGGCGAGAGATAAAGGACTGAACGATGTGGCAACGTTTTGCGCCGGCGCTCCCTGCTAATCCATGGAACTGGATCGCGGTATGGCGCCGCAATTTTTTGGTTTGGCGGAAAGTCGCTCTGGCATCGATTCTTGGGAATCTGGCCGAGCCGATGAGCTCTCTGTTCGGTCTCGGGTTTGGCCTTGGAATGATCATAGGTGGTGTTGAGGGGACCTCATACATCTCGTTTCTGGCGGCTGGCATGGTCGCCACAAGCGCGATGGTCTCCGCAACCTTCGAAACGATCTATGCGGCTTACGCTCGCATGCAGACAAATTGCACGTGGGAGGCAGTGCTCTGTACGCCCCTTACGCTCGGCGACATTGTTCTCGGCGAAGTGGCGTGGGCAGCGAGCAAGGCCTTGCTCGCCGGGACCGCGATCACGATTGTCGCCGTCGCGCTGGGTTACGCAGAGTGGTCATCCATCCCCTATTCGTTACCAGCCATCGCCCTCACTGGCGTTACTTTCGCGAGCCTCGCAATGGTCGTTTCAGCACTTGCACCGAGCCACGACTATTTCATCTTCTACCAGTCGCTCATTCTCACGCCCATGATGTATTTGAGCGGGGCGATCTTCCCAATGAGCCAGTTGCCCGGTTCATTTCAACGCATCGCGGCCTTATTGCCGCTGACTCATTCGGTCGATCTCATTCGTCCGGCAATGCTCGGTCGGCCGGTCGACAGCGTCGGATTGCATGTGGGCGCACTTTGCATCTACGCAGCATTTCCCTTCCTCGTCTCGGCCATGCTGCTTCGGCAGCGCCTGATGCGGTGAGAGGAACAAGACCTAAAGCGAAGCATCGCGCGTGCGAGATGAGATATCGGGCGTAACGAACTTCCGATCGCGTGCGACGCTTATGTGAGTCTTGTCACGCTAGCGATGCCTGATCGGCCCCGCGACGACGTGCGGCCTACTCCCAAAGCAAGCGATACGAAATAGGCCGACAGGCCTCTCAGGATTAACGGAGAACAAGATGCTGTGTCTAGGATTGAGTGGCGGCCTCGACAGGGTCTATGAAAACCCCCTTGGACTACCGAACACGTTTCTGCACGACGGCGCCGCAGTACTTGTCAAGGACGGGCGCGTGCTCGCTGCCGTGGAAGAGGAGCGCCTCAACCGGATCAAACATTCAAACAAGCTCCCGAGCAGTGCGATTGAATACTGTCTTGCAGCCGCGGGTGTGGAGCTTCGCGACGTCGATCGTATTGCGTTCTACGCTACTGAAGCCTATTGCAATGCGATGCTCGAACGGTTGTTCATCTCACAACCGGAAATCTCAATTCCGCTAGATGCGAATCTGCTGTTACGGCATCTTCTAGCCACGGAGTTCGGTACCCAAGTTGATCCTTCGCGGGTGTCATTCGTAGGCCACCATCAGGCCCACGCCGTGAGCGCTCTGGCGATGTCGGGTTTTGAAGAAAGCCTGGTCCTCGCGATCGACGGTTGTGGCGACTTCCTGTCGGGTCTCTTGGCGGTCGGGTCGGGCACCGAAATGACCGAGCTTATGACCTTTCCAGAGAATAACTCTCTCGGACTGTTCTATCTGGAGACGATCCGATATCTCGGCTACGGCCTGTTCGACGAGTATAAGGTTATGGGGCTGGCTCCTTACGGAGATCCCGCACGCTATCGCGAGCTCTTTTCCCAATTCTATGAGCTCTCCGCAAACGGTGGCTACCGCGTTCACCTCGACCGTATCGGTCCGGCATTGCTGCGCAATATTGAGGTCCGGCGAAAGGGAATGCCGTTCACGCAACAGCATCGAGATGTGAGCGCATCGTTGCAGGAGGCGCTGGAGCGGATCGTGTTTCACATTCTTCGGCATTACCGTGAGTCGACTGGAATGAAACGGTTGTGCCTGGCTGGCGGGGTGGCTCACAACTGCACGCTGAACGGAAAACTCCTGTATTCAGGCCTGTTCGAAGACATCTTCGTGCAGCCGGCTGCGCATGACGCCGGATGCGCATTGGGCGCGGCACTGATGGTGTCGAACGAGGCCGGGCAGCCTGCGCCCCGCGAGCGACTACAGGCGGTTTATTGGGGGCCAGATGTCGGCAGCGACGACAGCATCGAACAGGAACTGAAGGGATGGGCTGCACACCTGGAGATTGAACGGACCGCTGACGTCGCAACCAGAGCAGCCGAGTGGATGGCTGATGGCGCCGTGATCGGCTGGGTACAGGGCCGATCGGAGTTCGGCCCTCGCGCGCTCGGCAACCGCAGTATTCTTGCAGACCCGAGACCCGCGGCGAACAAGGACCGGATCAATGCGATGGTCAAGAAGCGCGAGAGTTATCGACCATTTGCGCCATCGGTTCTGGAGGAGGATGCGGGCGCGTTCTTTGAGTTGCCGGATGGTCGCGCAGAATATCCCTTCATGAATTTCGTCGTTCGCGTGCACGAATCCAAGCGTGCTTTGCTAGGCGCGATCACGCATATCGATGGTACGGCTCGGCTGCAGACGGTTTCCCGCACGAACAATGCCGCCTATTGGGAACTCATCAATGCGTTCAAGAGCCGGACAGGCGTCCCGATTCTGCTTAATACGTCCTTCAACAACAATGCCGAACCGATCGTAGATTCCGTTGCCGATGCGATTACGGCGTTTTTATCGACCGAGCTGGATGGTCTTGTAGTCGGGTCATTCCTCGTCAAGAAGCGGGCAACAACGCTCGAAAGCTGGACTGCACTCGCCGTATCACTGCCGCCCCATGTATCTCTTTACCGGGTTCGCGCTCATGCCGGCCGAGAACGCCAGGAGACAGTCTGCGAGATCCGCATGGGTCACTCCAGCCAGGACAGCGTGCGCGTCTCGCATGACCTGTTCGACATGCTGATGCAAATTGAGAAGGAAGCTGTTCTTGCCGATCTTCTCGCCAGGGTCACCTCTGACAGGACTAGGCGAGAAGCGCTCGTGAACGAACTGCGCGGGCTCTGGGATCTGCGCCGTATTCGGCTGCATCCGTCACAGCCTGCGCGGTCGTAAAAGGTGGGCAATGCGGAAGAGGGCTCCTTGGACGCTCTTGCATGACCTGCCAATCGCGGTGCCGTGGAGGAGGGCTTGCGGGTTGATCGCCTTGCGTCCAGGTGACCAGCCGTCCATTGGCGTGGATCGGAATCGCAGGAGTAGGTGCGCCACACAAAACTAATCTTGCGCAACGAGAAGGGTTTATAACTTGACGAAGGAACGCTTTGTTATTTCGCGCAGGCGTACCGGCTTTGGTGACTGCCTCTGGTCGCTGGCCTCAGCCTGGTCGTACGCGCAGCGGACCGGGCGGACGCTCGTCGTTGACTGGCGCGGTTCCTGCTACATCGACCAACCGTTCAGCAACGCCTTTCCGGTGTTCTTCGAGCCGCTTGAGGACATCGCTGGGGTGCCGGTGATTTGCGATGACCGGATCAACCAGCTCTCGTTTCCCGGACCGTTCTTCCCGCGGTGGTGGAATAGGCCGTCGATCGACTGCATCCATCGTCCGGATGAGCAGATCTTCAAAGAACGTGACGAACTGACCGAGCTGTTCCAGGCAAGAGAAGATAACGAAGCCAACACCATTGTCTGTGACGCCTGCCTGATGTGGCGTTGTGGCGAGGAAGCCGAACGACTGATCTTTCGGAACATCAAGCTCAGGTCCGAGATTCAAGCGCGGGTCGACGCCTTGTATGAGGAACACTTTAGCGGCCATAGCATTATTGGCGTTCATGTTCGGCACGGCAATGGCGAAGATATCATGGAGCATGCGCCGTACTGGGCCGATTCGGAGCTCGCCCTCCGTCAGGTCTGCATGGCAATCTGTAAAGCCAAGGCTTTGCCATATCCAAAGCCTGTAAAGGTCTTCCTGTGCACGGACAGTGCACAGGTGCTCGATCGCCTATTGGGTCTGTTTCCCGATGTCTTTGCCGTACCAAAACGTTTCCAGGCCGATCGGGCAGGGCCGTTGCATAGTGCGGAAATGGGAATTGAAGGTGGAGCTTCCGCTCTCATCGACATGTATCTTCTTGCGCGATGCGCTACAGTGATCCGCTTTCCCCCCACCAGCGCCTTCACGCGCTATGCCCGTCTGCTCGTGCCACGGATTATTGAATTCGACAAGAGCAAGCCGGAGCACTTGACCATGATCGATAACCCATACGAACATTTCGCGGCTTCATGAAGCGCCAGAATGTGAGCCTGAGCAATGGCGGGCTAGATCATCGGTCTGAGACTGCTGGCTCGACACCATCGCGTTTCGCAACGTCTCGCAGGATCGGTGGATGGCGACTTCCGTCCCGCAAGCGACGGCTGACCGGCGCACCACCACGGTGCGGTGGGAGGGCGAACGCCTGCGAAGCGTAAGGCCAATGCCCGCGGGCGCCGACGGCCGTGCCCTGCAATGCTTCGGGCCCTCCTGTGTAAGTCGAGTCGCGCGGAAAGGTTATTCTGTCATCCACCGGCCAAATCCGCCATCGCGGGCCAGACGGTGAAAAGCACGGCAATGGCGGTTCGGGTCGCCGAGGAAATCTGACGTAACAGACAGTCACGTCAGAATGTCCCAGCAGCAAGGAGGCGCGTCCGGTAGATGGATCGCCTTTGCTGGGCAACCGGTCAGCTCGTTTTCTGGACGACGGCCTTGTTCATGCGCCGCTCGCAGAGTCCTTTCGGACGGAGGTGGATGAACCGCGGGGCCGGCGGCCCATCCATATTGCTCAAGAGCCGCATGTACGGCCGCGCGTACCATGGCCGAGAGCAACTTGGACGAACTGGCCATTAAATCCTGATCTCCGCCAAAGGCAGCTTACCTATCTCGTCCAGCCCGCATGACCCACAGACCACTCATGGAGGACGACGCAGTCAGCTCGCGATGGAAACACCAGCCTCTCGGCTCGAAGCCTTAGCGCACGCAGTGGGCAGCACCCGGGAGCTCGACGACAGCCATTGCTGCGTGGTTGGTGTCGAAAAGCAAACAGGCCAGATGTTCGGAACCTGCCATTTGCGTCCTAAAAGCGCGCCACCTGTGCCCTGCATCGCTCTGGCCCGGATCCTGCACCAGGTGCACAGGCGAGGGGAGCGGAGGGGAGTCGCGTGTGAATCTAGGTCTACCAGATCACAATGCGGTCACAGCTCAATCGTCGGAAGCGGACGCTCGCGGTCCAATTCACGCCGATGGAGGGGGCCGTCCGCTGCGTGAGCGGAAAACGCTGGTATTGACCGGGGCATCGCGCGGTATCGGTCGCGCCACGGGAAGATTGTTTTCGGAAGCCGGTTGGCGCATCATTTCTTGCGCGCGCCAACCATTCGAGGCGGTGCGCTGCCCATGGGACTCAGAGGGGGATAGCTATATCGAAGTCGACCTGAGCGATCATCGGACGTTACCGCGCGTGATTGCCCAGATAAAGGAGCGCCTTGCCGGCGCACCGCTGCAGGGACTGATAAACAATGCCGGAAACTCACCAAAAACGCCAAACGGTGCCCGGCTTACGTCGCTAGCGACCTCAGTCGATACCTGGATGAGCGTGTTCCACCTCAATCTGGTGGCGCCGATCCTGCTCGCTCAGGGTCTGTTCGATGAGCTAAAAGCGGCTTCAGGCTCGATCGTCAATGTGACTTCGATCGCCGGAGCGCGGGTGCATCCATTTGCAGGAACGGCATATGCCACGTCGAAAGCTGCGCTCGCTTGTCTCACGCGCGAAATGGCGCACGATTACGCCTCTCATGGCATTCGCGTCAATGCGATCGCGCCCGGCGAAATCAAGACGGACATTTTGTCGCCTGACACGGAAGCGTATCTTGTGCCAAAGATCCCACTACGCCGGGTGGGTACACCCGAAGAGGTCGCCAAGGTCATTTTCTTCCTATGTTCAGATGCGGCGAGTTATGTCACTGGCGCCGAAGTGCCGATCAACGGCGGGCAACACTTGTGAGTGAATTCGTCCCTGAACCCGACTAACTGAGTTTCATCGGTGGAAGCCATGTTGGCCGGGGCGAATCCGCGCAGCGAGTTGGAAAGAATAAAGCGGCAAATCTAGCACTGTAAGTGCTGCCGGCGTGCCATGAAGAGGCGTCATCACTCGCCCCGCCCTGAGAACCGGATGTCAGATCGAGGCAGGCATGCAACACGAGTCCAACAAGTCCGATCGAGGTGATGGGGAGGATCAAGAAAGGAACGGAGAAGTCATTATGCTGGACAGCGTTTCCCTGCGCGAAAGACCAAACTCAACCTCCGACGCGGGCCCTTCCGCTTCTGCGGGCCCTTCCGCTTCTATTCTGCCGTCGCAAGAGAAATCGCTAAGCACGATCTTTGAAATAGCGCACACGCTCACCGGCCTATGCCGGCTCGAAGCCAAGCTGGCGAGCGTCATCGAGCGTCTGCCATCGCTCGTGCAGATGCGGCGCGGCATCGTATGTCTGTTCGAACATGACGGGGTGCCCCAGATCATCGTAGACGACTGCCGGAGCGAAGGGCGCGACGCGCGTTGCGGGGGGCGCTTGCCGCAAGGAGCAATTGATCAAATTGTGGCGACGGGGCGGCCGCTCATCGTCGAGAACGTAGCGCTGCAGCCGATCTTCAGTTCTTCGGACGTCGAGATGCTGGACGCCGCCGGTAATACGTGTGTTGCGTTCATCGGCGTTCCCATAGAGATTGACGAGAAGGTTGTGGGTACGCTGAGCATCGACCGCATCGCAGACAACGGGACGCATGCGCAGCTCGAGGACGACCTCCGCCTGCTGACGATGGTCGCAAGCCTTGTGGGCCAGACGGCGAAGCTGCATTGCGTTTTTGCGCGCGATCGCGGGCGGCCTATGGACGAGGAGTTCCGGCCGCAGAAGCAGCTGTCCGAACTCAAGCCTCATGGGTGGGAGCGTAAGAAGGTCCAAGTCGATGGAATTATCGGCGACAGCCCGGCGCTGCGCGCGATGCTTGAGAAGATCGAGCTGATCGCAAAATCGAATAGCACCGTTCTGTTGCGTGGCGAATCGGGTACCGGCAAAGAGCTGGTCGCGAAGGCTATTC
Source organism: Bradyrhizobium sp. 154 (assembly GCF_023073875.1). NCBI lineage: Bacteria > Pseudomonadati > Pseudomonadota > Alphaproteobacteria > Hyphomicrobiales > Nitrobacteraceae > Bradyrhizobium > Bradyrhizobium sp. 154. Next base: position 78,241 of record NZ_JADPKG010000014.1, read on the forward strand.
ACGAGCGTTCAGCGCGCGCCAAACGCCCCTTTATCAAGCTGAATTGCGCAGCCCTCACCGAGACAGTGCTGGAATCCGAATTGTTCGGTCACGAGAAGGGGGCGTTTACGGGCGCATTCAACGCGCGGAAGGGGCGCTTCGAACTCGCCGACAAGGGAACGTTGTTTCTGGATGAGATTGGCGAGATCTCGGCCTCGTTCCAGGCGAAACTCCTGCGCGTACTTCAGGAGCAGGAGTTCGAGCGGGTGGGCGGCAATCAGACGATCAAAGTCGACGTCCGCGTGATTGCAGCCACGAATAAGAATCTTGAAGAGGCGGTGGCAAGGAAGGAGTTTCGTGCCGATCTCTATTATCGCATCAGCGTGGTTCCTCTGCTACTGCCGCCGCTGCGCGATAGACGCACTGATATTCCGCTTCTCGCCACTCGATTCTTGAAGAACTTCAACAATGAGAACGGCCGTGCTCTGGTCTTCGATTCAAGTGCGGTTGACGTTCTTATGAATTGCGGATTTCCCGGTAATGTCCGCGAGCTGGAGAACTGTGTGCAGCGGACCGCGACCCTGGCGCACGGATCATCGATCGGAAGAGACGATTTTGCCTGCTGGCACGGGCAATGCCTGTCGGCCACGCTATGGAAGTGCGGGCCGGAGCAAGTGGCGCGACAGCCGAGCCCGATAATCTCACTTCCCACAAGGCTGAGCATGCCGCCGACACATCCTGTGGCACACGATCAGCCGGTCGGTAGCGAACTGACGCCGCTAGAGCCACCCGGCCGACCTAGCATAGGTGCCGCCAAGGTCACAGATCGCGAGCGTGTAGTCGCGGCGATGGAAAGGTCCGGGTGGGTACAGGCCAAGGCGGCGCGCTTGCTTGGACTGACGCCGCGCCAGATTGGCTATGCCTTGAGAAGGCACGGTATCGAGATCAAGCGTTTCTGATTAAAAAGTCGGGCTCGCGTCTCTCTCGCTCGCCCGGGCGCGGTAGGAGAACGTGCAAGAGGCGGTACTCTGGTCCATGAAGCGGATACGAAACCGATGTGCTCTGCTTGGGGGTGGCCATGCCGGGAAGTGTAAGCCCTCTTCGCGTCAGCCGGTGCTGGTCATCGTCCGCTTGCAATGTATTCGCACTATGAGAAGTGATTAGGTGTCGAACTAGCGCAAGATCGCGGCCGCGCCGTTTATGGCGCAGCTCAGATCAGAGAGATCACGTCCGCTTTACGCAGCCCGTCGCAGTCCCCAACGGTCTCACCGTCAGTCGGCAGCCGTTGCATTCGTCTCTCATAGGCGAAATGCCTGGGGTGGTATGACAGTTGCTATTCGTGGGGAGCCTGCTCAACATCTTAGGAGAAGCATATGCACAGCATCGTCTGCATCAAACAGGTCCCCGACTCCGCACAAATCCGCGTGCATCCTGTCACGAATACGATCATGCGTCAGGGCGTGCCGACAATCATCAACCCATATGATCTGTTCGCACTGGAAGCTGCGCTCGAGCTACGAGACAAGTTCGGCGGCGAAATCACTGTTCTCACAATGGGCCCGCCGTCGGCTGAAGAATCTCTCCGAAAGGCGCTGACATTTGGTGCCGATCGTGCTGTCCTGCTCACTGATCGTAGTTTCGCGGGCTCCGATACGCTGGCGACGAGTTACGCGCTGGCGTGCGCGATTCGCAACATCGGGAAGGAATATGGCCCACCAGACGTCATATTCACCGGCAAGCAGACTATCGACGGCGATACCGCGCAGGTGGGACCTGGCATTGCGAAGAGGCTCGGGGTCCAGCAGCTTACTTATGTTTCCACAATCAAAGCGTTGGACTTCAAAGCACGCACGATCGATGCGGAACGGCGCTGCGAAGGAGGAGTCCAGGTGCTGCGTTCCAAGCTTCCTTGTCTCATCAGCATGTTAGAGGCAAGCAATCAAATTCGCCGCGGTGCAATGATCGATGCCTTGCGTGCGGCCCGTGCCTCAATCGTAAAATGGAGCGCTCAAACTGCCGGCGTGGATGACATGGCCAAATGCGGTCTGAGGGGGTCGCCGACCGTCGTCAAGCGTGTCTTCGCGCCCTCCGCACGAGCGGAGAAGGCGACGTGGGTGGAAGCGGCCGAGCAGCCGGCGCAAGCGTTGATCGACGCCATGTTCAAGCGCAACCCTACGCTCGAGACGGAGCTCGCACAGCTTGCGCGCGGTAGCTCATCCGCGCAAACTAGCGGTGCGTGAAGTCGCGGCTGATCGAGCGGAGCCAGAGATGGCCCGGATCGTAGTCATGCATTGACCCGTCGGTCGGTCCACTAGGCACGATTGAAGGCTTTTCGACCGCTCGCTGAGGTTTGGCGAGCTGCGATACACCGGTCCACTGGGGAATTCATGCAACCTCAAGACGTGCCCGTTAAGTTTGCTTGGCAGCGCACGTGAAGCTCGCGCGAGGGATGTATCTCCCTCGCGCGAGCTCTGCCGTGTTTCACGTAACCGCAAAGTGCGAGCATTATCATCGCGCCGCCGACCACAGAACGAATCGCGCGTGGCGATAGTGCTCAGCCATTCCGGTCAACATCAGCCACGGCTCGTCCCGATACTGCTCCACTCGCATAGGAAGAACCGTGACCCGCAGAGTGGCACGTGGAGCACCGCGAGATCACCGCAAGGACCGCCGCGCACCCCGTTCAGTTCAGTCTTGGACGTGAAGGTCCCCCCCGTGGGCGCGCTGCTAATGCGTGGTAAATTGCGCGCTTACGGCCCGGTTAGAGCGCTCGGGTCGCGACAGCTTCGCAACTCTCTTGGTGTTTCCTGGATAAATCGTGAGCGCGGCGATAATGCCGAGCAAAGCTGCAAACATCAACCAGAAGCCCGGCGAAGCCTTGTCGTCGGTCCGATCGATCAGCCAAGTCGATGCGAGCGGGGTAAAGGTGCCAAAGAGAGCTGCGGCGAGTGCGAAGGCCAAAGAAAAGCAGGTTGTGCGAACGTGCTTCGGTACGATTTCGACTAAAGCGCCCAACATGGCGCCGCTATAGGTGCCAAAGTAGAACGAGAACATCATCTCCACTACCAGCATCTTGCCAAAGCTTGGGTCGGTCACAAGCCAAGACAACGCCGGATATACAGTCACCAGGGCAAGGCCGGCAATGGTCAGCAAGACCGGCTTCCGACCGATTCTGTCAGAAATCGCGCCGCCAATTGGGTTCCAGATGAAGTTCGTCACGGCGACCAAAAGCGTCACCAAGAGCGTGTTCTGCGAGGACAGCTGCAATACGTGCTTGCCGAAGGTAGGCGTGTACACTGTGACGAAATAGAAGGTCGTGGTCGTCAGCATCGCGATCATCATGCCGAGAATGACAATGCGCCAGTTCGCAACTGTGGAGGCAAAGACCTCGCGGGCCGTTGGGTGGGTCTTCATGACCAGAAACTCCGGAGTTTCCTCCAGCGTCCGGCGCAGGAAGAAGATAAGCGGAACGATCAAGCAGCCAAGGAAGAATGGGATCCGCCAGCCCCAGGCCGCAACCATTTCGGCCGGAAGTGCTTCGCTCAAAAAATACCCGATAAGAGCCGCGACAAAGATCGCAACCTGCTGGCTCGAGGACTGAAACGATGTGTAAAAGCCGCGGTTGCCCGGAGTGGCAATCTCGGAGAGGTAGACGGAAACGCCGCCAACCTCAACGCCGGCAGAAAAGCCCTGCAACAGCCGTCCGAACAGCACGATCGCGGGTGCGGCAATGCCGATTGTTGCATAGCCGGGACAAAAGGCGATGATGACGGTGCCAACAGCCATGATCGAAAGCGTGATGATCAGGCCTTGCCGACGGCCAATCTGGTCAATATAGGCTCCAAGCACAATCGCGCCAACCGGTCGCATCAAGGCCCCCAACCAGAACACACCGAAGGTGTTAAGCAGTGAAGCGGTTTCGCTTCCTGATGGAAAGAACGCGTTTCCGATGGCACTGGCGTAGAACCCGAACAAGAAGAAGTCGAACTGCTCGAGGAAGTTGCCGCTCGTCGCACGTAAGATGGCGCCAATGCGCGATTTGGCATTTGACGCATGCGCGATGGACGCTGGTGACATGGCGAGTTTCCTCTCGGTTTGAAATGGCCGGTTCCGGAGAAAATCTCACGCCAGCCCAGTGCAGTTTCATGGCCGCGAATCTGCCATCAGGGCACTATCGACCAACCCGTAAGCGCCTGACGTTTCCGGCATATTTTCGGCAATTGCCGCAAACTCGCACAGTTTTTCGGGCGTTATTCCGCTCGCACGGCAGGAGTGACTCTCAAGCTACTGAAACGTCGGGCAATTCTCGGTGACAAGGGTTGTTGTCTGTGGCGTGGCCGAATTCGCTCATTGAGCGCACCGACATGCAATGAAAAGGAAAGGACGAGATGCATGGCATTCGAGCGGCAGGGAAGAGCTCCGTGAGATGTCGTGCTAGAACAGCTCGCGAGCCTGCGATTGGGGCCGAGGTCCGTTAGCATCTCACCCCGACGTCCAGCGATTTGGCCTCGAGTTGCTCAAGTTAACCTGAGGTTTGACGGAAAACGTTTGGTGAGCGTGCTGGCGATCGAGCCCGTCCGATAGCGCCGATCGCCATGCTCGGCAAGTGCCACGTTGTCCTTCGAAGCGAGGCGCGCCTCGTACTTCGAGGGGCGCTGCGGTCCTAATGCGCTCCAAAACCCGTGTTGAGGGGGAAGAACGTAGCGAGCCTCCTCAGCGATAACCGAGTATTCGTTTGGATCAATCGAACAGGTTCATCTGGCTTCCACGCCGTACGAAAAACCTGACGTTCGTCACGAATTATGACCAGGTCCAAGCAATCGGAATGCCATGATAAGTCATACGCGACTCCTTGCTTGCCGGAGGCAACGCCACACCAGCCTCGTAACCTGATTGGCCGTAGATTTTGCACATGAGTCTCGGCCTCCGTAAGCAAGCGCTATGAACCGGCACAAACCATGCTGTGGCATCGGGCCAGGAGCCGGGCGGCACATCGTAATTCGATCTGACCGAGGCTTGTGCGCATTCGGAATCTGACCACGACACTTCCAGGCCGCATCACCCTGCCTTATTCGACGGTTACCGATTTCGCGAGATTTCGGGGTTGGTCGACGTCCGTGCCCATCAGGATGGCCGTGTGGTAGGCCAGAAGCTGCACCGGAATCGCATAGACAATCGACGTAAACGTCGTACCCATCTCCGGCAGCACAATCGTCGCGAGTGAATCCATGGATACCTCTGCGGCTCCCCGAGCGTCCGTTATCAAGATAATCTTGCCGCCGCGTGCGGCGACCTCCTGCATGTTCGAGATGGTCTTTTCGAACACCCGGTCGTAGGGAGCAATGACGATTACGGGAACGCTCTCGTCGATCAAGGCGATCGGGCCGTGCTTGAGCTCTCCGGCCGCATAACCCTCGGCGTGAATATAGGAGATCTCCTTTAGCTTCAGTGCCCCCTCCAAGGCCAGTGGAAACGACGTGCCGCGACCAAGATATAGCACGTCACGCGATTTGGCGATGTCGCGTGCGATCTTCTCGATCTGCGGCTCGCTGGCAAGCGCCGCTGTAACGAGCCGCGGAATTTCGATCAGCACTCGCACGAGATCGACCTCGTCGCTCTCCAGCAATTCACCGCGGGCCTTGCCAGCAGCGACCGCAAGCGCCGCCAGGACGACGAGCTGGCATGTGAACGCCTTGGTCGAGGCAACGCCGATTTCAGGTCCGGCGAGTGTCTGCAACACTGTCCCGCTTTCGCGCGCAATGGTCGAACTCAGTACATTTACGATCGAGACGGTATGCAGGCCTTGCGATTTGGCATAGCGGAGCGCGGCCAGCGTATCGGCCGTCTCGCCAGACTGCGAGATGAAGATAGCAAGATCTCCCTTGCGCATCGGCGCCTCACGATACCGAAATTCGGAGGCGACATCGAGCTCAACCGGAATACGAGCCAGCCGCTCGAACCAGTATTTGCCGATATGGCCGGCGTAGCCTGCCGTGCCGCAAGCCGTGATCGAGATGTGTCCGATCTCGTTGAAGTCGAACGGAAGCTCCTGCGGCAGTGCTACGCTTTCGGTGGCGATATCGACGTAATGCGCCAGCGTCTGCCCGACCACCCCAGGCTGTTCGTGGATTTCCTTCGCCATGAAGTGGCGGTAGTTTGCTTTGTCGACGACAACCGACGACGCGCCAGATTTCACCACCTGCCGGCGGACAACTGTGCCTTGTGCGTCGTAGACCACGCTGAAGTTGCGGTTGAGCACAGCCCAATCGCCGTCCTCAAGGTAGGTGATCAAGCCGGTAAGGGGCGCGAGCGCGATAGCATCCGATCCGAGATACATTTCGCCTTCGCCATGCCCGATCGCGAGTGGTGAGCCCTTGCGCGCACCGATCATGAGGTCGTGTTGACCCTTGAACAGGATTGCAAGCGCAAACGCGCCGACTAGCCGCGGCAGGGACGCTTTTACTGCCTCCTGCGGCGAGCAGCCATCTTTCAGATAAAAGTCGATGAGATGCGTCACCACCTCGGTGTCTGTTTCAGAGGCGAAACAGGCGCCATGCTGTTTTAGCTCCGCTCGCAGCTCGCGGAAATTCTCGATTATGCCGTTATGGACGACTGCAACATTGTCCGTTGCATGCGGATGAGCATTGTGCTCCGTCGGCTTGCCATGAGTAGCCCAGCGCGTGTGCCCAATCCCGACATGGCCTGAGAGCGGATGGCACTGAACGCGTGTCTCAAGGTTCCTCAGCTTGCCCTCGGCGCGTCGAAGCTCGATTTGGTCTCCTTTGAGCGTTCCGATGCCCGCTGAGTCGTAGCCGCGATATTCCAGTCGCTTCAGTGAATCGATGAGACGATCCGCGACCGGACCGCGCCCCAAGATGCCGACAATTCCGCACATGCTAATCAGTTTACCTCAAGTTCAAAACAGAGCGTCCCGCAAGGCGCGCCTGACCAATTCGCTCGCTATAGTTATCGGCCAATCGAGCCGTGCCTGCCCTCCATCGGGCACGCGGCACCCAGAGGTGCGCGAGCTCCAAGCAACACGTGGAGCCCAGTCGAATTCGCCGGAAGATCCTAAAGCAACTTTCTGGCAATCGGACAATGAGCGACGTCAGCAGTTAGCAGCTGAGTCTCACGTTTTGTCCGATGTACCCGATACCGCCAAGAAGGCCTGGTAGATCTGCCGCATTCCATCTACAAGCCTTGTCCTCGCGCGCCAGCCGAGCCTGGCGAGGCGGCTGACGTCGAGCAGCTTGCGCGGCGTGCCATCGGGGCGCGACGTGTCGAAAGTGATCTCGCCGCCGTAACCGACGACCTCAGCCACGACCCGCGCGAACTCGGCGATGGTGATGTCCTCGCCGGTGCCGACATTGACAAGATCCGCGCTCGAATAGCTCTTCATCAGGTGCACGCAGGCATCCGCCATGTCGTCGACATAGAGGAACTCGCGCCGCGGCGTGCCGGTGCCCCACACGGCGACGCTCCTTGCGCCCGCGACCTTCGCCTCGTGGAAGCGGCGGATCAGCGCGGCAACGACATGGCTCAGTTCGGGATGATAATTGTCGCCGGGGCCATAGAGATTAGTCGGCATCACGCTGATGAAGTCGCTACCGTACTGGCTGCGATAGGCTTCCGCCATCTTGATGCCGGCGATCTTGGCGATCGCGTAGGGCTCGTTGGTCAGCTCGAGCGGGCCTGATAGCACCGAATCCTCGCGCAGCGGCTGTGGGGCCAGCTTCGGATAGATGCAGGACGAGCCCAAAAACATCAGCTTCTCGGCGCCGTTTTGATGCGCGGCCTGGATCACATTCGCGGCAATCGCGATGTTGTCGTAGATGAACTCGGCACGCAGCGTGTCGTTGGCGACGATGCCGCCGACTTTTGCGGCGGCGAGGAAGATCACTTGCGGCCGCGTTTTCGCGAACCAGTCGAACACGGCGGCCTGGTTGCAGAGATCGACCTCGCGCCGGTCGACCGTGACGAGTTGCACGTCCTCCCGCGCGAGCCGGCGCATCAGCGCGCTGCCGACCATGCCGCGATGACCTGCGACGTAGATGCTCTTGCCCTTCAGCTCAAACGGTGCGTTTGCCATGGGCCACCTCCCGTTTTGCTTCCGCCAGATCGCTTGCCATCATCTCCTCGACGAGCTGGACAAAGCTGCGCTTCGGCTTCCAGCCGAGCACCTGTTGCGCCTTGCTGGCGTCGCCGACGAGGAGTTCGACCTCGGTCGGACGGAAGTAGCTCGGATCGATCCGCACCACGGTCTTGCCGCTCTTGGCATCGACGCCCGTCTCGTCGACGCCCTCGCCGCGCCATTCGATGCGGCGGCCGACTTGCGCAAACGACAGCTCGACCATCTCGCGCACCGAGCGCGTCTCACCAGTCGCCAGCACGAAATCGTCGGCCTTGTCCGCCTGGAGGATCAGATGCATGCCCTCGACATAATCCCTGGCATGGCCCCAGTCGCGCTTGGCCGAGAGATTGCCGAGATAGAGCGTCTGTTCGAGCCCGACCTCGATACGCGCGACGCCGCGCGTGATCTTGCGGGTGACGAAGGTCTCGCCGCGGATCGGGCTCTCATGGTTGAACAGGATGCCGTTGCTCGCGAACATGCCGTAGGCCTCGCGGTAATTCACCGTGATCCAGTAGCCGTAGAGCTTCGCCACGCCGTAAGGCGAGCGCGGATAGAACGGCGTGGTCTCCTTCTGCGGGATCTCCTGGACGAGGCCATAGAGCTCGGAGGTCGAGGCCTGGTAGAACCGGGTCTCCTTCTCCATGCCGAGGATCCGGATCGCCTCGAGCAGCCGCAGTACGCCGATCCCATCGGCATTGGCGGTGTATTCGGGGCTCTCGAAACTGACGGCGACGTGGCTCTGGGCTGCGAGATTGTAGATCTCGGTCGGCCGGATCTGCTGCACCAGGCGGATCAGATTGGTCGAGTCCGTCATGTCGCCGTAGTGCATCAGGAACGGCACGTCCCCGAGATGCGGGTCCTGGTAGAGATGGTCGACCCGCGCAGTGTTGAACGAAGACGAGCGCCGCTTGATGCCGTGCACGATATAGCCGAGCGACAGCAGATGTTCGGCGAGATAGGCGCCGTCCTGTCCAGTCACGCCGGTGATTAGAGCGACCCGCCGTTTGCTCTCTTGGTTTGACAAATCGTTGCTCTGCGCAGGCTAATGTCGGTCCCCGATCGACGACGTCAATCGCGTCTGGCCTCTTCGAATGCGGAAGCGTCGCGCTCTCGAACTGCCGAGTTCTGGACTCTGTATAGGCATTGCATCAATTGCTCAACTGTACGGAGGTAACCTTCCACATCGAAAGGGTTTTGAAGGACTATACGAAAGTTTGTAGCCCAGAAGATTTCGTTCGGCCTTCGTCAGGCGTTTCTCTATTGCGCGGGTGCAATTAATGAAATTGCGGACGCGCATAGGAGGTAAGCAGACCCGTTTGGCCGAGAAGCGTTCCACAGTCCCCTGCGTGGTCAACTCGCGCGTTGAGCCAGCGAGTGTCCCTCATTTCGTGTCCTTACCTAAGAGTTTTCCAGTCTGCTGTTCATCCAGTGCAACCGCGAGCAAGCCGGGCAAACAAAGCATTGAAATTCGTTCTCTTGTCGCGCAGTACTTATCATCATCGATCCATTTCTGGACAATCAAGTTGGTGATCTGGCAAGCAAAAGTGAAGGCGCGCATATTGACTCTGTGCTGTTTGAGTTCACAGAAAAACGCTGCATGAATGAGGCCAGTGCTATATGGGACCTCAAGGGGTTTATCGCGACGATCAGTGTGCCCCTGCGCCACCGAATGACGAATTCAGTAGCGAAAAGCATCTGGCGGTTCATTGCTCGCGAGTGGCCACGGAATCAACAACAATCGTGCGTTTAGCGCGCGGACGATATGGCTCAGAAGGTCAGTGCTCGGTTCGGCGACCATTCGGCGCGGGGGTGTTTTCCGCGCTCGCAAGCATGTCTTTGGGCCAGCCGTAGTATGACTAGGCAAAGCCCGCATGTGCGTGAATAGGCTCGCCTTGAGCACGTGCCGCTGCCATTGAAACTGGCGGTTTGCTGGTCCCGAGCGCCCCTTCTCTTATCGATGCCCGCGGCAAAGTCCCGGTTCTTGAGCAAGCATTCTGCGGACAGTAGCCTGAGCTGACGGATCAACTGCGTTCTACCTCAATTATCACATTTGATTTGCAGCCCCTCGGCAGAAAGAATTCGGATGAGCTGCTCGTGGAGAGGTTGACCCGGGCCTTTAAACCACGTGCCACCCGCTCGCATGCGCCGAAAGAAGCGTAAGCTTTAGAGGCGCGCCCTCGAAATGGATCGCCGGCTTATCGGCTTCGAACGCGGTGTTGCCCTCAATCAAGGTGCCGAGATCAATCTTCAGTCCCTCGCGGGTATAAACTTCCACTTCATTTCTGATCCAAGGCGCTCACATAAGCTTCTTAATACTCGTTCATCAGGTCTTGATGGGCCTCATTGCCTGGATCGGCGTTCGGCCCTGGGGCAATCGTCAGGCCTGCACGTCGCGCAGATCCAGCTCGCGGATCTATCGGCAGCTCTCTTGCTCCCGCGACGACCGCTGCCCATGCCTAGCAATTGCGCGCGCTCGTCTCGGATTACTGTTGGTCATCTAGTCTGCTTTCCTTCAACGACGCTGCGTCCGCCCGACCATGGCGTGACGTGCATTCGGGAATGGTGATAAGCGCACCATGATGACAGCTTTTGGCGAGGTCCCATCACAACAGGTTCGCCGCACATATATGCGGTTCCAGGATCGCCATTCCTGAAGCCAACAATGGCCCGGCATTGGCCCTCACAGTGATCGACGAGCAAGACCCTATTGGATCCATGGGGTCCTCTCACATGTCCGCTCCGGGATAGCGCATCAATCTCGCAGCGGCGGGTTGGGCACTCAGTGCCCGCAAACGTATATCGAAGCCTGCAAGGCTGGATTGGGCCTTCTTACATGTGGGCGATCTTGTCTTCATACGGGCCGGCGATCTGCGTGAACAGGACAGAAACAGCGTTCTTCGCAGTGAGCGCGATCCTCAGCCGCTTTGGCAGAAAAGCTCTCATCGCAAGCAACCGGCCTGCTCCGCTTTAGCACAGGAACTTCTGAAGCGACCGAACATTGGTGCTCCCTAGGGGGCACTCTACAATCTGACGCTACGTACGATTCAATCCCCCTGCGGGCTTATCGCGTGAATATGTCGAAACCGTCTTCGTTCGCCAGGAGCCAGCCGCATGACGAGGAGGGCGGGAGGCGCTTCACCAAGGCAGTTGGCTTTCTGTATTCGTCGTCTGCGGAACGCGCAGCTCGGGTCCGCTCGAGTGTGCGCGCATAGCTACGCCCAGCTGTGAGGCTGCTCGTCGCCGGCCACGAGTGATCAAGCGAATCAGTCAAGCTTACTTGAATGTGTGGATAGGAGCTGCCTCGGCGCCGGAATCAATCGTCCATGGCTGAATGCTCTCTCGAGTCTGTGCGAATTGGTTTTGTCTATCCAGCCGAGCTCTCCCGCTGTCCCCGTCATAATAGGGCTGCTTCCCGGGAGTTGTCGGTGCCGCGGCGGCTGAGCAGAATAGGAAACGAGATCAATCGGCAGCCCGTTAATCTGGTCAATGAGCCAAACTCCCGTCAAGGCACCTAACAGTGACTTCGCCGTTCTAGATAACTTTGAACTATGGACCGCGAAAGGCGCCGTCAGGTGCAGGCCACGCGGGGTTGATCATCGCCGGTTCGATACTTGTGGGAAGATCTGCCGGGCCTCACGTTGGAAGCCCGCGCCTAAGCCGTACTCAGCCCTGGTCCCGTTGAGAGCGTCGCGGCTCGGGTCCAGATTGGCGCGTTTGCTACAATCGTTGTTGGTATCAAAGAGTTGCTATGCCGACTACTCCAGGTCGGCCAGGGGACAGACGGCGTTTTGAAGGCAATCAAGTGGCTGTTGGAACGAGCGGCGCAGTTGGCCATGCTCTCTGATGGACGGGCGGGGCCTTGTAGCGGCGCCGATCGGTGTTCCTCCCATTCATCTTGAGGCGCGAGCGATTGTTAGGCCGGCATTCTCCAGCACATCCAAAATGCTGTCAGCAACCGCCCGCGGATCTCGCTGGTCCTCTTTGCTCACGGTACAAGCCAAGGTAGCTGCGATGATCGCGTGCGCTGCTTTGCGCTGGAGGCAATCGTACTCGGCATATTCACCGCAAGTATTGCAGTTGATCACTGGTCGGCCGCTCCAGGGATCGTGCATTGCGATCTCGCACCAGTTATCTGTGTGACATTTCGGACAGGGCATAGATCGAGATTTCCTTGTGGTCTGACCTCGCGCGCTCCATGGCCGTCAATTGAACGACTGCTTGGTAGCCAAAGCTGCAGAAGTCATTGCTACTCCCGAGGCCGTGTTGTCCGTCTTTGGATACGAAAAACATGATGGAGGCGGCGGCGGAGTCAATCCAGGCACCCGTAGGGGGCTCCGGCATGAGCGACCAGTCGGCGCATCTCTGGCGAGAATGCTGGCAACCGTGTATGCCTACAGCTACCTGTTTCGGCGTGAGCAAGCTATTGCAGGTTCGCCGCGGCCGCATCACGGCTATGTAAGATGAGTATGGCCTCCAACTTCCATTCCACTCTGAGCTGCGAGGCCCCGATCTCCGGACCGCGACCTCTGCGTGAGCAATCTACAAAGCGGCGCAATCGCCACGCGACAATGCTGCTGCGATCTTAGAATCCGGTTCTCCTGCAGCCTGGCTTCATCGCGACACGTTGCAATGAGTCGCCGAGGCGGCTTCACTGCGGCGTCCGAGACAACGCGGGCCTTCTGCAATCTGGCTCGCCAAACGACACACTCGAAATTGTGTCGCCCGGAAGCTGTTGTACGGCCAAGCACGCTCGCCACCTGTAAGAAGACCCTACAATCTGACGCTACGTACGATTCAAGCCCTAATGTCGAGAGTCGCGCATTTCGCGCCCCTCGCCGCGCTTGGTGCGAGCGGCTTGTCGCATCTCAGACATCAACAGAGCGGTCGGCAGATAACGGCAAATGAGGTGCTTTTGCGACAGCCAACCTACGGGATCTTACGTAGGGCATGTGTCGCATTTTCTTGATCTAATAACTGCATCGTCTTCCGCATGAAGCAAAAAAACCTGTTCTCAGACGCCAAACATTGGCGAAGCCGTGCTGAAGCGACCCGAAGAAAAGCGGAGTCGCTCGAGGACGACACATCCAGATGCAGGCTCATCAAGGTCGCTGAGGAATATGATAAGCTGGCTCGCCTCGCGGAGGGGCGGCAAAGAAATGAGGTTGACGGGCAGTTCTGATCGACCGGGCGGACGGTTGCACCGATCGTCAATGCTTGTGACCCCGGCGCGGGGTGTCTCTCCGTTGGAGCTCACAGCCCGCTAGGGCTGAACTGCTTCATGCGGTAAGGCCAATGAGCGAGGCTGCTGAACGAGTGCGGTCCGCGCGTGCGAGCCTCTGACCATGAATCCATTCGGAGTCACGGTGGCCGGCCACATAGATGACGCATTGACGGTGTCTCAGGCGGCAAGCCGGCTAACCGCTAGACATGAAGGAATGAGATGAAAGCCACCGCCAGATCGTCGAAATCAAAGCCTCTCGCTCGATGAACTGGCGAGGCATTGGCGTCGCTTTGCATCATGTGCTGAAGCCTGCGACGTTTGTTTGGGTGACAAAGTAGCCGGTTCGCCCGGATCATGCCACGCGAATTGGCTTCCGCCGCCATTAAGCGTTTCAGTCGAATTCTGGCATCTTGCACCAAGCACGGCGAGCTCAACGCCATACGTTGCGGACTTGTTCAGGCGACGAGGCGAGCAGAAGCTCCTGGTGGCACGGCTTGCCAAGACAAGCCATCGTAGATGTCTGCGCAGATTGTCTGCATGAGGCCAAGTTCGCAACGAACGGGCGAATGACGAGAAAGTTTAAGAGAGCTCAGATGTCGAAAGATAAACCCTAGAGAACTCCCCGGTGAACGATGCGGACAGAACCGATGTTCTTCATCCAAGTAAGTCGGTGCAGATGATCAGCGGCAGTTGGGGCCGCCCATGCCAGGGTACCAGCCGTTCGATGTACGAGTCGAACAACACGAGTGGTGCCGGATGCAACTCTATCGGCCAAAAGAAGAAAGAGGACGCATGAGGAAGCAAAGTGTAGAAAGACTCGAAGCGGGGCGCGTCCGCGATGGCCGATTCGCCACCGCACCGGGGTCTGGTCCTTCCGGTCTCTTCTTCGTGCAGGGGCCTTGTGGCTGCCAACTCAAGATCGTCGGCTTCGTCCGTCCGGGATGGGAGCATGTCTCTGTGTCGACGCCACGGCGATCTCCAAACTGGGAGGAGATGTGCTTCGCCAAAGATATGTTTTGGGATGAAGAGGAATGTGTGATGCAGCTGCATCCTCCTCATTCGCAGTATGTGAACAATAGTCGCTACTGCCTGCATCTCTGGAGGCCGACCCGTCAGGTCATTCCGATGCCTCCGGCAGCCTTCGTGGGCATCGTCGGGCTCGGGCCGTCTGAAGCGGCCATTCTGTTTGCGCAGATGAGTGCGACGTCTTAGCAGATCTCGCCGCGTCGTGCCAAGTCGGGCGGCGACGACGTGATCGAGAGTCCAGCGGAGTTGCTCACCACAGCCAGGGGCGGTGAGCAAGCCTAGGTGGCCACAGACCCGCCAAGGGCGCGCCGGGCCGCTGCTCTGCGCCCCAGAGCCCAACCCGCTGCGCTTCTGGAGACGGCGGGAGGTAACGCTCGCAGAGTCGGCTCGTCCGGGCCACCGTTTATTGTACGGGATGTGACGCGCATAACCACACCATCGTGGGATCGGCCAGGTGAACAGATTCGTGGATCCGTTGTACACGGCGCGCGGCCAAATACATTTGTATCAGGAGAGGCTCCTACGGGGCGCAACTACCGTACGCATCGGCTAGTTACCTGAGTGAGGCGCGTCGAGGAGCGTTGTTGCGCTTGTCTCGGCCTCGCGAGGAAATCCTGCACGAGGGAGCGGCGATTAGCTTGATACGAGCGCCATGCCCGCGCAACTCGGCGATATTTCTCGTCAATACCGGGCAAGAGTGTTGCTTTGCGAAGCTACGCACGACGGTGTCGCCTGTATGATCGACCGAAAATCTTGGGGGTGCTGTGGAAGTCGAAGGCAATAGCGGCCGCAACGGCGCGCCGGTCCGCCGCGACTGGGAACGTGCCGAGGCGGAAGGGGTTTACGCGCAGCCATTTGCCGAGCTCCTATTTCAGGCCCAGACCGTTCATCGCGGCAATTTTGACCCAAACCACGTCGAAACCGCAAGCCTGCTCAGCATCAAGACGGGCGGCTGTCCTGAAGACTGCACCTACTGCGCACAGAGCGTGCATTACGACACTGGCCTGAAGGCGACTCGCTTGATGGATCGCGCTGATGTGGTCGCCGCCGCGCAGCGCGCCAAGGCGGCCGGGGCGAGTCGCTTCTGCATGGCCGCGGCGTGGCGCAGCCCAAAGGACCGCGATCTCGATAAGGTCTGCGACATGATTGCCGCCGTTAAACGTGTCGGCATGGAGACGTGCGTAACGCTCGGCATGCTCACGCCAAAGCAAGCCACGCGGCTCGCCGACGCCGGCCTCGACTTCTACAATCATAACGTGGACACTTCGCCGGAGTTCTACCGCAGCATCATCACTACGCGGACTTTGCAAGATCGGATCGACACTCTTACGCGCGTGCGCGAGGTGGGGCTCAAAGTCTGCTGTGGCGGCATTATTGGCATGGGTGAGCACGTCGATGACCGTCTCGGCATGCTGGTACTGCTCGCCAATCTTCCCAAGCATCCGGAAAGTATACCGATCAACCTGTGGAACGAGGTGGATGGCGTGCCGGTGAAGGTCACGGCGGAGCGTTCCGATCCGATTGCACTGGTGCGCCTGGTGGCGACCGCGCGGATCATGATGCCCAAGAGCGTCGTACGGTTGGCCGCCGGGCGCCAGTATATGACTGATGAACTCCAAGCCCTATGCTTCTTGGCGGGTGCGAATTCCATCTTTGTCGGCGATGTGTTGCTGACTACCAAAAACCCGCAACTTGACCGTGATGCAAGTTTGTTAGCCCGGCTCGGCATTACGTCTGGACTCGCTTAAGTCATCAGAACAACGGCGTGCTGCGTGCAAGCTATCAGCGTAGGTAAGAAATGCAGATTGTCATGATGAAGGGAAAGATTCATTGCGCCTCGGTAACTGAATCCGACCTGCACTTTGAAGGCTCGATCTCGATTGATCGCGCACTGCTGGACGCGGCCGGTATCCTGATTAACGAACGCGTCGAACTCTACAACCTCGAGACGGGGGCACGCTTTGCAACGTTTGTGACGGAAGCGCCACAAGGGTCCGGCACGGTAGACGTGAACGGTGCGGCGGCGCGACTGGCGATGCCCGGCGATAAAATAAGTATCGTTGCATACGCCTCACTTGACGAGGCGGATGCAAGAATCTTCAGGCCGCGCATTGTGCTGGTTGATCGACAAAATCGCATCGTCCCGGTTTGAATCCAACAAGCTAGCCGCCGCAAGACCCTGTCGTTGGCGACCAGTTGGGAGTTTTGCTGCGTCCATCCTTGCTCAGCGAGTGAAGAATGAATTCCATCATTGCGGGTAAAGTCGCCAGCTATGCGGCAGGCTTAGATGCGCTTAAAAACGACGACCGCCTGCGGAGTCTCAGGCCGCGCACCGGGATTGACTTTTCATCAAATGATTATCTGGCCCTGGCGAGCGCGCCGCGCATGAAAAAAGCCATCGTCACCGCGCTCGAAGGGGGTACTCCGATCGGAGCCGGCGGATCACGGCTTCTGCGCGGCAACTGCGAGGAGCACGAACGCCTCGAAGCAGCAGCGGCGCGGTTCTTCGGCGCGCAGACCGCGCTCTTCTTCGGCGGTGGTTATGTCGCAAATTTTGCGGTGCTGACAACGTTGCCGCAACGGGACGACCTGCTCGTCCTTGATTCCCTGGTTCACGCCAGCATTCACGAAGGAGCACGAGCTGGCCGAGCCGCGTTTCGAATCAGCGCCCATAACGACCCCCAGGTTATCGAAAGCGCAATTTGCGACTGGCGTGCCGCGGGCGGAGCGGGGCGGGTCTGGATCGTAGTCGAGAGCCTCTACAGCATGGATGGCGATTTCGCACCGCTTGAAGACCTGCTCGCGATCGCGGACCGGTACGATGCGTTCTTGGTTGTGGACGAAGCTCATGCCACCGGCGTTTACGGCGAGCAGGGGCGAGGCCTCACAGCGGCCTATGAAGGACGCGAAAATCTCTTGGTTATTCATACCTGCGGCAAGGCGCTGGGAGCCGCCGGCGCGCTTGTTACCGCCTCTGGCGTGCTGCGCGACTTCATAATCAATCGCTGTCGCCCGTTTATCTTCGCGACCGCCCCTTCGCCGTTAATGGCGGTAGCCGTACGGGAGGCTCTGTCGATCCTGCAGGAGGAGCCGGAGCGCCAACAGCGGCTGGCGAGGCTTGTCGCGTTCACGCATCGGGAGATGGTTGCGCGAGGCGAGAGAAGTCCTTCGAACTCGCAGATCCTGCCCTATATCATTGGCGAGAATGCCCGCGCCATGAGGCTAGCGTCCGCGCTACAGGCTCGCGGATTTGACATCCGAGGAATCAGACCGCCAACGGTGCCGGCCGGCACGGCCCGTTTACGAATTTCACTGACGCTCAACGTCGGAGAGAATGAGGTGCGTGCGATGCTCGATGCCCTCGTTGAGGAGACGAGGGGCGGATCTCGATGAGTCAGCGGATCGTGGTGACCGGCACAGATACAGGGATCGGCAAAACTGTCTTTTCGGCAGGCCTTGCCCATCTTCTCGGCGCGAATTACTGGAAACCAATTCAGGCCGGTGTTGAAGGAGAGACCGATAGCCAGCAGGTCGCACGACTGAGCGGTCTTCCGGCCGATCGGATCGTTCCGGAGCGTTACCGCCTTAAAACGCCCGCTTCCCCGCATCATGCCGCCGAAATAGATGGGATTCGCATCGACCCCGATTCGCTCGTCCTGCCGGATACCGGGGAGCGACCGCTCGTCATCGAAGGCGCTGGCGGGCTGATGGTGCCGCTGAATTCTAGCGCACTCTACATCGATATCTTCCAGCGGTGGCGACTTCCCGTCGTGCTTTGCGCGCGCACGCTACTCGGGACCATCAATCACTCGCTGCTCTCGATAGAGGCCTTGCGAAAGCGCCAGATCGACATTCTTGGGATCGCATTCATCGGGGAAAGAAATTCTGAAACTGAGAGCGCAATTTGTGACATCGCGCGGGTGCGTTGGTTAGGACGGCTGCCCTGGATTTCTCCTTTGACGGCAGACAGCCTACGGGATGTCTTCAAAGGCTCGTTTGTTCCCGGCGATTTCAAGCCATGAAGCCAAACAAGAGGTGGCCAATTTGGCACCCATTCACGCAGCATGCTCTTCACAACGAGATGACCAAGGTTGTGCGTGGCGACGGTGCTTATCTCTACACGGCGGATGATCATCGAATCATAGATGCAATCTCATCCTGGTGGGTCGTCACTCACGGCCATTGCCATCCGCAGATCGTGAGCGCGATTCAGGAACAGGCCGGCAAGCTGAACCAAATCATTTTCGCCGGCTACACGCATGATCCGGCCGAGGAGGTCGCTCGGCTCCTTTTGAAACTCACACCCCGAGGCTTGGACCACGTGTTCTACTCGGACAGTGGCTCAGCCAGCGTGGAAGTCGCCTTGAAGATGGCGCTCGGCTATTGGCACAATATAGGCGAACAGCGAACACGCATCGTTGTCATGCAGCACTCCTATCACGGCGACACGTTCGGTGCGATGTCAGTTGGTGCCCGCGGTGTCTTCAACGTGGCGTACGGACCTCTCCTGTTCGACGTGACCTCAATCCCGTTCCCTGCGAGCGGTCTTGAGCGGGCGACGCTTGATGCGCTTGAGTCAGCATGTCGGAACGAAAATCCCGCAGCCTTTATTGTCGAGCCTCTGGTGTTAGGGGCAGGCGGAATGCTGATGTACCCAGCTTGGGTGCTAAGAGAGATGAAGCGGATCTGCGAGGCGTCGGACGTCCTGTTCATTGCCGATGAGGTCATGACGGGCTGGGGCCGCACCGGAACAATCTTCGCCTGTGAGCAGGCCAATGTTGTGCCAGACATAGCGTGCTATTCGAAGGGTCTCACGGGAGGGGCGCTGCCGCTCGCGGTGACACTCTGCCGGGCGGAGATTTTCGATGCCCATTATTCAAAAGACCGTACGCGCACATTCTTTCACTCGAGTTCGTACACGGCAAATCCGGTGGCCTGTGCCGCCGCTAAGGCTAACCTGGAGCTGTGGAAAGACCAGGAATGTCACCGGCGCATCGCTGCGGTTGCAACCATGCAGGAGCACGCAATTGAAGCATTCCGCGCCGATCCGCGCTTTGCAAACGTTCGCCGTAGCGGCACCATCACAGCACTCGATCTGAAGACGAGAGATACCGGTTATCTCGCAGGCATCGGCCCGAGGCTTCACGCCTTCTTTAAAGACCGTAATCTCTTGCTGCGCCCACTCGGCAATACGATTTATGTGATGCCGCCATATTGTGTAACAGCAGGTGACCTGGACGAAATATATGCAGGCATTTGTGGCGCTGCCGATACACTGGCCTGAAAGAGACGCGCGGCAGCGCAAGATCAAGGATCCTGAGCTGTCGTCGGCTTCCCGAACGACTTGAGAGAGCCTTGCCATATACCTACGAAATGGACGATTGTGACCTCGGATCTGCAACGTGGGTGCTGCCGGCCGGGCGAGATCGCGGGCTTCGCCGGGTCGGTCCACAGTGTCATCGCGCGTTCGGTTTCAGTCCGATCGCGTTATCGCGATTGGTCGCGTGTTCATCTGTGTGGATGCCTGCGCGAAGTCAAAATCATGAAGTTATGCGTCCATTGGTGACGGCCTGTTGCGGAAGTTCCGCCGTTATTTCGATTAGATGAGATTGCCTGGACGGCAGGTCTTATCAAGCCTCTACGGACACGGAGATGCTGGACACGTCATCCGCATTCCGGAGTTTGCGGCAGCCGCGCGAGCGCTGGTGCATCTTTCCTATTTCCCTCGCCTGGTCGCGGTCGTTTGCGGAGCCTGCAGTCCGCCGAAGCCGTGGCTTTAAGCGCCAGCCCATCCTTGTCAGCAGCCAGAGGTGACGGACATGCCGCCTTAAGGAGCCGACAGCGGCTTTGACACGTAAATCGCAGCCTCATAAGCACACCCACTATCGCCGCTCGCGTGCGTCGTCTCCAGGCCGCCGTTTTTGACGCTCAGAATGTTCGGATGGTCAGTCCCTGGAACACCGCGCAGAGGACATGTTGAATGACCTTATTTGCTGACCGCCCAATCATTGGAAACTTTGTGCTTCCGACTTCTCAGTGACGCGCCTTTTCGGGCTCCCTAATGACAGATACCTTTCGCTCTCCAGGGGGAAGGCCATTTCCAGAGACATGCGGGGCCGGATCAGATCGACATGAGCCACACTTCGCAGCTGCCGGTTGAACGCGTCACGATTCCAGTTCTGCAACGACGCAAGGAGGAAGGGCGCGCCATGGTGATGATCACGGCTTATGATGCGGGTAACGGCACGCATCGCCGATCCTGTCGTCGACGTCATTCTTGTCGGCGATAGCGTCGGCAACGTATGCCTTGGGTTTGATGACCACTTTACCGGTCAGCATGGCGACGATGAATCACCACCTGGTCGTGGTCGCGCAAACAGGGCCTGGCACCCTGCTTGTAGCTGACATGCCGTTTCTCAGCTTTCATCTCAGTTCCGACGACACGATATGCAACGCTCGAGGCGTCCTGCAGCGTGGCGCAGACGCCTCGAACTTGAGGGAGGGGCAAGCGTGTTGAGATGATCCGAGCCTTGGTGAATTGCGAAATTTCCGTGATGGGTCATCTTTGGTCTCACACCATAAAAGCGTGAACGCGATGGGCGGCTTCAAGGTACAAGTTCGGAACGTGGACGATGCCCTACGCCTGCTTGCCGATGCGCACCAGCTACAGCAGCCGGATGCTTTGCTCTTGTCCTCGAAGGCGCCCCGGCCGAGCTCGCTGCGCGCGCGACTGAATCTGAGCACAACTTGCTCGCGATGAGTAATCGCCTCGCCATCTCATCGAACAAGAACGGCTTGTTCGTTGCTGAGGGCCTTTTACTTCGGGCAGCTGCGGGCCGAGACGGAGATTCGAACGACTGGACTCTCGGGTTCAGTACGGCACTCGAAGAAACATCTCGCCGAGTGTGATTGGATTAGGTTCGATCGCCAGATCTGGGTCGAAACCCGGCGGCTGGACGACTGGTGCAGCGAAGCTAATCTCACGACAGTCGATCTTATTTGGACGGAGGCAATGGGCTGAGTTCGCCGGTGCCATACAAACCTGATCAATACACGCTTCGATGGGGTTGCTCTTATGCCGATCACCGGCTCGACCGGCGGCACGCCGTCGCCGTCGGATCTGGGTTCGAGCGCTATTCCCGCGGCGTCACAAGCTATCGCCATACCCTGCCGTACAAACGTCAAATGCATACAGCTAGTTCATTGCAGGTTTGGCTTGCGGAAGACCAGAGCGTGGCGGCATTCCAAGGACGAGCTGCGACAGATATGGAACGCCGCGAACAATCGAGCGCACCGTTAGCGCGATCGCAATAATCGCGGCCCCGAGCATACCCGCGATGATCAACCGGGTCGTGAGATCCCAAAGTTCTCCGAACTGTACGAAATCCATGAGACGGAACACGGTACCCTGGACCAGGTAGAGCAGCAGCGTGGTCTGGCCCAACTCCACAGCGATAAAGCGGGCAATTCGATTTGAATGGCCAACGCTCCAGCATTGCAGCAGGAGTTCGATAGCGATTGCTGAGGCAGCTGCAGAGCCAACAAACATCAGAAGCACGTTTTTAGCCGACCGAAAATCGTGAATTACCCCAAGATTATTGTAGACATAGGTATCCTTGCCCCAAGCTAGAAAGCATACGCAGGTCACTATCGAGAGAAGTAAAATTAGGAGCGGCTTGTGATGTCGCGATGTACGCGTCCATCGCTCTCTCGATTGAGCAAGCAAGAAGCCGAAGCAGAAGAACGGGTAAGTGAATCTGATCAGGGGTGATATGGAGAATGTCAGAGGCGCGAGTGCGACCAGTATGGCTAAGCCAGATATGACCCACGATTGGTGGTTTAGCCTGGTAGAAATCTTGAGGAGAAGGTAGGAAATAAACGTGGCCCAGATGAACCAGTATGTGCCAGCGAAATCGTCTACAAATTCCAAAAGTCCGCTCGTTAGGCTGGGCGCGCGCCACAATGCCGCCAGCTTAGCTGTCTCCATGAACGTCCACCAAAACAGCATCGGCAGCAAGAGCTGCTTCGCACGGTCGCTGGCGGCTCGAGTGAACGACTTTTGCAGCAGTGATCGAGAAGAAAGATATCCGCTTATCGCCATAAAGAGCGGCATGTGAAACATATAGATCGATTTGTAGTACGGCGAATACCAAAACCCGTCGTCTCGGTAGATGACATACTGAATCAGGTGCCCAACGATCACCAAAACAATGAGCGCACCTTTCGCGAAATCTAAGCTTAGATCTCGATCGTTTGCCTCTGTCGTGCGCGAGCTCGGGGCGATCGTTCCAGTCACGCGTAGCAATGTGTCAAACATCTAGATATCTGTTGTTGATGAGCCGGCGGCCCGTTGTCCGCTTCTTCTGCCTCATTTTTGATCCAAACGAAAGGTGATGGCGGGAGTTTTTGGAACGGGAATAGTCAGGCCATTGAAGACGGAGCTGGCTGAGCGTCTCTGAATGCCTCGCGGAACTTTGTGGCAGGGCAGATATCTAATTTTGAGATACTGGTGTAGCAGTACGGGCACGGCATACTATTTGCAGACGCGGTTCTGGGAGGAAGACTGTCGCGCTCAGCCTTCCACTCAGCCCGACGCATCTCGGACCCGGCAGATGCGTCGGGCTTCTTCGGTTGGCCCAGCATAGTTGACATTTGGTCCGTCACCTTCGCTTGCCGCCGAGGCGCTCACGCCAAATAGGGGCTTCTGATAGCTGAACTCGAGGACTCGCCCGCACTTCCGCAAATGCTTCGTCCACAGCGCCGGTCGCCGGCCAACCAGCCGGTGTGTGATATCTCTCGTGATGGCGTTGCTCTCCTTTGGAATCAGCACCCCGAGCCTACCGGCTCAAGGTGGCAACGCCGACCTCTTCAGAAATTCAACAGAACCCGGGACATCCCCACCGCTCGTTCCTTGACGGCGTTCGTCGCAACGCCGGCCGCCGGAGTGATTGTTGCTGCACCTATGCTGTAAACGGCTCAGGCTGGATCGCTGCTGCACAATCTACGGTCCCAACAAAGTCCGCACCCGTGCGGCTCGGCACGTGGGCACCAAGAAGCCATACCACACCATTTGACTCCATTCCGCTGCGAGCTCACCTTCGGCAGACCTCAGAGTGGAAACTTAGATAAGCCAGCTCGACCAGAATCGCTCGCGATTGCGAGGTTCTATGGTCAAGGTGCTGCTCGCACTCACGTGTTGTGGATCGAGGAGGGCAGCAGGCGTTCTCCGCGCATCAGCCGACTCGGAGGGTCACAGATAGAGTTGGCCTTCAGGCTTCACCTTCATGATCATGGCCTCAAAACTCCTGACCATTTCGGCGTGTGCGGCGATGCGGTCGCTAGCAACAGTTTCTCTCGGGTGCCTACAAGTTTAGCTTGCTCGGGCTGAATTCAACGTTTCGGTCAATGACTCCTCGAATATGTCTAGGCCTTGTCCCAACGTTTCTTGCTCGATCGTAAGTGCAGGCAAGAACTTTACAACCTGATCGGTCGGTCCGCATCGCTCGATAATCAATCCCTTCTCAAACGCTCTATGTGACGTCGCCTCTGCGATTTCGGTCGTTTTGCAATCGAATCCGCATACCATGCCCCGTCCACGAACAGCAAACCTGTTTCCGTGCTGGTGCGCGACAGCATCGAGTCGACGCCGCATAAATGCGCCCAATCGTCGGACCTGTTGCGAGAACGTCTGGTTGCGCCAATACAGATTCAAAGCCGCTTTGCCAGAGACGAGTGCAAGGTTGTTTCCTCGAAACGTCCCCGTGTGCTCGCCTGGTTCCCATGCGTCAATCGCTTCTTTGATCAGGAGCATCGATAGTGGCAAACCGTACCCACTCAGCGATTTCGACAGTACAACAATGTCTGGCGACAACGCAGCGAACTCGAAACTGAAGAACTCGCCTGTACGGCCACAGCCCATTTGGATATCGTCAACTATGAAAATAGCTCCGACCTCTTTTGCCAAAGCCTGAATTGACTGCAACCATTCCTCGCCGGCGACGTTAATGCCTCCCTCTCCTTGCACGGTTTCGACGAGAATGGCGGCTGGAAGATCAGTGCCACTGCTCTCGTCCATTAATACCTTTCGCACGTAATCCGCCGCACTGTGAGCGGAGCCAAGATACCCATCATAGGGCATGAACGTTGTGCCGGATAAGGGAATGCTGCTGCCTTTGCGGTAAAAGCGGTTACCGCTCGCGGCTATGGCTCCCAAACTTTGGCCGTGATATCCATTCGTGAAAGAAATGACGTTGTGACGTCCTGTGATCTTACGCGAGAGCTTTAGAGCTGCTTCAATAGCGTTAGCTCCCGTAGGCCCCGTAAATTGAAAGCGGTAGGAAAGATTCCGTTCACGAAGGATGACAGAGCTAAAGGTCTCCATGAATTCGATCTTTGCTGGAGTGGCCATGTCCAAGCCGTGGACGACCCCGTCCGACTCCAGATACTCGCCGATTGCCGATTTGATCTCCTGATTGTTGTGGCCATAATTTAGCGCTCCAGCGCCGGACAGAAAGTCAATGACCTTTCGGCCACCCTCTGCGAACATAATCGAGCCGCGCGCCCTGCTGAAGACAGCAGGAAAGGAACGTGAGTACGAGCGCACGTTGGACTCTAGCATTTCGACTGTCTTCATTCTGTGCGGCTCGTGTCCTCCAACCATGTGGTCGTCTCCTCGACAAGAAAATCTGCTCGACGAACAAGCGCGCGGCCAACATCGTACAGGATTGGCAGACCACGAGCGCACGGTTCCGGCGCCTCTCGGCGTCCTTTGGGCTATGCGTAGGGCGTCTGAAAATCAGCTCCAACGGCTTACCCGAGAACCAGGCGGAACAAAGCTACTATGTTTAGTAGTTTCGTCCCCATCCAGCGAGGGCCCCGGCTAAGTCGTCCTTCGCGGGCAAACTTGCTTAGCCGCGCGCGATTGAAGAAATTTGCGCATACTGCGCGGTTAGCTTGGAAACGGGAAGTATGTGGGCCGAAAAATGTCGTCGCGACCAGAGGGGCCGATGCGCTCCGGCGATGGCGGAGCCCGGCAGCTGTCAATCGGCGTTCGACTGGGACCCCCTATCGGCATCCAAAAGGGACCCCTTTGATCGGCGTGCTCTGCTGGGAGCGCTCGGGTCGTCGGAGCTGGTCGGGGTTGCGGAGACGGCGCGAGCGCGGGTTGTTTGAACATCGTCGCGGCTTTTGAATCGCCAGCTGTCGTTGCCGGTCTCGACGATGTCGCAGTGATGGGTCAATCGGTCGAGTAGCGCGGTGGTCATTTTGGCATCGCCGAACACGCTCGGCCATTCGCCGAACGCGAGATTGGTGGTGACAATGATGGAGGTGCGTTCGTAGAGCCGGCTGATGAGATGGAACAGGAGCTGACCGCCGGATTGCGCGAACGGCAGATAGCCCAGCTCGTCGAGAACGATGAAGTCCATGCGGGTCAGATGCTCGGCGAGCCGTCCCTGCCGACCGTTGCGGGTTTCGGTCTCGAGCCGGTTGACGAGGTCGACGACGTTGTAGAAGCGTCCTCTAGCGCCATCGCGGATGCAACTTCTGGCGATGGCAATGGCCAAGTGTGTTTTGCCTGTACCGGTGCCGCCAACCAGCACGACGTTGCGTTGTTGGGCGATGAAGCCGCCGCCAGCGAGATCATTGACGAGAGTCTGATTGATCGGCGTGCCGTCAAACTGGAAGTCGGCGATGTCCTTGGCGAGCGGCAGCTTGGCAATGGTGAGCTGGTATTTGATCGACCTGGCTTGCTTCTCGTTGATCTCGGCGTTGAGCAGGTCGCCGACAATGCGCTGAGGCTCGTGCTGGCGCTTAACGGCAGTTGCCATGATCTCGTCGAAGGCAGCCTTCATGCCGTAGAGCTTGAGTTCGCCCATGAGGTCGAAGATTTGGGTTCGTTCCATCAGATGGTCCTCCGGAGGTTGTCGTAGCGGGCACAATCGGCGATCGGTGCATGACGGAGCGTCAGTGCGGCCGGCGTCATGATGTTGGCCGGTGGGGCAGGTTCACGTTGACGGGCCAGGATATTGAGAACGACATCGGCGGAATGGACGCTGTGACTGAGCGCTTCGGCACAGGCCGCTTCCACCGCGGACAGACCGTCAGTCAGCACCGCGTTGAGGATGTCGACCATCTGCCGATTGCCATCGTCGGTGCTGGCCAGCTTGCGCCGGATCCGATCGATCGCGGCCGGCAGCACCCAGTCTTTGAAGGGAGCACCGTTGCGCAAGGCGCCGGGTTTGCGGGCGAGCACCGGCACATAATGCCAGGGGTCGTAGACGGTATCGCCGCGGCCAAAGGATCGCGGGTGCTCGGCAACGATACGTCCATCCTGACGGATCAC
>NZ_JADPKG010000020.1:0-97058 GCF_023073875.1 Bradyrhizobium sp. 154
GCTTGGCTGCTCGCCGCCCATCTAAGGCTCCTAATTCGCCGTCTAGCCAGAACCTTGATAGCGTCCACGCGCTTTTTGAGTCAGGCTCTCAGGATGAGGGATTACCGCCATCATTGTGACGCGGGACTCTCTCCACACGTCATTGCGAGGAGCATCAGCGACGAAGCAATCCAGAATCTTTCCGCGGAGGGATTCTGGATTGCTTCGCTGAGCCTGGCATCGGGCCGCGCTTTGCGCGGACCCGTTGGCTCGCAATGACGTGGAGAGAATTCGGCTCAGCCCCGCCGCTTCGCATTCGCGGCGATCGCCATCAGCGTGCGCTGGGCGATGGCGGCGGCGAGGGTGGATTGCTTGCGGGTGTCGAGCGCGGCGGTCGCGAGCTGCTCGATGATGGCGGCGAGCCGGGCCGGGCTGAAATTGCGCAGCGCCGCTTCGACCGCGGGCTTCCGCGAGAAGTGCAGCCGTGGAAAGCCGCCGTCGAGCACGGCTGAGGCCGGCGTCCCGTCGGCAATCGCGAGCGCCGATTTGTGCAGCCACGCGGCCTGGCGCTGCGCGGCGGAGATGATCACGCCGGGATAGGTGCCGGCGATCATGGCCTTGGCGAATTCGGCCTCGACAATGTCGGGCCGGCCGGCAAAGGCGCCATCGACGATGGGATCGAGCTTCAGCTCGGAGGCGTCGGCAACCACGGACATCACGTCATCCAGCGTGACCTCGCCCTTGCCATGGGCATAGAGCGTGAGCTTGCGCAGCTCGTTGCGCGAGGCCTGGCGGTCGCCGCCAAGGAACGACATCAGCGCCGCGCGGGCGTCCTGCGCGATGCGCAGATTGGCGATGCGGAGCTCCTCCTCCATCAGCTTGGCGAGGTCGCGCTCGGTGTCGGGATAGCAGCCGATCGCGACCGCCGTCTTGGCGCGCTCGCACGCCTTGCGCAGCGGCGATTCCGGGCGCAGCTCGCCGGCCTCGATCACGATGCGGCAATCCTTTACGTTCATCTCGGCCAGGGTGTCGATGCCGCTGGCAAAGCTGCGCGAGCCGGCGCGGACGCGGATGGCGCGGCGGCCGCCGAACAGCGGCACCGTCATGGCTTCGTCGACGAGGCGCGACGGCTCGGCGGAGAGCTCGTCGCCGTCGAGCTTGACCAGCGAGAACGGATCGTTGGGATCGTCGACGGCGGATGCGATCAGCGCATCGGCGCGCTCGCGCACGAGGCCCGCGTCGGGACCGTAGAGCAGGATGATCGGGCGGCCCGCATCCGGGCCGGCGAGGAAGGCATCGATCTCTTTTCCGCGCAGCGCGACCATGCCTAGATTGTCATTCCCGGGCGCGCATCGCGCAAAGCCGGAATCCAGAGGTTGGGAATTGAGATTCCGGGTTCACTTCGTGTGCCCCCGGAATGACGGAAATGAACTACGTGCCCGCGGTGAAGAACGAGGCGAGCCGAGTGTTGATGTTCTCCGCGATCTCGTTGGCGGCACGATCCTCGGCGTCGCGCACGGCGCGGTTGCGGGAGAAGCGCTGATAGGAGCCGGGCATGTCGTAGGACACGCGCGAGAAGGTGGTCCCGGTCATCACCGACTTGCCGGTCGCGACGTCGATCAGATTGTATTGCGCATCGATGCCGTAATTTTCGCTGGTCGGCAGTCCCGTCGCGGCGCTCACGATCAGGGACGAGCGGGTGGTGGTGAAGCGGATCTCCAGGCGGTGGGTCGGCGGCATTCCCGTCGCCGTGCCGTAGAGCTTGAAGGCCAGGGCATTGCGGACCTCGACGCCAACGCGCGCCTCGCGGGAGGCGTTCGCTTTGGCGATCGGCGGCAGCTCGACCCCCATCAGCTTCTCGCGCAGGCCAGGGGTACCGTCGTTGCGCTCGGCATACATCGGCTGGAAGCAGCCGGCCGTCAGCGCCGCCAGGGCGGCGACCGCCAGCAAGCGGGCTGCGATGCGGATCCTAGCCGACAACATTCACGATCCTCTTGGGGACGATGATCACCTTGCGGACGGGCTTGCCGTCCAGGGCCAGCTTTACCGCATCGAGGGCCAAAACGGCAGCCTCGATTTCCGGATTCTGGGCCAGTGTTGCAACTGTGACCTCACCCCGCTTCTTGCCGTTGACCTGGACCACCAGGGTCACGCTGTCTTCAACCAGCAAATCGCGTTCGATTTGGGGCCAATTGGCCTCCGAAACCAGCGCGCTCTGGCCCAAAGCCTGCCAGCACTCCTCGGCCAGATGCGGCATCATCGGGGAGAACAGCTGGACCAGGATCTGGCTGGCCTCCCGGATTGCCCAGGCCAGGTCCGCGGCGGGCTGGCCGGGGCGCTGGAGCACCTCGGATAGGGCATTGGCGAATTCGCGGATATGGGCGAGGCAGACGTTGAAGTGCAGTCGCTCGATGCCGGTCGTGACCTTGTCCAGGGCGCCATGGGCGGCCTTGCGCAAGGCGGTGGCATCTGCCCCGAACGAAGCCGGCCGGGCCGCCGGCGCGTCGTTGCCGAGTTCCTTCGCATCGTTCACCAGCCGCCACAGCCGCTGCACGAAGCGCGATGCGCCCTGGACGCGCTCGTCGCTCCAGATCACGTCGCGATCGGGCGGGGAGTCTGACAGCATGAACCAGCGGGCGACGTCGGCGCCGTAGGTCTCGATGATGTCGTCGGGATCGACAGTGTTCTTCTTCGACTTCGACATCTTCTCGATCGGACCGATCTGGATGTCTTCGCCGGTCGCGAGCAGCGTGGCGCGGCGACCATTGCCGCCGACCTCGACCTTGACCTCGGCCGGCTGCACATAGGAGCCGTCGGCCTTTTGGTAGGTCTCGTGCACCACCATGCCCTGTGTGAACATCCCGGCAAACGGCTCGTCGAGCGCGATGTGCCCAGTCGCCTTCATCGCGCGGGTGAAGAAGCGGCTGTAGAGCAGGTGCAGGATCGCGTGCTCGACGCCGCCGATATACTGATCGACCGGCAGCATCCGGTTGGCGACCGCAGGCGTCGTCGGCGCGTTCTCGTTCCAGGGATCGGTGAAGCGCGCAAAGTACCAGGACGAATCCACGAAAGTGTCCATGGTGTCGGTCTCACGCTGCGCCTTAGCCCCGCATTTCGGGCAGGTGACGTGTTTCCAGGTCGGATGATGATCGAGCGCGTTGCCCGGTCGGTCGAAGGTCGCATCATCCGGCAGCTTCACCGGCAAATCCGCATCCGGCACCGGCACCACATCGCATTTCGGACAGTGGATGACGGGAATCGGGCAGCCCCAGTAGCGCTGGCGCGAAATGCCCCAGTCGCGCAGGCGGAAATTGACCTGCCGCTCGCCGACCGGCGCGTTGCCGCGCAGCTCGCCTTCCAGCCGCTTCGCCACCTCTTCCTTGGCCTGATCGATCGTCATGCCGTCGAGGAAGCGGGAATTGATCATGCGGCCGTCACCGTCATAGGCGGTATCGGTGATGACGAACGATTTCGGATCCTGCCCCTCGGGGCACACCACCGGCGTGTTGCCGAGATTGTACTTGTTGACGAAGTCGAGGTCGCGCTGGTCGTGCGCGGGGCAGCCGAAGATCGCGCCGGTGCCGTATTCCATCAACACGAAGTTGGCGACATAGACCGGCAGCTTCCAGGAGGGATCGAACGGGTGCACTGCGCGGATGCCGGTGTCGAAGCCCTGCTTCTCCGCGGTGTCGATGACCTCCTGCGCGGTGCCGATCTTCTTGATCTCGGTGATGAACTCCGCAAGCGCAGGGTTCTTCGCGGCGGCCGCCTGCGCCAGCGGATGATCCGCCGAGATCGCCATGAACTTCGCGCCGAACAGCGTGTCCGGGCGCGTCGTGAAAATCTTCAGCTCGTTTTCGCCGGCCGTCGTCGCCGCATCCAGCGCAAAGCGGATCAACAGGCCTTCCGAGCGGCCGATCCAGTTGCGCTGCATTAGCCGCACCTTGTCGGGCCAGCGGTGGAGCCCGTCCAGCGCCGACAGCAGCTCCTGCGAGTACTTCGTGATCTTGAAGACCCACTGGTTCATCTCGCGCTGCTCGACGACGGCGCCGGAGCGCCAGCCACGGCCATCGATTACCTGCTCGTTCGCGAGCACGGTCATGTCGACGGGGTCCCAGTTCACCTTGCGCTTCTCGCGCTCGGCGAGCCCTTCGCGGAGGAAGTCGAGAAACATCTTCTGCTGGTGCTTGTAGTAGGAAGGATCGCAGGTCGCGATCTCTCTGGACCAGTCCAGCGACAGCCCGATCGAGCGGAGCTGCTTCTTCATCGCGGCGATGTTGTCGTAGGTCCAGGCCTTGGGCGCGACCTTGCGCTCGATCGCGGCGTTCTCGGCCGGCAGGCCGAAGGCGTCCCAGCCCATCGGGTGCAGCACATTGAACCCCTTGGCGCGCATGAACCGGGCCAGGACGTCACCGAGCGTATAGTTGCGGACATGACCGATATGGATGCGCCCGGAGGGGTAGGGGAACATCTCGAGGACGTAATATTTCGGCCGCGGATCGTCGTTTCGGGAGACGAAGATCGCCTGTTCGTCCCAGAGGCGTTGCCAGCGCGG
The DNA here is from genome assembly GCF_023073875.1 of Bradyrhizobium sp. 154. Lineage (NCBI taxonomy): Bacteria > Pseudomonadati > Pseudomonadota > Alphaproteobacteria > Hyphomicrobiales > Nitrobacteraceae > Bradyrhizobium > Bradyrhizobium sp. 154. The sequence continues at coordinate 4,535 of NZ_JADPKG010000020.1, forward strand.
TTCGGCGTCGCGGGCATTGTAGCGTTCGGAGGTCATGGAATCGTTGGGTTTTCGTGGGTTCGGCCGGCTAAAGACGGCGGACTAGGCCATAAAAGCCTGTAAGGGGTCAATGGGTTGCCGAACGCCGATAGATTTCACGTTTTCCGCTTCAAACCTCCGGTTCGCTACCGAGGTAGGTCCAGTTTGAGGTGCAATTAACGAGCTGAGCGCCAGTCTCGAGCGCGGCAACCGCGCGCTCTATCTTGCAAGAGCAGCGGCCGCAATCGCGCCGTTACGGAGAGCGAGTTCGATCGGGAGCGGATGGCCGGCTAGCCTGCCATCGCGATCTCGGTCGCGCCGGTCTCGATCGCCTGCACGCCGTGCTCGACGACGTTGTTGCGGCCGCGGTGTTTTGCGGCGTAGAGCGCGGCGTCGGCGGCTTCGATGAGGTCACCGGGGCGCAGTGTCTCGTTTGGCTTCGTCGCTGCAACGCCGATCGAGACGGTGACGATCATATGCGCGGAGGTGATATGCGGCAGGCAGAGTTTCAACACGGCCGCGCGGACGAGTTCGCCGATTTCGACGGCGCGGGCGACGTCGGTGTTCGGCAGCAGCAGACAGAATTCCTCGCCGCCATAGCGCGCCGCGAAACCCATCGTGTCGGCGGCAATGCCGGACAGCGATTCGCCGAGCCGGGTCAGGCAGGAATCGCCTTCGAGATGGCCATAAGTGTCGTTGAAGAGCTTGAAGTGGTCGACGTCGATCATCAGAAGCGCGAGGTCGCTGCCATATTGCTGGGCGCGCATCCATTCGAAATCGAGCCGGCTCTGGAAGCCGCGACGGTTTGCGAGACCGGACAGCATGTCGATCGATGCCATCACCGTCAGGCGGTCGTTGCTCGCGATCAGCTCGCGCTCGCGCTGACTCAATTGCGCGGCCATCGCATTGAACGCGCGCGCCAGCGGCACGAACTCGGCGGGCAGGCGAGTACGCGCCGCCCGCGCCGACAGATCGCCTTCGCCGAGACGCTTGGCCATGTCGGCCAGCATCTCGATCGGCTTGATCACCAGTTTCTCGGCGGCGATCAGCGCGCCGAGCAGGACGAACACGACGACGAAGGCGAGCTGAAGATAGGCGGTGCGGATGTCGCGGCTCACCGCCGCGGACACCTTGTCCTCGTCGATGCTTGCGATCAGGCGGGCATTGGTGCCGGCGATGCGGATGTAGCTGACCGCGCGGCGGGAGCCGTCGGCAGCTAGAAAGGACAGCGCGCCTTCATCCTGGTCGGACCGCAGCGCCCTGTCGGCGATCGCCGACATCAGCGGCATGTTGTCGAGGGGACGGCCGACCGCGCTGTGCTGGTCGGCGGGCGCGGCCAGTACGGTGCCGGCGCTGTCGACGAGAACCGCCGTGATGCCGGCGCGTCCGCCGAGATTGCTCATAACCTTCGACATCCAGTCGAGGTTGACGGTGGCGAGCACGACGGCATCCGGAACGCCGCTGAAGGCGGACACCGGATAAACCGCCATGACGGTCGGCGTCGGCGCGGGCCGCGACAGGATGAAGTCGCTCAGCACGAAACGGCCGGTTTCCTGTGCCTGCAGGAAGTAGGGCCGGTCACTGAGATCGAGGCCGACATACATGTTGTTGGTGGCGCACTGGATGCGGCCGTCCTGGCCCGCGATTAGAAGCGTGCGGATCCAGGGCAGGCTCGACGGCAGGCTCGCACGCAGCACGTCGCAGCTCTTGCTGATCCCGCCGGCGGACGCCCGAATGAAGGCCTCCGATTTCAGGATGGTCTCGACCGACGAGATCACCTCGCGCTGCGCATCGGCGCTGTGCCTTGCGACGGTGGTGAATTCGGCGGCGGCCTGCGCGATCTGCCGCGCGCGCGTGTCTTCGAGCGAACGGATGCGCTCGAGCATCAAGGGGGCCACCAGAATCACCGCGAGCAACGCGAGCCGCGCCCGGATTCCGAGAACCTGCTTGAGTTTGGCTCGTTTGCGGTTGAGACTGACGCTTGCCATCTTCGCTACCCACCCCACGGGCAAGGTAAAGCGAAGGGTTCAAAAACTCTTTCTTGAACTCGGTAAAATTGGACTTACCTGCGGTTACGACCACAACCGATCGACGTCATGACAGAAGCCAACGCCGCGCCGGCAACCGGCCATTCACCAAACGGGCTCGCCGCAGTCGAGGCCGAAATTGCACGTGCCTGCAAGGATGCGCAGCGCGATCGCGCCTCCGTGACGCTGATCGCAGTGTCCAAGACTTTCGCCGCGGATACGATTACCCCGGTGATCGACGCCGGACAGCGCGTATTCGGCGAAAATCGGGTCCAGGAGGCCAAAGGCAAGTGGCCCGCGTTAATGTCTGTCTACTCGGACATCGCGCTGCATCTGATCGGGCCGCTGCAATCCAACAAGGCGAAGGAGGCGGTCGCGCTGTTCGATGCCATCCATTCGGTCGACCGTCCGAGCATTTGCCAAGCGTTAGCCAAGGAAATCGAATCCCAGAACAAGCACCCGCAGCTGTTCGTCCAGATCAACACCGGCGAGGAGCCGCAGAAGGCCGGCGTCGCGCCCGGCGAGGCCGATGCCTTCCTCGCGAGCTGCCGCGACACCTATGGGCTGACGATTTCCGGCCTGATGTGCATCCCGCCGATCGACGAACCGCCGGCGGCGCACTTTGCTCTCACCGCCAAGATCGCGGCGCGCAATGGCCTGAAGAACCTGTCGATGGGCATGAGCGCGGATTTTGTGACCGCGATCATGCTCGGCGCCACCCATGTCCGCGTGGGAAGCGCGATCTTCGGGCATCGGTGAGAGCCGTAGGCGAAGGGCCGTGGGGCAACGGTCTTGATTTCGTCATTGCGAGCGAAGCGAAGCAATCCAGAGTCTTTCCACGTATGCATTTCGGGATTGCTTCACTTCCCCCGCAATGACGGCGGAAGGGGCCGCACCTACGCAAACCCCACCGACACCTTGCCCAGCACGCCGAAATCCACCGCAAAATGATCGCCGGCCTGGATCGGCAGCGGCGGATGGCCCATGCCCGGGGTCACCACCTCCGCTGCCCGATCTGATCCCTGTCGAGCATGCGTCCTCACCCGATGATGATTTTCGTTCTTGGTCCCAATCGTCGCAGCAATTGCAGCATCGCAGATCTCGTCATGGCGACGCAGCCTGCGGTCGGGCCGAAATTGTCGCGGGCGAGGTGCAAGAACACCGCGCTGCCGCGGCCGGCGATGCGCGGCCTCGTGTTGTGGTCGATCTCGATGATGAAATCATAGAGATGGTCGCTCCGCTTGAGCCGGTCACCGCCCTGCCCTTCGCCGAGCCGGATACCTTGGTTGTAATGACGGTCTTTGGGGTCCTCGCACCAGGCGTCCTCGCCGGTGATGATCCGGGCCGGCAAGAATGTCTGCGGACGGCTGTGCCGATCGCCCCGCCACCACAACCGCCTGGGGCGGAAGCTGCCTTTCGGGGTGCCGCCGTCGCCCTCGCGCTTGTTGGCGAGGATGCCGCCGCGTCCCAGCGCCACCGGTATCGTCAGTGCTCCGGCCGTCAGCCAGCCCCGGCGGGGATTGCCGGCGGCACGCCTAACGCGGATCGCGGACAGCGGCCCGGCACTTCGGTTCATGGTGTAACTAGCTGACGCAGCTTTGTTTTTCATGTGAACGTGCGATGTCGAATTCATTACAGGACATTCATCAAAACGCCCTGCTATTCTGGGTTAGAGTGGTTCTGGCTTGTGAATCGGTAACAGCCCACTACTTCAACACGAACAACAATAACAACGGCGACCCCTAACTTTCCCTCGCGGCTGGGTGCGGCATGGATGCGCGCCGAGCCGGATCCAAAAGGATGACCCCCTATGGCCAATGCCCGCAAGATCCTGATCGTGGATGACGATACCGATCTGCGCGATACGTTGGTGGAGCAATTATCGCTGCACGAAGAATTCGAAGCATCCGCCGTCGATACCGGCGCCAAGGGCGCAAGCGCCGCAAAGGCCAATGCTCCCGATCTCGTTCTGATGGATGTCGGCCTGCCCGACACCGATGGTCGCGAGGTGGTTCGCTCGTTACGCAAGGGCGGCTTCAAGGCCCCGATCATCATGCTGACCGGCCACGACACCGATTCCGACACCATTTTGGGGCTGGAGTCCGGCGCCAACGATTATGTGGCAAAGCCCTTCCGCTTCGCCGTGCTGCTCGCCCGCATCCGCGCCCAGCTTCGCCAGCACGAGGCCAGCGAGGACGCGGTGTTCTCGGTCGGCCCCTACTCTTTCCGCCCCGGCTCGAAGATGCTGACGGCAGCGAACGCGCGCAAGGTCCGCCTCACCGAAAAGGAGACCGCCATCCTCCGCTTCCTCTACCGGGCCGGCCAGATGCCGGTGTCGCGCGAGACGCTGCTCCAGGAGGTCTGGGGTTATAATTCCGGCGTCACCACCCACACGCTGGAAACCCACATCTACCGCCTTCGCCAGAAGATCGAGAAGGACGCCGCCAACCCGGAAATCCTGGTCACGGAAGCCGGTGGCTACAAGCTGGTGCCGTGATACGCTTCAGGGGCCTGCGAATCGTTAGATCGCCTGCCCTTGAGCCTCGGACCTGAATGTCAATCGACGACGATGTAGCGCTTCTCGAGCGTGTCCCGACACTGCGCCTGTTGGGAGACGCCTCGTTGCGCATGCTGGCGATCGGCTCCGAGCAGCGCAACTTCGTCCGCGGCGACGTCCTGTTCAATCTCGGCGACGATGCCGACGCCGGCTTCGTGGTCCAGCGCGGCGCCTTCCGGGTCGATGACGGCGCCGGTGCCGAAATGATCGCCGGTCCCGGCGCCCTGATCGGCGAGCTCGCGCTGGTCGTGCCGATGAAGCGGCCGTCGACCGCGGTCGCGCTGGAGCACGCCTCCGTCATCCGCATCGCGCGCAGCCTGTTCCAGCGCGTGCTCGAAAGCGACCCCGCCGCCGCGGTTCGCCTGCGCGACGAATTCGCAGTCCGCTCCAGCCAGATCGCCAGCGATATTTTGATGGCCGGTGCGAAGCTGACGTCGTGAGTGATCCTCATGGTGAGGAGGCGCGTCAGCGCCGTCTCGAACCATGAAGGCCCGGACATCGCCCGCAGCCCATCCTTCGAGACGCGCGCACGCGCGCTCCTCAGAATGAGGGCGTCAGGCGTGATGGACGGTGCTAAACCTCGAGCGTCACCGTCACCGGGACATGGTCCGACGGCCGCTCCCAGCTCCGCGCATCGCGAAGGATCTTGAAATCCTGAACGGCATCCTTCAGCGCGCGCGAGACCCAGATGTGGTCGAGCCGGCGGCCGCGATCGCCGACGGTCCAGTCGGGGGAGCGATAGCTCCACCACGTATAGACCTTCTCCGACATCGGGATGCGCTCGCGCGCGACATCGATCCATTCGCCGGCAGCCAGCGCCGCCTTCAGCTTCTCGGTTTCGATCGGGGTGTGCGAAACCACCTTCAGAAGCTGCTTGTGCGACCAGACGTCGTTCTCGTGCGGGGCGACGTTGAGGTCGCCGACGAGGATGTGGCGGTCCTGCCCTCGCGGATGCAGCGGCTCGCAGGCTCTCATCTCGTCGAGGAAGCGCAGCTTGTGGTCGAACTTCTCGTTCAGCGCGGGATCGGGAATGTCGCCGCCGGCGGGCACGTAGAAATTATGCACGATCAGCGGCTTTGCGATGTTGGCCGTGCCGCCGAACGACACCGAGATGTGGCGGGAATCCAGCTTGTCGCAGAAGGTTCGGATGTCCTTCGACTCGAACGGAATCTTCGAGACGATGGCGACGCCGTGATAGCCCTTCTGCCCGTTCAGCGCGACGTGCTCATAGCCGAGCCGCTTGAAACGCTTGAGCGGAAAGGCGTCGTCGATGCATTTGGTCTCCTGCAGGCACAGCACGTCCGGCCGCGCGCTCTTGAGGAATTTCGCGACCAGATCGATGCGTAGCCGCACCGAATTGATGTTCCAGGTTGTCAGGGAAAAACGCATGGGACGTGCGTCTTAGCAAGCTCTCGCAGGATGGGCAAAGGCGCAGCGCGACGTGCCCACGTCTTTTCCAGCTTGGAAATGCGAGGTCTCGCAGCACGGGCACAGCAATTTGTCCGGTGCAGCTCGAAGAGCGAAGCGTGCCCACCATGCCTGCCGCGAGGAAAGAGATGGTGGGCACGGCGCAAGGGCACCTTCGCTCACCCTACGGCGATAGAACGTTCAACCTGGCGATGGGCCGTAATTGGTGAAATCGATCTTGAACATGTTGGGATCGAGCTTCTTGCTCGAATCCAGATTGTAGACCGCGATCGTGGTGTCGTAGCCCTGCGGATCGGTGACGGTCCACTGCTTCAACTGACCGTCCTTGGCGCCAAACATCAAGAGGAGACGGCTGGTGCCGACCAGCGCCTGCTTCTCCTCGATGGTAACGCTAATGAAGACGTCGTCAGCCGATACGTTGACGACGTTGGTGTCTCTCATCAGGTCGATGCGATCGGACAGCAGGAAACGCAGCGGCGTCTGCGACAGCGGATACACGTCCTGGGTTGCGAGCTTGCGATCACGCACCACCAGCGACGATCCGTCGGCGACGATGTCGATCGGGCTCGGCGCATCATATTCGAAGCGGACCTTGCCCGGCTTCTGGATGTAGAAATCGCCCTGCGTCTTGCTGCCGTCGGGGCCGACCTGAACGAAATTCCCGACCAGCGTCTGAAGCGAGGACAGATAGGCGCTGACCTTGGCGGCCTGTGCCTTCTGGTTGGCGTCGAAGGTCTGGAAGATGCTGCTCGGCACGTTGCGGCGCGGATCCGGGATGACCGGATTCGGTGGCGTCTGCGTCGCACCGGTGATAGCTGGCCCGCCCGCGGCGCCGCCGTCACGTCCCTTCGGCGCGGGCTTGGGCACAGGCACAGTCTGCGCCAGCGACGCTGCGGTCACCATCGCGGCGGTCACCAGAAGCACGCCGGCCACCCGCGCGCTACGCGCAGCGATGGTGGCAGCGAATCGAATGTCCGTATGTCTGATCAACGCGTCGTCCTAACGTGGCTGGGCGCCTTCTTAGCGTGATTTCGGCCAAAAGCAGATATCGATTCTGCGTGAAATGATGTCTCGAGGTCCCTTGCCTCACATATGGCTGTCTTCTTCCTCGACCAGAATCTCACGCTTGCCGGCATGGTTGGCGGGCCCGACGATGCCTTCCAGTTCCATGCGCTCCATCAGCGATGCAGCGCGGTTATAGCCGATTTGCAGGCGGCGCTGGATGTAGCTGGTCGAGGCCTTGCGGTCACGTTTGACGATGGCAACGGCCTGCGCAAATAAATCGCCGCCGCCGTCGGCACCCATGCCCGTGGCGTCGAACACCGCGCCATCCTCGTCCTCGGTGGGCTCTTCGGCCGTGACCGCTTCGAGATATTCGGGCTGGCCCTGCGTCTTGAGGTGACGCACCACCTTCTCGACCTCCTCGTCGGAGGCAAAAGGTCCGTGCACGCGGCTGATGCGGCCGCCGCCGGCCATGTAGAGCATGTCGCCCTGGCCGAGCAGCTGCTCGGCGCCCATCTCGCCGAGAATGGTGCGGCTGTCGATCTTGGACGTCACCTGGAAAGCGATGCGGGTCGGGAAGTTCGCCTTGATGGTGCCGGTGATGACGTCGACCGACGGACGCTGCGTGGCGAGGATCACGTGCAAGCCGGCGGCGCGCGCCATCTGCGCCAGACGCTGCACCGCGCCTTCGATGTCCTTGCCGGCGACCATCATCAGGTCGGCCATTTCGTCGACGATGATGACGATGTAGGGCAGCGGGTCGAGCGAGAGCTTCTCTTCCTCGTAGATCGCCTTGCCGGTCTCCTTGTCGAAGCCGGTATGCACCGTGCGCGTCGGCTCCTCGCCCTTGGCCTTCAATTCGAGCAGGCGCGTGTTGTAGCCATCGATGTTGCGCACACCGAGCTTGGCCATGTTCTTGTAGCGCTCTTCCATCTCGCGCACGGCCCATTTCAGCGCAACCACCGCCTTCTTCGGATCGGTCACAACCGGCGTGAGCAGATGGGGGATGCCGTCATAGACGGAGAGTTCGAGCATCTTCGGATCGACCATGATCAGCCGGCACTGGTCGGGGCGCAGCCTATAGACCAGGCTGAGGATCATGGTGTTGATGGCGACCGATTTGCCGGAGCCGGTGGTACCGGCGATCAGCATGTGCGGCGTGCGCGCTAGGTCGATGATGACGGGATCGCCGCCGATGGTCTTGCCGAGGCAGAGCGGCAGCTTTGCAACCGTGTCGGTCGCCTCTTTCGCCACCAGCAGTTCGCGCAGATAGACCTTTTCCCGGTGCGCGTTCGGCAGCTCGATGCCGATCGCGTTACGGCCGGGCACGACCGCGACGCGGGCGGATAGCGCGCTCATCGAGCGCGCGATGTCGTCGGCAAGCCCGATCACGCGCGACGACTTGATGCCGGGCGCCGGCTCCAGCTCGTACAGCGTGACGACGGGACCCGGATTGGCCTTCACGATCTCGCCGCGCACGCCGAAATCCTGGAGCACACCTTCGAGGGAGCGGGAATTGGTTTCAAGCTCGGCCTTGCTGAGCGGCTGGCGGTCGCCGGCCTTTGGCGCGGCGAGCATGGAGACGGACGGAAGATCGAACTTGTCGGAGGATTTCTTGGCAGGAGTTTTCGGAGCAGCCTTCTTGCGCGGGGCGCGCGCGGCGGGCTCCTCCTCTTCCTCCTCGTCTTCCTCTTCTTCGTACTCGTCCGCGTGGTCCTCGTCTTCGGACTGCGGTGTGATCGAGGGCGCGCCGCGGCCGCCGCCGAGATTGGGCTCCTGACGACTGAACGCAACGGGCTTGGTCTTCGGCCCGCTCGAGACCAGCGAGCGGTAAGCGGCGCCGAGCAGCCAGATCAGTCGCGCCTTGGTGCTCATCAAGGCGTGGAACAGCCAGCCCAGCGACACCGAGCCGCGATCGCTCTCCTCGTCTGCGTCGAGCGGTTTGTCGTCGTTTTCGATATCCGCGAACTCGTCGTCATGCTCGCGCGCGCCGAGACCACAGGCGATCAGGAAGGTCGCCGTCATCGCGGCGAACAGGATCGTGCCGAGCAAGATGCGGTAGATCGTGCCGGCCGGCCCAAAGATCACTGCGGGTGCGCGCACCAGGGCATCGCCGACCACGCCGCCAAGGCCGGTCGGCAGCGGCCAGGCGCCGCCATGCGGCCAGCAGCTGACGAAGCCCGCCGCGATCACCGTGCAGAGAATCCAGGAGCCGAGCCGCAGCGCTTCGCGGTCGAATGGCCGATGCGTCATCATGCGCCAGCCCCAGACCGCGACGGTCAGGACCAGCATGATCGCGCCGAGCCCGAGGATCTGCATTGCAAGATCGGCGCCGATCGCGCCGGCATAGCCGAGGATGTTGCGGATCGGCCGTGAGGTGGCGTGGCTGAGGCTGGGATCCTGCACCGACCAGGTCATCAGCGCCGCCGACGCGCCGCCGGACAGCGCGACCAGGCCGAGGCCGGTGAGCTCGCGCAGGCGCCGCGCCAACCCCTCGCGGATCGAGGGCGGCAGATGGCCGACCAGTGGAATGACACGTTCGATTGCCGACATGCTCATGGGCCCCGCCTAACCCAGAGTCTCGACCAGGCGGTGCAGCGCCTGCGCCGTGGTCTCGCCATCCTGCACCAGCGCGAGGCGAATGTAGCCTGCGCCGGGATTGAAGCCGTCGGGCTGGAGCCGCGCCAGATAGCTGCCGGGCACCACGCGCACGCCTGCTTCCTTGAAGAGTCTCAGCGTCACGGACACGTCGTCGCCGATCGCGGACGTGTCGAGCCAGACGCAGAAGCCGGCATCGGGCCGGCGGTAGCCGTAACGATTGCCGATGATCTGGTCGGCGAGATCGAACTTGATCCGGTAGAGCCTGCGGTTCTCCTCGACATGCGTTTCGTCGCCGTAAGCAACGGTCGCGACATGCTGGAGCGGCACCGGCACTTGCGGCGCCGCGATGTTGCGCAGCTCCAGGAACATGCCGATGAACTTCTTGTCACCGGCGGCAAAACCGACGCGCAGGCCCGGAAGGTTGGAGCGCTTCGAGAGCGACTGGAACGCGACCACGCGGGTGAAATCGGGGCCGGCGCATTCGAGCGCGCTGCCCGGTGCCTCGCGGGTGTAGATTTCCGAATAGCACTCGTCGCTGAGAATCACGAAGCCGTGACGATCGGCGAGTTGCTTCAACCGCTTGAAATAATCGGGTGTGGCGACCGAGCCCTGCGGGTTGGCGGGCGAGGCGAGATAGAACGCCACCGTTCGCGCCAGCGTCGCCTCATCGATGGCATCGAGATCGGGCAGGAAGCCGTTGTCGACGGTGGTCGGCAGATAGACCGGCTCGCAAGCTGCTGCGAGGGCGCCGGCGCCATAGACCGGATAGAACGGGTTCGGCATCAGGACGGCGGGCTTGCCCGGGCGCGGGCCGACATAGCGCGCGGCTGCGATCGCGGCGAGGAACAGCCCCTCGCGGCTGCCGTTGAGGACGAGAATCTCGCTCTCGGGGTCGAGCGCCCGGGGCAGGTTGAAACGCGACGACAGCCAGGCGCCGGCGGCTTTGCGGAACGGGTCGGTACCCTTGTTCATGGGGTACCGCCCGAAATCGGCGATGTGCTTGGCCAGCACCGGGCCGACGAAATCAGGCACCGGATGCTGGGGTTCCCCGACCGCAAGCGTGATCAAGGGCTTACCCGGCTGATGCGGGGCCAAGAGCTCGTTCAGCCGGACGAAGGGCGAGCGTTCGGTCTCGGAGCTTCCACCGGTCTGCGGCGCACGGGATGAAGCGGTCATAGCCATTCTGGGCGCCAGCACTCTTGGAACAGCCGGTCGCGCGAAGGCACCGGCGGGAAGCGGTTCAGTTCACCATAGATAGGGCGAGGTTAAGACGCGATTAACCATCGACCGCCGCCTCCGTCCAGAGCGGGAATATTGAGGCGGGATGACGGCGGGATCCATGGCGCTTTTGTCGAGGTCCTCGCTTCTCGTCGCTGGCGGCGCTTGATCGTGCTCTTCCCGGGACGTGGATGTTTCGGCGACGTCTTGGCCGGGACGAGCCCGGCCAAGACGAGCTTCGCGACAGTCGCGCAACGGCAATCCTTTCTTCGGCACCCCGATCGAAAGAAAGGGGCTCCAGCTTGCGCTGGAGCCCCTCAACGGTCAGGGCATTGCCGGGTATGTGCCCGAACCGTAGGTCTGGTCGCGGTCCCCAAGGAGATCGCGACCGGGAGGAGAGTTACATGTTGTAGGCGCGCTCGGTGTGCTCGGTGATGTCGAGGCCTTCACGTTCGCTCTCGACATTGGTGCGGAGACCAACGATCACATCGACGACCTTATAGAGGATCGCCGAACCGATGCCCGACCACACCAGCGTCGTGCCGACACCCCAGAGCTGGGCGATCATCTGCGTTGCGAAGTCATAATCGGCAGCCTTCGGCGGGATCGCGGTATAGTCCATGATGCCGGCACCACCCAACGCGGGGTTGACGAGGATGCCGGTGCCGATCGCGCCGACGATGCCGCCGACGCAGTGCACGCCGAACACGTCGAGCGAGTCGTCATAGCCCAGCGCGTTCTTCACGGCGGTGCAGAAGAACAGGCAGACCACGCCGACCACGAGGCCGAGAACGATCGCACCCATCACGCCGGAGTAACCGGCCGCAGGCGTGACCGCCACGAGGCCCGCGACAGCGCCGGAGATGACGCCGAGCACCGAGGGATGACCCTTGATGATCCACTCCGCGAACATCCACGACAGCGCGGCGGCTGCGGTGGCGACGAAGGAGTTGGTCATGGCGAGCGCGGCGCCGCCGTTGGCTTCGAGATTGGACCCGGCGTTGAAGCCGAACCAGCCGACCCAGAGCAGCGAGGCACCGATCATCGACATGGTCAGCGAGTGCGGAGCCATCAGCTCCTTGCCGTAGCCGACGCGCTTGCCGATCAGCAGAGCGCCGACGAGACCTGCGATGCCGGCGTTGATGTGCACCACGGTGCCGCCCGCGAAGTCGATCGCGCCCTTCTTGAAGATCCAGCCGGCGTCGGCATTGATCTCGTCGAGCTTGGCCTGCGCCGCGGTCTTGGCTGCCGCGTCACCCGCCGCTGCGAGGGCCTTGGCCGCATCCTGAATCATGTCCGGGCCGGGCCAGTACCAGACCATGTGCGCGATCGGGAAGTAGATCAGCGTGACCCAAAGCGGGATGAAGAGCGCGATCGCCGCGAACTTCATGCGCTCGGCGAAGGCGCCGACGATGAGGGCGGGCGTGATCGCCGCGAAGGTCATCTGGAAGCAGACATAGATGAGCTCCGAGATGTTGGCGTCGACCGAGAAGGTTGCGGCCTTGGTATCGGTGGTCACGCCCATCATGAAGGCCTTGGAGAAGCCGCCGATGAAGTCGGAGCCGCCGGTGAAGGTGAGGCTGTAGCCGTAGACGGCCCAGATCACGGTGACGACGCAGACGGTGTAGAACACCTGCATCAGAACCGAGAGCATGTTCTTGGAACGGACGAGGCCGCCGTAGAACAGCGCGAGGCCGGGGATCGTCATCAACAGCACAAGCACTGTCGATGTCAGCATCCAGGCGTTGTCTCCCTTGTTGACCGTTGGCTCGGCATAGGCTGCGGTCGCAGCGAACAGGCCGACTGCGAGAGCCGCCAGTCCCGCGCCATAGGGACGCTTAAACGTCATTTTATTCACTCCTGATTGGATAAAGGTTGAGCGCGAAATCAAAGGGCCGCGGCGTCGGCCTCGCCGGTGCGGATGCGCACCGCATGGTCGAGGTTGATGACGAAGATCTTGCCGTCGCCGATCTGGCCGGTTTTCGCGGCAGACGTGATGGCGTCGACGGTTTTGTCGACCTGGTCGGAGGCGATAGCGACCTCGATCTTGATCTTGGGCAGGAAGCTCACGGCATATTCGGCGCCGCGGTAGATTTCCGTATGGCCCTTCTGGCGGCCATATCCCTTGACTTCCGTCACCGTGAGACCGTGAACGCCGATGGCGGTCAGGGCGTCACGGACTTCTTCCAGCTTGAATGGCTTGATAATCGCCATAACAATTTTCATGGGTCCTATCCCCGCTTTGGCCCGGTCCGGACATGGCCGGGCGTTCTCGACTGGTTCGCCACGAGGGAGAAGTTCACTACGCGGGCACAGCCGGGACCCTAGAATCAAATGCCGTGCCAGATCAGGCGCGTTGCCTAATAGATTATGAAAACGGGTGTTTTCGCGCTTGGCGCGTGCTGCTGCGCAGTGCGCTATTACGTCGCGCTCAAAACGTGGTCACGACTGCCCAAAAGGCGGGCAGGACAGGCTGTCGACACAATGTTGCTCATGCCTCGGGCAACGGGAAGGTAATTTCGTAGCGTAAGGCTTATTGCAGGGCCTCGCCGTGCTGCGAAATGTCCAGGCCTTCGAGTTCGTGCTCATGGGATACGCGCAACGGCACGAACAGGCCGACCAGCTTGAGCAGGATGAAGCTCACGCCTGCCGACCAGACGAAGGTGACGGCGACGCCATAGAACTGGATCAACAATTGCTGGGGGTGGCCCTCGATCAGGCCGGCGGCGCCGCCAATGGCGCTGGTTGCGAACACGCCGCCAAGCAGGGTGCCGGTCAGGCCGCCGATGCCATGGACGCCGAACACGTCGAGCGAATCGTCATAGTTGAAGCGGTGCTTCAGCCAGGTGCAGGCCCAATAGCAAACCGCACCGGCGATGATGCCGATGACAATGCCGTGCCAGGGCGCCACGAATCCGGAGGCCGGCGTGATGGTGCCGAGCCCCGCGACCGCGCCGGAGATCATGCCGAGCACCGAAGGCTTGCGCCGCGTCGACCATTCGATCGCGCCCCAGGTCAGGGCGCCGGCGCAGGCGGCGAGATGCGTTGCGATGATCGCCATCACCGCGCGCGAATTGGCCGCGCCCGCCGAGCCGCCGTTGAAGCCGAACCAGCCGACCCACAACAGGCCGGTGCCCATCACCGCGAGCGAGAGATCGAATGGCGAAAGATTCTCGGTGCCATAGCCGTGACGGCGCCCCATTACCATCGCGGCGACGAGGCCGCCGGTGCCGGCCGACAGATGCACCACGAGGCCGCCGGCGAAATCCAACACGCCCATACTGGCGAGGAAGCCGCCGCCCCACACCCAATGCGCCAGCGGAATGTAGACGAACATGAACCAAGCGACGGAGAACAAGAGATAGGCGGAGAACCGCATGCGATCGGCGACCGAGCCCGCGACCAGCGCCACCGTGATGATCGCAAACGTCATCTGGTAGAGCATGAACAGCGATTCCGGGATCGTCTTGGCCGCCGGATTGATGCTGTCCATGGTCATGCCCGCAAGGAACCAGCGGTCGAGCGTGCCCATCCAGGGGCCGTCGCCGACGAAGCACAGCGAGTAGCCGAACGCGACCCAGAGAATCGAGATCAGCGTCACTGCGGCGAGGCTCTGCGCCATGGTGGCAAGCACGTTCTTCTTCCGCACCATGCCGGAGTAGAACAGCGCAAGTCCCGGGATCGTCATCATCAGCACCAGCGCGGTGGCGACGATCATCCAAGCGGTGTCGGCGGTGTTGATCTCGGAGCCCGCGGCGTGCGCCGGCGAGGCAATGATCGACAAAAGTCCGATCGGCACAGCCAAACAAGCTGCGCGGCGCAACAATCCCGCCATGTCGTTCCCCCAGCATGGTGATGACGTCGCACACTGTGGCGTCGTTGCCCGGTGCGATCGACGAAGACATATCAGCGCGTTTTTGAGCGAAGCGGATTCCGGCTCGCCCCAAGACAACGCGTCAAACCAGAATCTAGAGCGCGTCGCTGTCGGTTTCGCCGGTGCGGATACGCAGCGCGTGGTCGATCGGCGTGACGAAGATCTTGCCGTCACCGATCTGGCCGGTGCGCGCGGTCGCGGTGATCACGCTGACCGCCTTGTCGGCCACGTCGGATGCGACCGCGATCTCGATGCGCAGTTTGGGCAGGAAGTTCACGACATATTCGGCGCCGCGATAGATCTCGGTGTGGCCCTTCTGGCGGCCATAGCCCTTCACCTCGGTCACGGTCATGCCGTGCACGCCGATCGCCGTGAGGGCCTGGCGGACCTCATCGAGCTTGAAGGGTTTGATGATCGCGACGACGAGTTTCATGGTCAGGCCTATTCCCCGGGATGCGCCGTATGTCCTCGGCGCTGCGTCAATCTGGCATCTTTCCGGGCAAATGGCACAAAAAAGTTGCAGGTTGAAGCGGAAAAACGTTTGGCCATGTGAACGGCCGCCTCTGTACAGGGCAGCCGTTCATCCTTCACAATGCATTTTTGGCATGGATGCGGTGAACCCAGGCGTCCCGGCCGGTACATAAGTATGTTCGAGGGGGACGGCTACATGGCGAGTTGGTTCTACGCATCCGAGGGCAAGCAGCAGGGGCCCTTTCCGGAGGGGCAATTTCGCGACCTCGTCGCCCAAGGAATCGTGCGCCCAGACACGCTGGTGTGGACCGAGGGCATGGCCGGCTGGCAGAAGGCCGCCGAAATTCCTGGCCTGGTCCGCGGCGGCGCCGCGCCGCCGATGATGCCGGCCGGCGGATATGCTCACGCTGGCGGCTATGATGGCGCAGGTGGAGGATCACTTTCGGTCGATTTCGGCATCCTCGAGTTCACCTGGCGCAGCATCGTCTTGCTGATCGGAATGATCTTCGTCCTGCCAGCGCCGTGGGTGTTCGTCTGGTACACGCAATGGATCGTGTCCTGCGTGAACGTCCCGGGGCGTCCGAACCTCAGCTTCACCGGCAATGCGATGACGCTGGTGCCCTGGTTTTTCGGCTTCATCGTCCTGGCGATCGCCATCTCCTTCATCGGCAGCGAGATCTTGAGCAACCTGCTGTTCATCGTCCAGATCGTTCTCTACTGGCTGCTGATCAAATGGATGGTCGCGAACCTCGCCTCCAACGGGCAGCCGCTGGGCCTGAGCTTCACCGGCTCGATCTGGGCCTATATCGGCTGGAGCCTGCTGTTCGCGGTCTCGATCATCACCATCATCGGCTGGGCCTGGGTCGCCGCGGCGCAGATGCGCTGGTTCTGCCGCAGCGTCGAAGGCACGCGGCGCGAAATCGTCTTCAAGGGCAGCGGCCTTGACATTCTGTGGCGTGGAATCGTGGCCGTGATCCTGTGCAGCTTCATCATCCCGATCCCGTGGGTGTATCGCTGGATCATGAACTGGTTTGCATCGCAGACCGAGCTCGCTCCGCGCGGCTCGCTCTAAGCTATCACGCCCTCCGCTCGCGCACCGAGCCTTCCTGCGCGACGGAGGCCACCAGCGTGCCGTCGGGCTTGAAGATCGAGCCGCGGGTCAGGCCGCGGCCGCCTTGTGCGCTCGGCGAATCCTGAGCGTAGAGCAGCCACTCGTCGGCGCGGAACGGGCGGTGAAACCACATCGCGTGGTCGAGACTCGCTGGCATCATGCGCTTGTCGAACAGCGTGCGGCCATAGCGCGCCATGATCGCATCCAGCAGCGAAAAGTCCGAGGCATAGGCGAGCGCACACATGTGCAGTGCCGGATCGTCGGGCAGTTTCGCAGCCGTCTTGATCCAGACGTGAATGCGGCCATCGTCGATCTTCTGGCCGAAATAACGGCCGAGCTCGACCGGGCGCAACTCGATCGGACGATCGGATTCATAATAGCGGCGGATGAACTCCGGCATCTCCTTGAACATCGGCTGCTTCGCCACCTCCTCCGCCGTGAGCTTTTCCGGCGGCGGGACGTCGGGCATCTTGTCCTGATGATCGAACGCACTCTCCTCCTCGGCGTGGAACGATACCATGATCGAGAAGATCGCGTTGCCGTGCTGGATCGCGGTGACGCGGCGCGTCGAGTAGCTCTTGCCATCGCGCAGGCGCTCGACCTGGTAGATGATCGGGATCTGCGGGTCGCCCGGCAGAATGAAATAGCAATGCAGCGAATGCGGCAGCCGGCCCTCGACGGTGCGGCAGGCCGCCACCATCGCCTGTCCGATCACTTGGCCGCCGAACACCCGCTGCCAGCTCGTTTTTGGGCTGTTGCCGCGGAACAGGTTCACCTCGAGCTGTTCGAGGTCGAGGATTGAAATGAGGTCGATCAGGCCTTTGGACATGCTGCTGCTTTCGAGTGCCTCGTCATTTCGGGCATCGCGACAGCGATGCCCCGGAATCCCGAGCCGATAACCTCCGGATTCCGGGTTCGCGCTCGCGCGCGCTCCGGCTGACGGAACGATTGCCGTTCCGCCCTTGTTTCACCGCACTGTTTCGCCCACCTCAAGTCTGCTAGCAAGTCCAGGAATTGGCCGGGAAAGTCGGGTATGTCGGTACAGGGGAGCATTGTCATTGGCGGCGGCGCGTTTGCAGGGCTGGCGCTGGCGCTGGCGCTGCGCCAGGGGCTCGGGCCCGAGATTCCCGTCATCGTCGCCGATCCCGCGCTCAGCATGCGTCCAAGCCGCGATCCGCGCGCAACTGCGATCGTGGCGGCTTGCCGCCGGCTGTTCGAGGCGATCGGCGCTTGGGACGATGTCAGGGGCGAGGCGCAGCCGATCCTCGACATGGTCGTCACCGATTCCAAGCTGGAGGACGCGACGCGTCCGGTGTTCCTGAATTTCGCCGGCGATGTCGCGCCGGGCGAGCCCTTCGCGCATATGGTCGAAAACCGTCGCCTGATCGATGCACTGGTGGTGCGTGCGGAGGCCGAGGGCATCGATCTGCGTGCCACCATTGTCGCCTCGTACGACGCGCGTTCCGAAGGCATCGACGTGACGCTCGGCGACGGCAGCGTGATCGCCGCAAGCCTGCTGGTCGCCGCGGATGGCGCCAGATCCAAGCTGCGCGAGCGCGCCGGCATCGCTACCCATGGCTGGGAATATGACCAGTCCGGCATCGTCGTCACCGTCGGGCACGAGCGCGATCACGAGGGCCGCGCCGAGGAGCATTTTCTGCCGGCCGGTCCGTTCGCGATTTTGCCCCTATCCGGCAAACGCTCCTCGCTGGTGTGGACCGAGCGCCGCAGCGAAGCCGCACGCATCATCGCGCTGAGCGAGGCGGAATTTCACGGCGAGCTCGAGCAGCGCTTCGGTCTGCATCTCGGCGAGGTCAAGGCACTCGACACGCCGCGTGCGTTCCCGCTGTCCTATTTCGTCGCGCGCTCCTTCATCGCCGAGCGTCTGGCGCTGGTCGGCGACGCCGCTCATGTCATCCATCCGATCGCGGGCCAAGGCCTCAACATGGGACTGAAGGATGTCGCCGCGCTGGCCGAGGTGGTGGTCGATGCCGCGCGTCTCGGCATGGATCTCGGCAGCGTCGATGTGCTCGAACGTTACCAGCGCTGGCGCCGCTTCGACACCATGGCGATGGGCGTCGCCACCAACTCGCTGAACTTCCTGTTCTCCAACCAATCGACGCTCCTGCGCTCGTTGCGCGATATCGGCCTCGGCCTCGTCGACCGCGCCCCGCCGCTTAAGAATCTCTTCATCCGACAGGCCGCCGGCTTGACCGGTGAAGTGCCGCGTTTGTTGAAGGGCGAAGCGTTGTAGGCGGAGGTTTCAAGAGCGCTCGCCCCACCCTCTCTTCATCGTCCGGACAAGCGCGCTCTGAGCGCGCGCAGATCCGGGACTATACGCCGCAGCAATGATTTGCGGGCTTGGAGTTACCAGCTTCGCGCCATAACTCCCTTTGTGGTTATGGATCCTGGCCCCCCGCACGCAATTGCGCGCTAGGCCGGGACGACATCAAGAATGTGGTGAAGCCATCGCGCTCCAGCCGGGATACGTGCCGTGACTTCAATCGATCTTGCGCGCCTCTTCCGGCAGCATGATCGGGATGCCGTCGCGGATCGGGTAAGCGAGCTTGGCGCTGCGCGAGATCAGCTCCTGCTTGGCAGAATCGAACTCCAGCGGGCCCTTGGTCAACGGGCAAACCAGAATCTCCAGCAGCTTCGGATCGACGCTGGCTTCGGGGCGTTCGGTGGGCGCGTTCATGATGGTCTCCGGCAGTCGGATTGCCTCTAGCACAGAAATTCGCATCCGCCCATCGCGGCCTAAGCGGACATCATCCGCAAGAGCTCGTCGAGCAGGGCCTGGAGCCGCGCCTGCGGCACGGGCGTGCCCGATAACGCGAAGCCGAGAAAGCTCCAGTACAGGATCTGCGAGCGCGCCTGCGCCATCGCCGGGTCGAGTCCCCGCTTCTTCAGCAGCGCCTCGATATAATCGAGCCTGCGGCGGTCGATCGCACGGACTGCGCCTTGCGCGGCCGCATCGAACGCCGCCCAGTTGCGCACGGCGCGCTCGAGGTCGAGCCGCGCGCTGAAAGATCTTCGCAACAGCGCCGTCAGCGGTTCGTCACTGCCAGCCTCGACATCGGCGATGATCTGCTCGGCCGCGATCTCGCGCCAGCGCTTCAGCAAGGCCGCGTGGAAGGCGCCGAGATCGGCAAAATGCCAATAAAAGCTGCCGCGCGACACGCCCATGGCCTTGGCGAGCGGATCGGCCTTCAGCGCCGTGAAGCCGCTTCTGGCGAGCGCCTTCAGCCCCTGTTTGATCCAGTCGTCGGCGGCGAGCTGTTCGGTCATGGCGAGTTCCCGATGATCAGGACCATACACGAGTGTATTGACAGGTCACCGTGCGCGGGTCCATACCATACACACCTGTATGGCCACTGGATAGATCGGAGTTTCCGTCATGCGCGATCTCCTGCTGCAATGCTCCGGCGCTGCCGCGATCGTGCTGGCGCTGATCCACGGCATGCTCGGCGAGACCAAGGTGTTCGCTCGTGCCACAATCGAGCCGCCGCGCCTTCGTACGCTGATCCGCTTGGTGTGGCAGGCCGGCACGGTGGCCTGGATCGGCGGCGGCGTGCTGCTGCTCGCGGCACCCTTGATGCAGTCGAACCTCGCCCGGCACTGGATCGTCGTCACACTCGCCGTCGTGTTCGGCTGCGCGGCACTCGCCAACGCCCTCGCGACGCGCGGCCGCCACTTTGGCTGGGTCGGCATGGGCACTGTGGTGGCGCTTGCGGTTGCCGGCTACTAGCGGCGCTCGCGTTTGGCCCGTGAGGCGTAAGGCCGCAGCCGCACTTCAAATGCGCGTTGCATGCGGAGAGCGCTGATCTTTTGGCGACCATTAGAACAAATCTAAGATTGGTCACCCCAAACCGGATTGACTTCACCTTCGCCTTTGCTTCCTTCGGCTGCGCTTCGCGCTGAGCACACAGCGCACACGACAGAGGAGGAGACGTTCGTGAAGGTCATTCGAGTTGTTGCCATTGCACTGACGATCGGGATTGGTACGGGATCGGCGGTCATGGCCGACGGTTTCAAGGACTGCACCAAGCTCGACAAGGCGTCATGGAAGCCGGCCAGCGAGGCCGAAGCCAAGGCGAAGGCGCTGGGCTACGAGGTGCGGCGCTCCAAGATCGAAGGCTCGTGCTACGAGGTGTACGGCGTCAAGGAAGGCAAGCTCTACGAGCTGTTCTACAGCCCCGAAGATCTCAGCCTGAAGCATACGATTGCCAAATGACTTGCGCGAAGTAGTCTGCGCCAAGTGACTCGCGCCAAATGACTTGCGCAAAGTGAAGCGGAATTGATGGCAGAAGCGATGCCACAAGCGCGCGGGGTGTCCAACGGGACCCCCGCGGATCGAACTGCTTCGCGGGCGGTCGCGGTCTGGGACCTCCCGCTGCGGCTCTGGCACTGGCTTCTCGCGACCTCGGTTCTGATCGCGTGGTTCACGCCGACCGTCTATGACGGCCTGCACCGCATCGTGGGCTATACGGTCATCGGCCTACTTGGCTTCCGACTGGTCTGGGGCTTCATAGGAGGCCGTTATTCGCGCTTCCGGATGGTCGGGGTCAGACTTCGCGCGGCGCCCGGCTATCTCTGGAACCTGCGCCGCGGCATCACCGGCCGCTATATCGGACTCAATCCTGCCGGCACCTTGATGCTGGTGGCGCTGCTGGCTTCGCTCGCGGTGTCGACGATCACGGGCGCGATGTCGGTGACCGTCACTTTTTTCGGCGTCTGGTGGGTCGAGGATACCCACCATTATTCATCGGACGCCGTCATCATCCTGGTCGTGCTGCACGTGCTCGGCGTGGTGCTGATGGGGACGCTCCAGCGCGAGAACCTGATCCGCGCGATGTTCACCGGACGCAAGCGCATCCGCAATCGCCTCTAGGGCTTGTTGCCGATCCTTGCAGGTCTCCTTCGCTCTCCTTGGGCGCGATGGCGGTGTGACGCATGCGCAATGCTCGGCAAAATCGAATTGCGCAGGAAGCATTAACGTCACGGTAAGCATGCAATCAGGCGTTGCACAAAATTAACGCGAACGACGTTTAGCCCGTTCACCATCGACACTATTGACGATGGAGCGATATTGGATGTTCCGCGTTTTTTCCTGCCTTACCGTCGAGCATGATTGGCGGTTGGTCCTGCTGGCTGGCCTGGTCTGTTTCGTCGCGAGTATCGTTGCGATCAGTATCTTCCATCGCGCGATCGCTGCGCGCGCGAGATCACGGTTGATCTGGATCGCCATTGCTGGCGCTGCGATCGGATACGGAATCTGGGCAACCCATTTCGTTGCGATGCTCGCCTATGAGCCTGGCGTCCCGACCGGTTATGGAATCGTGCTGACGACGCTCTCACTGGCTACGGCAATGCTGCTGACGTCGGGGGGCTTCAGTGTTGCGCTCGGCGATTCCGGCCGGTGGCGCGCAGCGGCCGGCGGCGTCATCATCGGCGGCGGCATTGCCAGCATGCACTATCTCGGCATGTGGGCCCTTGAAGTGCCGGGTCGCGTCGCCTGGTCGCCGGACCTCGTGCTCGTCTCGATCACTCTCGGCATGTGCCTCGGCTATGCGGCCTTGGCTGTGGCGATCAGGTACCAGAACTACCGCGGCACGCTCGCGGCGGCGGTCCTGCTGACCCTTGCCATCGTATCGCATCACTTCACGGCCATGGGTGCCGTGCAAATCACGCCGGACCCAATGCGTGCGACAGGTGTCCTATCGCTTTCTCCGGCCGTGCTCGCGCTGGCTATCGCCGGTGTAGCACTCTCCGTGCTGGGCATGAGCCTGATCGGCGTGGTGGCCGATCGTCGCCTGGCAAGCAGAACCGTGAAGTTCGAAGGGATCATCAGCCAGCTTTCGGACGCACGGCAGCAGCTCGAAGACTCGCAGCAGGAGCTACAGGAACAGAAGCTGAGGCTGGACACGGCCATCAACCACATGGTCGAAGGCCTTTGCATGTTCGATGCCGAGAAGAGGCTGGTCATCTGCAACGAGCGTTACGCCAATCTGTATCGGCTGCCGCCGGAATTGCTGCGCGCGGGAACCTCGCACCGCGACATCATCAGGCATCGCATCATCAGCGGTACACTCAAAAGCGACGCAAGCGACATTGCCGCCGAGCAACTGATCTCGAAGCTCGATGCTTTGCCAGTCAATGCGGTCTCGAGCCGAATCGACGAATTCGCTGATGGCCGGTTGATTTGCGTGACGAGACAGCCGATGGCTGGTGGCGGATGGGTGGCAACGCATCTCGATGTCACGGAGCAACGCCGGTCCGAAGCCAAGATTACCTATATGGCGCAGCACGACGCGCTGACGGAGTTGCCAAATCGCGTGCTGCTGAGAGCGCGTTTGGAGCAGGCCTTCGCCGAGACGCGCAATGGAGCTCGCCATCTGGCGGTCCTCATGATCGATCTCGACCGCTTCAAGGAGGTCAATGACACGCTCGGACATCCGGCGGGCGACTCGCTGCTGCGTGCGGCCGCGACGCGTTTGCGGGAGTGCAGCCGGGAAACCACCTTGATTGCCCGACTGGGTGGCGATGAGTTCGCCGTCGTGGACTATGTTACAAATCCCGTCGTGGATGCGGCCTCGTTCGCCGAGACGATCAAGGCTGCGCTCTGCGAACCCTTTGACCTTGGCGATCATCAAGTCACCGTGGGCGCCAGCATTGGGATCGCCATCGGGCCCCGCGACGGGGCTGATTCCGACGTCATCCTCAAGAGCGCAGACCTTGCTCTGTACGCGGCAAAGAGTGGCGGACGCGGCGCATTCCGCTTCTTCGAACCGGAGCTGGACCAGCTCATGCATGTCCGCCGCAACCTGGAAAAGGACATGCGCAGAGCGCTTGCGCGGGGCGAATTCGAGCTCCACTACCAGCCATTTGTGAGTGTGGAGACCGGCCAAACCTGCGGCTATGAGGCGTTATTGCGGTGGCACCATCCGGAGCGCGGTCTGGTCTCGCCTGCCGAATTCATTCCGCTTGCGGAGGAAACCGGCTTGATCCTGCCCCTGGGCGAATGGGTCTTGAGAGCTGCCTGCACTGAGGCAGCCAAGTGGCCTTCCGATCTGATGATCGCAATCAATCTCTCTCCCGCTCAGTTCAGGAGCAAGGAGCTCGTCTCCATCATTGTCGGCGCCCTGGCGACCTCGGAGATTGCGCCGCACCGGCTCGAGCTCGAGGTCACCGAAACCGTCATCATGCACGACAGCGACGCGGTGTTCGCAGCGCTTGGGCAGCTGCGCGAGCTCGGCGTGCGAATTGCCCTCGACGATTTCGGCACGGGCTATTCATCGCTGAGCTTTCTGCAGAAATTTCCATTCGACAAGATCAAGATCGACCGCAGCTTCGTCAGCGAGCTGTCCAGCAAAAGCGAAGAGGCGCATCGGATCGCCCGTGCCGTCGTGGCGTTCGCGGTCAGCCTCGGCAAGACGACGACCGCTGAAGGCGTCGAAGCCGCCGAGCAACTGGACATCCTGCGCGAACAAGGCTGTGTCGAGGCGCAGGGCTACTATTTCAGCCCGCCAATGCAGGCCTCGAGGATCCCGGAGGTGGCCCAGCGGAAGGCCGAAGCCGAAGCGGCTGTCCGTGCCGCGTAGGTGTTCTCACTGCAGCGGCGGATCGCCGCTGGTGCGCTTCTTGGCGAGATCCATTTCGGTGACCGCGATCAGGATCTCGGCGCGGGTCTTTAAGTCAGGCGCCTCCAGCATGGCCTGCTTTTCCGCGGGTCCGTAGGGCGACATCATCGCCAGCGCGTTGACCAGCGCCTCGTTGGGCGCGCTCTCGACGCCCTCCCAGTCGACCTTGAGGTTGTTAGCCTTCAGGAAGTCCGCCAGCACCGCCAGCAGGGCTTCGCGATCGACCTGGTCCTCGCCCATACGCGCGGTGAAATCGTCGACGAAGGCGAAGAAATCCACCTTGCATTGCCGGTAGGCGGTCAGCACGTCGAGCTCCTCGACCACCTTGAAGCGCGAGACGCCGGTGAGCTCGAGGATGTAGCGGCCATCACCGGATTCAGCGAGCTGGGTGATGCGGCCGACGCAGCCGACGCGGAACAGCGCCGGCTTGTCGGAATTCTTCGGCGAGTGCGCCACATCAGGCTGGATCATGCCGATCAGGCGATGGCCGTCGCGGAAGGAATCGTCGACCATCGCGAGATAGCGCGGCTCGAAGATGTTGAGCGGCATCTGGCCCCGCGGCAGCAGCAGCGCACCCGGCAGCGGAAATACCGGAATGACCTCCGGAAGGTCGGCGGGCCCGCGATATTCGATGTTGATCGGCATCTGCCCGGTCCCCCTGGCGTTGCCAGCACGCCCTACGAAAACAGGATCGTCGACAAACGCTTGCGTCCCTCGACGGTTGCATCATCCGTGCCGCCCCAGGCCTCGAAGAACTGCACCAGCTGCTTGCGGGCGCCGTCGTCGTTCCATTTGCGGTCGCGCTTGATGATCTCGAGCAACTGCTCGGTGGCGGCCGGGCGATTGCCTTGCGCGTTGAGCGCGGTGGCGAGATCGAATCGGGCCTGATGATCGAGCGGGTTTGCGGCGACTTTCTGTTCCAACTCGGCCACCGGTCCCAGCGCTTCCGCCTGCTCGGCGAGGTCGATCGTGGTCTGCACGGCTTTCACGGCGGGATCGTTGCGCTTGGATTCCGGCACCATGGCCAGCGTCTGCTTGGCCTGTTCCATCGCGCCGGAGACGGCGTAGCACTTTGCAAGGCCCGCAAGCGCCGCGATGTTGGTCGAATCATGCTGGAGCGCCTCGGCATAGATCTGCGCGGCCGCAGCCGTGTCGCCCTCGGCGAGCACGGCCTCGGCCTCCTGCACGATCTCGGCGACGTTGACCTCGCCCGGCGCGGTGACGCCCTTGGTCAGCCGCTCGATGAAGGCATTGAGCTGGCTCTCGGGCACCGCACCCATGAAGCCGTCGGCTGGCTGGCCGTTGACAAAGGCGATCACCGCCGGAATCGACTGGATGCCCATCTGCCCCGGAATCGCCGGGTGCTGGTCGATGTTCATCTTGACCAGCTTGACCTTGCCCTTGGCCGCCTTGACCGCCTTTTCCAGGATCGGGGTGAGCTGCTTGCAGGGGCCACACCACTCCGCCCAGAAATCGATCAGCACCGGCTGGCGCTTCGATTCCTCGATGACGTCCTTCACGAAAGTCTGGGTGGTGGTGTCCTTGATCAGATCGGCGGCAGCCGGGCCCGCCGCTCCGTTACCCTGGTCGATGATCGTCACGGGATCCCCTCGTCATGTCTGGAATGGCGGCTCTTTAACACGCCGCCGATGCATATGCTTGGTGTCGGCTCCTAAATTGGGCCGAATGGGCCGAATTTCAATCCAGGTGCCTTGATTCGCCGGTTCCGGGGCGCTTTCGGGCGATTTGGTCGCATTCAGCGTCCATATGGGGCCTCCGACTGCGAATCTATGCCGCCTGTAGCTGTTGCATTCCCCTTCCGCTTTTGGCATACGACAGCCGTTGCCGGCGCGTCACGCGACCGACACAGGATGCGGGTGTAGCTCAGTGGTAGAGCACGACCTTGCCAAGGTCGGGGTCGAGGGTTCGAGCCCCTTCGCCCGCTCCAATTTTTCCCAGAGCATCCAGCCGAACCGGGCCGGGCCGTGGTTTTCCACGCCGCCGGCGACTGCATTGGGTCTCACATGACGATTCTGGTCACCGGCAGCGCGGGCCACCTTGGGGAGGCCATTCTCCGGACGCTGCGGGGGCGCGGATTGCCTGCGCGCGGGGTCGATCTGAAGCCATCTTCCTTCACCGACGCGGTCGGATCGATCGCCGACCCAGGCTTCGTGCGGCGCCAGATGGCGGGCGTCACCGCGGTGATTCACACTGCGACGCTGCACAAGCGGCCACGAGCCCGTTCGAGCAACGCCATCTCGCGGCGCTCGCGCGCGATGCTGCCGGTGTCGTGCGCGAGCTCTATCCGGATTGCGTGCAGCTCTATGCGGCGCGCGGCTGGCGCCTCTTCCCCGCGATCGATCGCGTTTATGTCAACGAACGCGCGCGGCGCGAGCTGGGCTGGCGGCCTGAATTCGACTTCGCGCATGTGCTGCGCAGCCTGCATGATGGCCGCGATTTCCGCAGCGCGCTGGCACGCGAGATCGGGTCGAAAGGCTATCATGAGGCGGAGTTCGACGATGGGCTCTACCCCGTCGACCCGTAAGCGCGCTTACCGCAATTTTGCTCGATGCTTCAACTGTCTGTCCGGTGTCGCCGAGCGCAGGCTGGCCTGAGCCGATCTACTGTGCATGGGGTTGTTTTCGCATTTTTTGGATGTCCGCCCCTCGCGCCGCCTGAAAATGGTCACGCGCGATATCGATTCCGCGTTGCAGCGAGAGCGTTGGCATCGCGCCGTTCGCCCCTCATTGACATTCCGTCTCAATTTTTCCGGAGTGCAACCGCAGTGCATGCGATGCCCTTCTCAGCGCTCGCAGATGTGCTAGCTTTTTGCGTCTGCCTCCCGGCAGACTCCAAACTTCGCCTCTCGACTAGCAAAATAAAATAAATTGCAGCCCTGACGGCTGCCTTTGGGGAGTGACGCGATGACATCGATGTTCCATCGATCCGTGTTGGCGCTTGCAGCCGTTGCCCTTCTCGCAGGGTCTAGCGCTGGCAATGCGCAACAGCAGGACAAGAACCGGGCGCTGAAGAAATACGAATCCGGTACCAAGGAGTTCTGGACCCATCCGCCGGATGACTGGTTCCTCGGCGACGAGACCGAGGCGCAGAAGGGCCTTGCGCCGCCATCGGGTCCGCCGACCGGCGCTTCCGACACCGAGCTCGCTAACATCGTCAAGAAGATCAAGCTGCCGCCGGGCTTCAAGATCGAGGTCTATGCTTCCGGCGTGCTGGCCGCGCGGCAGATGGCCTGGGGCGACAAGGGCACGCTGTTCGTCGGCTCGTTCGGCCTCGGCAACGTCTATGCCATCAAGGACAACAACGGAAAGAAGGAGGTCAAGACCGTCCTCAAGGGCCTGAACATGCCCACCGGTCTTGCCTTCAAGGACGGCGCGCTCTACGTCATCGCCGTCGACAAGCTGATCCGCTATGACGACGCCGAAGCCAAGCTCGACAATCTCGGCGAGGGCAAGGTCGTCTATGACGACATGCCGTCCTATGCCGCGCATGGCTGGAAATATATCGCGGTCGACAAGGATGGCTGGTTCTTCCTGCCGTTCGGGCCGCCCTTCAATGTCGGCATCCCGCCGACCAGCGTCTCGCAGATCCGGCGCGTCGATCCCAAGACCGGCAATGCCGAGATCTGGGCGCTCGGCGTCCGCAACTCGGTCGGCGGGGACGTCGATCCGCGAACCGGCAAATACTGGTTCACCGAGAACGCGCGCGACTGGATCAGCGATGATCTGCCCTCAGACAAGCTGAACATGATCAACAGGATCGGTGAGCATTTCGGTTATCCCTATTGCCACCAGGGTAATTTGCCTGATGACAAGTTCGCGATGGGTCATAAATGCTCCGAGTTCACGCCGCCGGTGCTGAATCTCGGCGCGCATGTCGCTCCGCTCGGCATGAAATTCTATACCGGCGACCAATTCCCCGCCGAGTACAAGAACAATATCCTGATCGCCGAGCACGGCTCCTGGAATAGGCACAAGTACCAGGGCGCACGCATCGTGCGCGTGATCGTCGGGCCTGACGGCAAGAATCCCAAGCAGGAAATCTTCGCCTCCGGCTGGCTCGAGGGCGATCAGGGCTATCTCGGCCGTCCCAACGACATCCTTCTTGCCAAGGACGGCTCGATCCTTGTGGCCGACGACTGGGCCGGCGCGATCTATCGCATCAGCTACAGCAAGAAATAGCGCGCGGACGATAAGAGGCTGCGGTGGTCGCGAGGTGCCGCAGCCTCGTTTGCTTTCAACTTCGATGCCGTTCCCGATTGCGCGCCACTTGCGCGCAAGTCCGGAAACCATATCCACGAACGGGGGCTATGGATTCCGGCTCCCGCCAAGCGGCGCGCCCCGCCCCCCAATGACGAACTCGACAGATCGGAAGTGCTAATCATGCGCCGCCAGTTTTTTCCGTATGTCATCGGCGCGCTTTCGCTCGCAGTGCTTGCATTCGTCTCGGCCCAGGCCGCCGATAATGCCGCGATCAAGGAGAAGACGGCTGCCTGCGCCGGCTGCCACGGCGAGAACGGCATTTCGCAGACCGAGAACGTCCCCTCGCTCGCCGGCCAACCCGATCAATTCCTGCAATGGCAGCTGGTGTTCTTCCGCGCCGGCTCGCGCAAGAACGATCAGATGCAGCCGATCGTCGAAGAGATCACCAACGAAGACATTCGCAATTTCGGCGCCTATTTTTCGCAGCTGGCGCCGCCGAAGGCACCGGAAGACGAGGACCCGGACTTGTCGAAGAAAGGCGCCCAGGTCGCAGCCGGCCGCCGCTGCGCCTCATGCCATACGGACACCTATGCCGGCACCAAGGCCGTGGCGCGGCTCGCGGGCCAACGCGAGGAATATCTCGTGAAGGCGCTGCACGACTACAAGTCCGGGCAGCGCGTCGGCGGCGGCGTCGCCGCGATGGCCGATGTCGCCTATCACATGAGCGAGGAAGAGATTACAGCAGTCGCGCACTACCTGGCGCATTTGCAGTAGCGCAAGGCTGTTGCCCCAAACTCCACCGTCGTCCCGACGACGGGACCGATAACCACAGGATGTGGTTTGGCGAAGACAGGTCGTTTTTCGAGCATCGCGCGGTACTGATAGCGTCGCTTCCGATAGGTCACGCAGTATGGGTCTCGGCCTTCGCCGGGGCGGCCGCTACCTCGCCCTCTGCTTCTCATACGCCTTCAGATGCGTATATGCGATGCGCAGCTTCGGCACGGGAACCTTCGCCGCATCTCCGCGTGCGATGAGATCGCCGATAACGTGATCGGCTTCGACCGGCAGGCCGGCCTTGATGTCGCGGAACATGGATGCCGTCATCGGCGAGTCCTCGGTGGTCAGATTGCCCTTCACGCGCTCGAAGAACGGTCCGGCCGGCGGATAGCCCGACGCAGCGGCAATCGCGCTGGTCTCGTCCAGCATGCCAAGCAGAAAATCCCTGCCGCCGGGGGCAGCGAGAATATTGCCGACGGAGCTGCGCATCAGGCTGGTGGACGCTGCGAGCGTGGAGAGGAACACCCACTTCTCCCACATGTCCTGCAGGATGTTCTGGCTGGCGGTGGCGCCATTGATACCGCTCCTGAAGGCCTCGTCGATCGCCTTGACGCGGTCCGACAGCTTGCCGTCGCGCTCGCCGTAATTGATCGATTGCATCGGCTGGAGCTGCACCACCTCCCGCTGCTCGTTGAGGGTCGCGGCGATGGCGCAGAGGCCGCCGAGCACGCGCTCCTTACCGAACTTGTCGTCGAGGACGTCGAGATGCTTCATGCCGTTGAGCATGGGGATGATCGCGGTGTTCGACCCGACGGCGGCCGCGAACGACTTGATGGCGTCGTCGAGGTCGAACGCCTTGCAGCTCAGCAGCACGACGTCGAATTTTTCCGCGAGCTTGTCCGCTTGCACTGTCGGCGGGGCCTTCAGCGTCACATCGCCATTCGGACTCTTGATGACGAGGCCGGCGCTCGCGAGCTCGCCGGCGCGGCGCGGCCGCACCAGGAAGGTGACGTCGCGGCCGGCCTGCAACAGCCTGCCACCAAAATAGCCGCCGATGGCGCCGGCGCCGACCACGAGGATACGCATGGGATACTCCATTGTTGCTCTTGGTGGCTACTTATAATCGTCATTGCGAGCGAAGCGAAGCAATCCAGAATGTTGCCGCGATCACATTCTGTCGCTGGAGAATGAAGGTACTACGTCCCCAGCACCATCTCCTCGACCTCACGCAGCTGCTCCTTACCGAAGAACATCTCATTGCCGACGAAGAAGGTCGGCGAGCCGAACGCGCCGCGCGCCACCGCTTCCTCGGTATTCTTGATCAGTCTGCCTTTCACCTCGGGTTCCTGCGCGCGGGCGAATAACTTTTGCGCATCGAGGCCGGATGACGCCAGCGCCTTCGTCGCGACCTCAGGGTCGTCCATCTTCTTCGGCTCGCGCCACATGTGGTGGAAGGCGGCTTCGACATAGGTCTCGAACACGCCCTCGAGCTGCGCTGCGATCGCCGCGCGCATCAAATTCAACGTGTTGACGGGGAAGAACGGATTCATGATGTAGGGCTGGACTTTGAAGCGCTTGATGAAGCGCTCGGTCTCGACCGCCTGAAACTCGCGCTTGTTCTTGATGCCGGCGAGCGTCTCGGCCGGCGACTTGTTGTTGGTCGCCTTGAAGATGCCGCCGAGCAGGATCGGCACATATTCGAACTTGACGCCGATGCGTTGCTCGATTGCCGGGATCGCCAGATGGCTGAGATAGGCGTTCGGGCTGCCGAAATCGAACAGGAATTGCGGGGCTGTGCGGGTCAATTCGATCTCCCTGGCGGCGCTTTTCATCCATTGTGGCGCAGGCCGCGCGACAGGTCCATCGTTTAATGACGGTCATAATGCCTTGATGTCCCGTCAGAGCAGACGCCGGATCGTCTGCTTGCGCCACACCAGGAGGTAACAGCCCATCTGCAAAACGAACATGGCGCAGAACACGATCGGATAGGCGGCCCATACGCCCTCGAGGCCGATCGTGCGGCTTAGGATCATTGCAGCCGGCAGCTCGATCGCGACGATCGCGAAGATCGAGAGCAGCATCGGCGTCAAGGCGATGCCGGCGGCGCGCAGGGCGCCCGAAAACACCGTGGCGAGGCCAAACGGAACCGAGCTCCACAGGGCGATGTAGAGGAGAGTCTTCGCCAGATCGAGCACGGCGCCGTCGGTGATGAAGATGCCGAGCACGGCGCGCGGTACCAGATAGATCAGCGCCACCAGCCCGCCGGTCAGAACGACATTGAACGCGAGGCCGGTGCGCACGATGCCCTCGAGCCGCACCCTGTCGCCGCCGCCGATCGCTTGCGCACCGAGGATCGAGACCGCGATCGAAATCGACATTGCCGTGAACTGCGTGTAACCCATCACCTGATTGACGGCGCCGTACGCGGCCGTGGCGTTTGAGCCGAAGCCGTTGACGAGCCCAAGCAGCACCAGCTCGGCAATCGCCATCACCACCATGCCAATTGCGCTCGGCAGTCCGATGCCGAGGATTTTTCCGAGCACGGCGCCGTTGAGCCGCAGATGACGCAGCAGTGCAGCGTCCGGTGCCAGTGCATGCTTTCTCCGGAGCAGATGGACGGCGAGCACGATCAGCGTCAGCGCGTTGGCAATTGCGGCTGCCCATGCCGGACTGGTGATGCCCGCTGCCGGCAAGCCGAACGCGCCGCGGATCAGCAGCGGCGTCAGGGCGAGGCCGATCGCGGTCGATAGCGCCAGCGCGAGGAGCGGCGTCAACGTATCACCGACGCCGCGGATCATCGCTGTCATCAGTAGGAAGATGAAGCCGAGCGGCATCGTCAGCAGCATGATGCGGGCATAGGCGCTGGCCTGGTCGAGGATGTCAGCGGGCGTTGCGAGCATGACCATCAGTGGCCGGCTGAAGATCCCGCCAGCGAGTGCAACCGTTGCCGAGAGCGAGAGGCCGATCGCGAGCGTCGTGCCGACGACGAGCTTGATCCTGCCGTGCTCCCCCGCGCCAAAGGCTTGGCCGATCAAGACGGTGGCGCCGGTGCTCAGGCCGATGACGAAGGCGAACAGGAAGAACATCACCGGGAAGAATGCCGAGACTGCGGCGAGCGCGTCGATGCCGATCATCTGGCCGAGATAGACGTTGCTGACGGTGCCAAACAGCGATTGCAGCGCGTTGCTTGCCATCAGAGGTGCGAGGAAGCGAAGAAACGTCGTCCAGAGAGGCGCGGATGCGGACATGAATTTGCCTTTCATCGAGGCGTGCGAAGCCGTTGCCGCGCGATGCGCGGCTCGGCCGTTGATAGGGTGAATGCTGCGCGGTTTAAGCCCGGTCGCTGTAGGCGAGCTTGACGATGTGGTCGCGGATGTCAGTCGGCCAGTCGGCGATCAGCCCGGTGAAGCGCCGTCGTTCATCCGCGAACAGCGCGCGCGAGGCTTCCTCGAACTGCGGCAGATTGCCCGCCATGGTCGACATGAAGTGATAGGCCGCATCGCGCGCCTGCCGCTCGCGGTCCTTGTCGCCGCTGGCGCGTCTGGCCTCGTCGACGAGCTTGCGCAGCGCGACCGAGGCGCCGCCGGGTTGCGCGTTGAGCCACTCCCAGTGGCGCGGCAGTAACGTCACCTCGCGCGCGACCACACCAAGCTTCGGCCGGCCGCGGCCGCGCGGCTCGCTCAGTGGTTCGGTGATTTCGGTCGGCGGCGGCATGATCTCGGCCAGCCGCGCCAGCACCTCGTGATCCTCGCCGCGCAGGTCGAAATCGATCGACCGGCCAGTCCCATCGTCGAAAATGATGATCGGCTGGTCCGGATTCGATCCGGCCCGCTTGACTGCGAGGGCGACATCGCCGGCCGCTCCCGAGGCCAGCCGGCGCTGGCCCATGAAGGCTGTGAAGGTGGCTTGCATTGGAATCATTGCCAGATTGACTGTGTTGGCGATTTAATACCCGGGTAAATTTAAGGCGTCAATATACCCGGGTGAAAATAGGCGCACCGATGGCTCGACATTGTGTTCCCGGGCTGGCACCAACGGCGCGACGACCAAGCCAAGCTGGGGACCACGCGATGCTGACCGTTCACCACCTCAACAATTCCCGCTCGCAGCGCGTGCTGTGGCTGCTCGAGGAATTGGGCGTGCCCTACGAGATCGTGCGCTATCAGCGCCAGCCGGACATGCGCGCGCCGAAGGAGCTGCGCGCCATCCATCCGCTTGGCAAATCGCCGGTCATTACAGACAACGGCAACACCATCGCCGAGTCGGGCGCGATCATCGAGTATCTCATCGCTACCTATGGCAACGGCCAACTGATCCCGCCGCCGAACACGCCGGAACGGCTGCGCTTCACCTATTGGCTGCATTATGCGGAAGGGTCGGCGATGCAGCCGCTGCTGCTCAAGCTGCTGTTCACGCTGATGCCGAAGCGCGCGCCGGCGTTGCTGCGCCCCTTGGTGCGCAAGGTTTCGAATCAGGCGCTCACCGCGCTGGTCAATCCGCAGCTCAAGCAGCACATGGACTTTTGGGAAAGCGAGCTCGGCAAGAGCGAGTGGTTCGCCGGCAACGAGTTCACCGCAGCCGACATCCAGATGAGCTTTCCGCTGGAAGCAGCGCAAGCGCGCGGCGGGCTGGAGCAGGGCCATCCCAAGGCGATGGCGTTCCTGGAGCGCATCCACGCGCGGCCGGCGTATAACCGCGCGCTCGAAAAGGGCGGGCCTTATCAGGTCGGGCGCTAAATCATCTCGGCGCAGTGACAGGGTTACTGTCCCGCAGCTTCCGCCCCACGCGTGCGCGGATCGGGCGCGCCGAGCGGCCCATTCGGCGTCACCAGAATCGAATTGGCCGATGTCTGTCCCATCGGCTCCACGACGAAGTGGCCTATCGCCTTCAGCTCCAGCAGAACATCGGCAGGAAAGCCGCTCTCGACGCGCACCTCGTCCGGCAGCCATTGGTGATGCAGCCGCGGTACGGAGACGGCGGCAGCCACATCCATCTTGTAGTCGAGGACGTTCACGATCACCTGGAGCACGGTCGAGATGATGCGGCTGCCACCAGGCGAGCCCGTCACCAGCACCGGCTTGCCGTCTTTGAGCACGATGGTCGGTGACATCGACGACAGCGGGCGTTTTCCAGGCCCTGGCAGATTGGCCTCGAAGCCGACGAGGCCGTAGGCATTCGAGGCGCCGACCGCCGCGGTGAAGTCGTCGAGCTCGTTATTGAGCAGCACGCCGCTGCCGTCGGCAACGAGGCCGACGCCATAGCTGAAGTTCAATGTGTAGGTGTTGCTGACGGCATTGCCGCGGCCGTCGACGACGGAGAAATGCGTGGTGTTGCTGCCCTCGCGCGGCGAGATAGCAGCAGAAACGAGCTCTTTCGAAGGCGTGGCGCGCTCGGCGGAGATGCCCGCGCGCAGCTTGGCAGCGTAGTCCTTCGCGGTCAGCGTCTCGATCGGTGCGTTGACGAAGGCGGGATCGCCGAGATAGCGCGCGCGGTCCGCATAGGCGCGCTTCATAGCTTCGATCAGGAGATGCAGCGATGCCGGCGATCCCTGCTTCAGATCGGCGAGCTGGAAGCCTTCGAGAATGTTGAGCGTTTCCACCAGCACCACGCCGCCGGACGAGGGCAGCGGCATCGATACGATGTCGTAGCCGCGATAGGTGCCGCGCACCGGCGCGCGGATCACCGCCTGATAGGACTTCAGATCGGCAGGCGTCATGATGCCGCCGGCGTCAGCCACGGCCTTGGCGAGTTTCTCGGCAACTGGCCCCTCATAGAAGCCGCGTGGCCCCTGTGCGGCCACGGCCGATAGCGTTTCGGCGAGATCGCCCTGCGCCAGCCTGTCGCCTTCGCCAAGTGGCGTGCCGTCGGGGCGCGAGAAGATCTTGGCCGAGGAAGGCCAGCGCGCCAGCCGCCGGTGCCAGGCCGGCAGCGTATCGGCCATGTCGTCGCTGACGGCAAAGCCATCGCGAGCGAGCGCGATCGCCGGCTCGAGCAATTGCGCCAGCGTGAACTGACCGGAGCCATATTTCTCCAATGCGAGCGCGAGACCTGCAACGGTGCCGGGCACGCCGACGCCAAGCGCGGAATCCCGTGACCTCGTCGGGTCAGGCTTGCCATCGGGCCCCAGGAAAACTTGCGGCGTGGTCGCAGCTGGCGCGGTCTCGCGATAGTCGATAGTGATGTCTTCGTTGCGATCGGCGGAATGGATCACCATGAAGCCGCCGCCGCCGATATTTCCTGCGCGCGGATAGGTCACGGCCATCGCAAAGCCGGTGGCGACCGCGGCATCGACGGCATTGCCGCCACGGCGCAGGATGTCGGCGCCGACCTGCGCAGATATCTTCTCCTGCGCCACCACCATGCCGTGTTCGGCAGCAACGGCGCGCACCATATCGCGCGCGGGCGGGACATAGCCCCGCCGCGCGTCCTGGGCCGTCACAGCGACAAGACCGAACGCCAGCGTGGCTATGACGGCGAAAAATGTCCGCCGTGTCGAATATGACAACATCATCAAAATTCCCGTCGCGCCTTCCGGCCAGTTCACACGCGTCACGGCAATGCTATACGGTTTGCCCCGAGACAGGCAAAACTGTTCGTGATGGGGACTGCGTGATGACAACGATCGCCCAGGATGTGCGCATGGCCGGCGTGCCGCGGACCTATCCGCGGCGCGCCGCCGTCGTCAGCTGGATCTTCTTCGATTGGGCCGCGCAGCCTTATTTCACACTGATTACGACCTTCGTGTTCGCGCCCTATTTCGCGACCGGCATCGCGCCAAATCCCGCCATCGGTCAATCGCTGTGGGGCTTTGCGATGGCGGCCGCGGGCCTTGCGATCGCATTGCTGTCGCCGGTGCTCGGAGCCATCGCGGATGCTTCGGGCCGCAGGAAACCATGGATCGCAGGTTTCGGCGCGGTGCTGGTGTTGGCGTCCTGCACGCTGTGGATCGGCAAGCCCGGCGATGACGCCATCATTCCGCCGCTGCTCACCGCCGTCGCGCTCGCCAGCGTCGGCGCGGAATTCGCTACCCTCTTCAACAACGCGATGATGCCGACTCTGGTGCCGCCGGAGCGGATCGGGCGGCTGTCCGGCACCGGCTGGGCGACAGGATACATTGGCGGCATTGTCAGCCTGATCATCGTGCTCGGCCTGCTCGCCGCCAATCCCGAGACCGGCCGCACGCTGCTCGGCTTGATGCCGCTATTCGGGCTCGACCCCATCACGCATCAGGGCGACCGTGCTGCCGGGCCGTTGACCGGGCTGTGGTTCATCATCTTCGTGATGCCGATGTTCCTGTTCACGCCGGATTATCCGGCAAAGCGCCCGGTGCGCGAGGCACTGCGCGAAGGACTGTCTGAGCTGAAGCAATCGATCAAAGGTCTGCCGAAGCAGAAGTCGCTCGCGGCGTTCCTGCTCGCCAACATGATCTACACCGAC
Source organism: Bradyrhizobium sp. 154 (assembly GCF_023073875.1). NCBI lineage: Bacteria > Pseudomonadati > Pseudomonadota > Alphaproteobacteria > Hyphomicrobiales > Nitrobacteraceae > Bradyrhizobium > Bradyrhizobium sp. 154. The sequence goes on from NZ_JADPKG010000020.1 coordinate 40,916, forward strand.
GGTCTGGTGTCGCTGTTCGCCTTCGGCGGCATTTATGCCGCCGGCACCTTCGGCTGGCACACGATCCAGATCGGCACGTTCGGCATCATGCTCGCGATCGCGGGTGCCCTCGGTGCGTGGCTTGGCGGCAAGCTCGACGATCGTCTCGGGCCGAAGCGCGTGATCGCCGGCAGCCTGCTGATTCTCCTGCTGTCGGTGGCGGCGATCCTGCTGGTCGACAAGGACAGTGTGTTGTTCGTCAAGGTCGCGCCGCCGCAGCCGGGTGCGGCCCTGTTCTCGAGCGCGGCGGAGCGTGCCTATCTGGTGCTGGGGTGCCTGATCGGCGCCGCCGGCGGCCCGTTGCAAGCCGCTTCGCGCACGCTGCTGATCCGTCTGGCGCCGAAGGACCGCATCGCACAGTATTTCGGCCTGTTCGCATTGACCGGGAAGGTGACGTCTTTCATCGGTCCGCTGTTGATCGGCATGATCACCGCTGCGACGGCGAGCCAGAAAGCCGGCATGGCCGTGCTGGTGGTGTTCTTCGTCGCGGGATTGGGGCTGTTGATGCGGGTGCGGGATTAGCCGCACCACGCAATTCCATCTCCGCCGTCATTGCGAGGAGCGAAGCGACGAAGCAACCCAGACTCTCTCCGCGCAGACTGGATTGCTTCGCTTCGCTCGCAATGACGACGTGGTTACCGCCAATCAATCAATGCCTGAAGTGCCGCGTCCCCGTGAAGACCATCGCGATGCCGTGCTCGTCGGCGGCCTTGATCACCTCGTCGTCGCGCATCGAGCCGCCGGGTTGCACCACGGCGGTGGCGCCGGCTTCGATGCAGGCGAGCATGCCGTCAGCAAACGGGAAGAACGCATCCGACGCCACCACCGAGCCCTTGGTGAGCGGCTCGGCAAGCTTCAGCTCACTCGCCGCGTCCTGGGCCTTGCGCGCTGCGATCCGCGCTGAATCCACCCGGCTCATCTGGCCCGCGCCGATGCCGACGGTGGCGAGGTCCTTGGCATAGATGATGGTGTTGGATTTCACGTGTTTTGCCACACGGAATGCGAATTTCAGATCGCGCATCTCGGCATCATCAGGCGCACGCTTGGTCACGACGTTGAACGTCATGTCGTCGACCACGGCATTGTCTCGGCTCTGCACCAGCAGGCCGCCCGCCACCGTCTTGGCGGTCAGGCCCGGCGCGCGTGGATCGGGTAGGCTGCCGGCCAGCAGCAGGCGCAGATTCTTGCGTGCGCCGATGATGGAGATCGCCTCCTCGCTGGCATCGGGCGCGATGATCACCTCAGTGAAGATCTTCGTGATCTCGCGCGCGGTGTCGGCGTCGAGCGGACGGTTCATCGCGATGATGCCGCCGAAGGCGGAGGTGGAATCGCACGCGAGCGCCTTGCGATAGGCGTCGACGAGGTTCAAGCCCTCCGCGACGCCGCAGGGATTGGCGTGCTTGACGATGACGCAGGCCGCGGTACGTTTGGCATCGAACTCGCCGATGCATTCATAGGCCGCATCGGTGTCGTTGATATTATTGTAGGAGAGTTCCTTGCCCTGGAGCTGCCGCGCGGTCGAGACGCCCGGGCGCTTGTCGGGGGTTGCGTAGAACGCAGCGGTCTGGTGCGGGTTCTCACCATAGCGCAGCGACTGGATCAGCCTGCCGCCGAAGGCGCGGAAGTCCGGCGCGTCGATTTCGAGCTGCCGGTTGAACCAGTTCGAGATCGCGGCGTCATAGGCGGCGGTGCGGGCATAGGCCTTTGCCGCAAGACGCCGACGCAGCTTCAGCGTGGTTGCGCCGTTGTTGGCGGCGAGCTCGTCGAGCACGGCCTTGTAGTCCTCTGCCTCGACCAGGACGGCGACGTCGTCATGGTTCTTCGCGGCGGCGCGGATCATGGCGGGGCCGCCGATGTCGATGTTCTCGATGCAATCCTCGAAACCGGCGCCTTTGTCGACGGTCGCTTCAAACGGATAGAGGTTGACGACGAGGAGGTCGATCGGGGCGATGCCGTGGGTCTTCATCGCGTCGGCATGGTCCTTGTTGTCGCGGATCGCGAGCAGGCCGCCATGCACCTTCGGATGCAGCGTCTTGACGCGACCGTCCATCATCTCGGGGAAGCCGGTCAGCTCGGAGACGTCCTTCACCTTGAGGCCGGCTGCGGCGATCGCCTTGGCGGTGCCGCCGGTCGAGACCAGTTCGACATCGTGCGCGGCAAGCGCCTTTGCGAACTCGATCAGGCCTGTCTTGTCGGAAACGGAGAGCAGGGCGCGGGTGACGCGACGGAGATGGTCAGTCATGAGCAAGATCCTCTGTTCAGGGAGTGTCTATGCCCAGGCGCGCGGCGGATATGTATCGCGCTTCCCGATGGTGCTCCATCCAAGGTCGCCAGTCGCGCGAACGAGCGCTCGATAGCAGCTTTCGGCGTCGCTCTCAACGGCTAGATAGCGCCGGATCGCGCCTGTTTACAAGGGAAGTTCCGGCTCGCGACGGGCATTGCGGCGCGCATTGGTCACCGCTGGCGAGGCGGTGGAACGCACAAAACTCCAGCGGATCGAGGGAGCCTGCCGCGCATCCTGTCGGATCACGATCTGCGCGGTGCGGCGCGGCCCGTCATTGCCGGCCAGGAACACACTGTCTTCGAGATCGACCTTGTCGTCGAGCGCCTCAAACGTCCAGACGTCGCGGTTCGGCAACACCAGCATGACGCCGCGCGCATCCGACAACCGGCTCGCCTTCACTGCCGGATGCAGATGGAAGCGCAGCGCGAAATCGGCATCAGCGCCCTTGAAGCGTCCGCCTTGCGGCGGCGACAGCGTGTCCTCGCCGTCGATGCGCGCACCGTCATTGGCGATCATCAGCACGCGGCGATGAATCGCGCCGAATTTAGCGAGATAGCCGTCATGAGAAGTTGTAAGCAGCGTGCCGTTCTGGACTATTTCGCGATAGCTCTCGACCTCGACCGGGCCGCTGGTGACGGGCGCACCGTGCAGGAGGCGCTTCATCGCCGACATCTCGACGAACTGGCAGGATGAGGTGTCGTGATAGGCCAGCGTCGAATGCGCTGCGGTGCCCCGTGCGAACGGCCGCCAATTGTCGCGGCCCGTGGTCGGCATTCCGCAATTGGTGACGATGCGGCTGATGCCGGAGGACAGTTCGAACGACAGGCAGCCAGCATGGGCGTCGTGGCTGACGCCCGCCGGTGGCGGCGGTCCGGTATCGATGATCAGCGTGGTTTGGCCGGCGTCGAGCCGCTGGAACCCTGTATGCGGCATGTTCGCCATCGGTGCGCCGTGGGTATCGTCATAGGCGAGCAGCGTCGCGAGCAGGTCGGACGGGGTCGCACTCATGCCGTTGAACAGCGCGAAATTGCCGTCCCCATGGCGAAAGAAGCGCAGCATCGGCATCATGCGATCGATCGCGTTGAGCAGCGCCGGGGGCGGCGCGATGTTGCGGGCCGCGAAGGTCTGTCGAAGCGGCAACAGGTCGATCAGGAGATCGATCAGGGCGCCCGGGTTACGAGAGATGTGTCCGCCGTCGGGCAGGATCTGCCGCTGCAATTCGTCAGAGAGCTTTTTCGAGGCGCTGCGAATGTGGCGCGCCTGGTTGGCGAGGCATAGCGCCGCGTAGCACAGCGCGATCAGCACCTGGAGCTTCGGCACGCCGTCGGGAATGTCGAGCATGGCGTAGCGCAGCAGGCGGATCTCGCGCGCGAGGGCGCGCAAGTAACGGCGGTAAAACTTGTTGTCGGTGTCGTTGAGCACCAAGGGTGCCTGTGACAGCAGCGAGATCACGCGACGCGCCAGCACGTCGGGGCGCCGCGCGACCGGACGGCGCTTGTTGGCGGGGTTCGAGATCCAGTCCTCGACCAGTGCGCGCGCATTCGCTCGCGTCAGCGCGGTGTCGGCGGCGCGTAAGTGCCGCAGCCAACCGAAGCCGAGCAGCGCGACCTCCCAATCCTCCGAGGGCGGTTCGAGATCGAAGATCGAGCGGCCGTGGCAATTGACGATCTTGCCGGCGAAGACGAAGCGGCCGGCATAGATCTCGGCGGCGCGGGTCGCATCCGCGGTGCGGAGGTCATGCGGGGCAATGATCAGCCGGTCGGTGCGGCTGGGCCAGACCCGCGACACCGCCACAGGTCCGCCGCTCGCGCGCGCGAGCATGTTCCGCGCGAAGCGGTTCATCACCAGCGTCGAGATACGTCTGCGTTGAGCGACCGACACGCCTTGCCTTGAAGGGGAGAGAAGGATTCCGACGAATCCTTATTAATCCCAAAATCGCACGGCTGACACCACCTTGAAAGGGTACGAATTAGCGTCGGGGGTGCAAAATCCAGTGCAAAATCAGGATTTAACGAGCCGAGCCGCGTAGAATCCGTCGAGCCCGCCGAGCTTGGGATCGGCGTTTGGAAGATGACTGGGCAGGGTGCGCAGATCGCCTTCCGCGCTGAGGATTTCGTCGAGACCTGCGACCTCGGACGCCTCGATCGGAGCGCGGCGAAGCGCGGGCTCTGCGGCCAGCAGCGCAGCGATGGCCTGCTCACCCTCTTCGGGTTCCAGCGAACAGGTGCAGTAGACCAACGTCCCCCCGGATTTGAGCAGCGACAGCGATTTGCGCAGCAGCCGCTGCTGGAGCGCGGTCAGGGCGGCGATGTCAGATTGCTGCCGGAGCCATGCCACGTCGGGATGACGGCGGATCGTGCCGGTCGAGGTGCAGGGCGCATCGATCAAAATACCGTCGAAGGCTTCGGCAGGGCCGGCCCATTCCACGGCGTCAGCGACGACGGTCTCGGCCTGGAGCGACAATCGCCGCAGGTTTTCGCGCAGCCGCGCTACCCGGGCGGGCGAGCGGTCGATGGCCGTGACATGCGCGCCGGCATGTGCCAGCTGCGCGGTCTTGCCGCCCGGGGCGGCGCAGAGATCGGCGATGGACTTGCCGTTGATGTCACCGAACAGTCGAGCGGGTAGCGCGGCCGCGGCGTCCTGCACCCACCATTGTCCCTCGGCAAAGCCCGGCAGCATGGTCACCGCGCCATGCAGCAGCATCCGCACGGTGCCGGTCGGCAGCGTCTCGCCATGCAGGCGGCTTGCCCATTGTGCGGCATCCGACTTCACCGTCAAATCGAGCGACGGCTCGTGGCCGAGCGCGAGCGCCATGTCTCTTGCGGTCGCATCGCCATAATGCGCGCTCCAGCGCGCGAGCAGCCATGGCGGCAGGTCCAGGGATTGCGTGGCAACCTCCTCGACCAGGGCCTTGCCTTCGCGCGCGCAGCGGCGCAGCACGGCATTGACGAGCCCGGCATAACGCGCGGCGCGCCGGTCGGATTGCACGAGGCGAACGGAGAGATCGACGGCGGCGTGGTCGGGCACGTCCATCCAGAGGATCTGCGCCGCGCCGATCAGGAGCGCGCTCTGCGCACGCGGCGCGTCGGAGGGAATGCCCTTGTCGAGCAGGCGGGACAGCACGTGGCCAAGCGTGCCGAGCCGGCGCAGCACGGTGGCGACCAGGCGGCGCATCAGCGCGCGGTCACGGTCGGCCAGCGACTTCAGTCCGGGATGAGCGCCGCTTCCGTCGAGTTGGTCGTCGAGCGTGCGGTGCTTGTGCAGCACGCCGTCGACGATGTCGGCGGCAATCCGCCGTGCCGCAAGACCTGGCACTTCGGACGGAGGGGCGAAACGTTGAGATGGCATGCGGAAGCAAGGTTCTGAGCGAGCGGCAGTTCCGCCGCGATGGGCGCATGCCTTAACCGGCTCATTTGTGGCACGCGAATATGCCAAATGTAAGAATCGCTTCCGGCTTTTTCAGCCCTTGGGCCCCATTTCAGGGATGCGTTATTGGACGTCGCGCTGCGGGCCGTCCTGCGCTAGAAAAGCCGCACGATGAGTGACCAGCCTTCCGTTCCCGATCGCAAGCCGCTGCCGCCCGCTGCCCAGCGCGCGCTGGCTGAAGCCGAAGCGCGGCGGCAGGCCGCGGCAGCCGAAGCCAAAGCGCGGCCGAAGGAGCTTCAGGGACCGAAGGGACCAGAGCCCACCCGCTATGGCGATTGGGAGAGCAAGGGCATCGCCTCCGACTTTTGAGCCCTTGCTGGTCCAGCGGGGTGTCCGCCGTGGCCATCACAGATCGCGATGCTCGCGCTCGGTGAGCGACAGGCGACATGATCTCGATGAACTTGCCCGCGCGGCTTGCTTAGTCTCTGCTCGGATTCCATCTGCTCGATGCGGATCAGGCTTCCTTGAATGTTTTGGCCGCACGCCGACCTCGTCACCACGACCGAAACAGGGAATCTCGATTGTCTTCTTGGCACCGCGAGCTGTAACAGCACCTCGCGGTGCGACGATCGGGCGGGCGATGTTCAGCACAGAGAAGACGAATGCGCCGCCGACGAGTGCGACGTTAGCGCACGATCCCGCTCCTGCCGCACCGCGAATTCGTTTGCCTCGCCCATCGAGTCGACAATCCATGAAAAGTGGAACTTTCCTGCAGGCTCGTGTGTCGATCGGAATTGTCGCATCTGGAGCGTCGCACTTGTCGGTTTCCCCGACTCAGCCCTAGCTTGGCTGGATGCGCCTCCCCAATCGCCCCAGTGCCTATCGGCCGCAGTTCGGCGGCTCTCCGTTCCATCGCCGATTCTCCGGACTGTTGCCCTGGATGTTCGTGGTCGGCGTCGTGACGGCTGTCGTGCTTGCCTTCCGGCACGGCACGAACTGGCCCGTCCCGCATGGAGCCGACGGCCAGGCGACCGAAGTCGTCCTCCAGCAGGCGGGAGATGCTGGCGCTCGCCAGCCGGTCGAGGTGATCCGCACTGTCGACGGCGACACGTTCCTGGCGCGCGTGCATCAGCGCAGCGGCGGCCATCTCGTTGTGCGGGTTCGCCTGCGCGGCATCGATGCGCCGGAACTGAAGGCATCTTGCCAGGATGAGCTGAACAAGGCCGAAGCCGCCACCGATGCGCTGCGCAATCTGCTCGGCCAGGGGGACGTAACGATTTCCAATCTCGGACCCGACAAATACGGACGCATTCTCGCTGATGTCGCGACCCGGCGGACTGCCAACGTTGCGGCGACGCTGCTCGCGGGCGGTTACGTGCGCAGTTACAATGGCGGCCATCGCGACGGCTGGTGCGCGCGGGGCTGGCGCTTCTGGTAGCAAAAAGCCGCGTCGCAAGACGCGGCTTTGGCAATCCTCTTCCGAACTCTTCGATCAGTGCGTGACGACCACCGTCGTGCCCACGGGGACGCGGCCGTAGAGATCGGTGATGTCGTCGTTGAGCATGCGGATACAGCCATAGGAGACGAAGCCGCCGATCGAGCCCGGCACGTTGGTGCCGTGGATCGCATATTCGCCGCCGGACAGCGTCATCGCCGCAACGCCCATCGGATTGCGCGGCGAGCCGCCCGGGATGACGTCGGGAATGCTCGGCTTGTCGCGCTTCACCTCGGCAGGCGGTGCCCAGGCCGGATTGAGATACTTGCCGTCGATCTTGGTCGTGCCGGCCCATTGCTTGCCGGCCTTGCCGACGCCAACCGGATAGCGCACGGCATGGCCGTTATCGAGAATGAGGTAGAGCCGCCGCTCGCTGGTCTTGACCACGATCGTGCCCGGCGAATAATCGGCCGGGTTCGTCCCGACCATTTCCGGCCGCGCCTCGGCCGCCGTCAGCATCAAGACCCCGAACCCCATGGTGGCGGCCAGCGCCACCGCAATCCTCATCGTTATCATTTTCCCCTTGCCCCGAAAGGATCGTCCAAACCACGCAAACCCGGCAATTGCGGCTTGCCCAGACATTCCTAACCGCGCTTGTTAACCGGATGGTTTCCACGCACGGTCGCCAAAGGCCAGCCAGCGGGGGGAACAAAGGAAATGTTCGAAATAAAGTAAATGACCTGAAAACAACACTCGGCGGGAAAGATGCGAACCTGTGCCGCGCACCCTGACGAGTGCGTGAGGATGTGAGCCGCGTCATTCCGGGCGCGCGACAGCGTGACCCGGAATCTCGAGATTCCGGGTTCGGTCCTGCGGACCGCCCCGGAATGACGATGGGTTGAGCCTATGCCTGCTTCCGGTTCTGCCTGTTTCTGACGAGGTCGTCGACCACGGCGGGATCGGCCAGCGTCGAGGTGTCCCCTAAGCTGCCCGGCTCGTCCTCGGCGATCTTCCGCAGGATGCGGCGCATGATCTTGCCGGAGCGGGTTTTGGGCAGGCTCGGGGCGAACTGGATCTGGTCGGGCGAGGCGATCGGGCCGATCTCCTTGCGCACCCAGGTCACGAGCTCCTTGCGCAGATCGTCGGTCGGCTCGACGCCGGCCATCAGCGTGACATAGGCGTAGATGCCCTGGCCCTTGATGTCGTGCGGGAACCCGACCACGGCCGCCTCCGACACCTTCTCGTGCGCGACCAGCGCACTCTCGACTTCCGCGGTGCCCATGCGATGGCCGGAGACGTTGATTACGTCGTCGACGCGGCCGGTGATCCAGTAATAGCCGTCGGCGTCACGCCGGCAGCCGTCGCCGGTGAAGTATTTGCCCTTGTAGGTCGAAAAATAGGTCTGCTCGAAGCGGGCATGGTCGCCATAGACTGTGCGCATCTGGCCCGGCCACGATCGCGTCAGGCACAGATTGCCGGTGGCCTCGCCCTCGAGCACCTTGCCGTCGGCATCGACGATTTCCGGCACAACGCCGAAGAACGGTTGCGTCGCCGAGCCCGGCTTGAGTTTTGTTGCGCCCGGCAGCGGCGTGATCAGGATGCCGCCGGTCTCGGTCTGCCACCAGGTGTCGACGATCGGGCAGCGGTCGTCGCCGACGACGCGGTAATACCACTCCCATGCTTCCGGATTGATCGGCTCGCCGACCGAACCGAGCAGACGAAGCGAGGCGCGCGAGGTCTTCTTCACCGGCTCGTCGCCGGACTGCATCAGCGCGCGGATCGCGGTCGGCGCGGTGTAGAAGATGTTGACCTTGTGCTTGTCGATGACGTTCCAAAACCTGGAATTGTCGGGATAGTTCGGCACGCCTTCGAACATCAGCGTGGTCGCGCCGTTGGCGAGCGGCCCGTAGAGGATGTAGCTGTGGCCGGTGACCCAGCCGACGTCGGCGGTGCACCAGTAGATGTCGCCGTCGTGATAGTCGAAGACGTATTGATGCGTCATCGAGGCGAACACGAGATAGCCGCCCGAGGTGTGCAGCACGCCCTTGGGCTGGCCAGTCGAGCCCGAGGTATAGAGGATGAACAGAGGATCCTCGGCATGCATGTGCTCGACCGGGCATTCCGTCGTCACCATCGCCGCCGCCTCGTGGTACCAGAGGTCGCGCGTCGGGTTCATGTCGACCTTGCCGCCGGTGCGCTTGACCACGACGACCCAGTCGACGCCGTCGGTTTTGGCGAGCGCCGCGTCGACATTGGCCTTCAGCGGCACCTTCTTGCCGCCGCGCAGGCCTTCGTCCGCGGTGATGATCACCTTGGATTGGCAGTCATTGATGCGCTGGGCGAGGCTGTCGGGCGAGAAGCCGGCGAACACCACGGAGTGGATCGCGCCGATTCGCGCGCAGGCCAGCATCGCATAGGCCGCTTCCGGGATCATCGGCAGGTAGATGGTGACGCGGTCGCCCTTCCCAACGTTGCGGGTGCGCAGGATGTTGGCCATCCGGCAGACCTCGTCGTGCAGCTCCTTGTAGGTGATGTGCCGGGATTGCGAGGGGTCGTCGCCTTCCCAGATGATCGCGGTCTGGTTGGCGCGCTTGTGCAGATGCCGGTCGATGCAATTTTGGGCAACGTTGAGGACGCCGTCCTCGAACCATTTGATCGATATGTTGCCGGGCGCGAACGAGACGTTCTCGATTTTCGTCGGCGCCTTCATCCAGTCGATGCGCTTGGCCTGCTCCACCCAAAAACCGTTCGGGTCCGAGATCGAGCGCGCATACATGTCCTTGTACTTGGCCTGATCGACCCAGGCCCGCTTCGCCCACTCTGCGGGTACGTCGTAGATCTTCTCGGACATGTTTCCCTCCACATACGGCAAGCCGAACGCGTGCGATTGGCAAGCCGACTTGATCGCTGAACGATTATGCGTCGGGCTAACCGGACCCGACAAGGAGCACAAGCTGGACCTTCGGCGGGCGGGATCAAGGTCCGCAGGGCGGCATGGCGCAAACCTGAAACAGGCCAAGAGGCGCCTTTCGGCTCTTTACCCAGATCTCCGAAATAGCGGGGTGCAGACCCGCATGCGCCGACTGGAGGTATCCGGCAACCGCCTATCACTGATTCAGGACTGGCAATACGGTTCGGAACACCCTAAATGGCCAACCCGGGTCCAAAGCGACCGCAGGAACAAAAATCAGAACAGCGGCATTGAACGGTAAGAAACAGGGCCAAGGCTTAACACTATGATGGATCAGCAGAATCTCGGGACGATGCGGCCCGCTTCAGCCGATCCTGCGGCCATTGCCCTCGCCAAAGCCCTTGGACAATGGCCGAAACCGGCTGGTTTCAGGCGTTCCAGCCCCAAAAAGACCTTCGACACCAGGCCGGCGGCGACCGTCGAGGCGCTCGCAAGGGAACTCGGCCTGCGGCTCGGCGATCAAAACGAGCTGACCATCCGGCGCATCAAGCGCGGCAAGGGCTACTCCTTCGTCCGCCCGAACGGGGCTCATATCCGCGACGCCCGCACCATCCGCCGGCTGCACGCCATGGCAGTGCCGCCGGCCTACCGCGAGGTGCGCTACTCCGCCGATCCGAGCTCGCATCTCCAGGCCGTGGGACGCGATGCCGCGGGCCGGCTGCAATATCGCTATCACGCCGATTGGGAGAAGGTCCGCGAGCACCGCAAGGCGCATCGCCTCGAGAAGCTCGTCGGCGCGCTGCCCAAAATCCGGCGCAAGGTCTCGGCGTTCCTGTCAGGGGACGAGCCGACGCGCGAGTTCGCGCTCTCGGCCGTCATCGAACTGATCGCCCGCACCGCGATCCGTCCCGGCAACGAATCCTACGCCCGTCTCAACGGCACTCGCGGCGCCACCACGCTGCTCAAGTCCAACGTCACGCTGGAAGACGATTGCTTTGTGATGACTTTCAAGGCGAAGGGCGGCAAGGCGGTGCGGAAGGAGTGCGACGCAGCCAAGCTAGTCCGCGCCATCGGCATTTTGCAGCGCGTTCCGGGCAAGCGCATGTTCCAGTATCGCGACGCCTACGGCATCGTGCGCGCGGTCAATACCACGCAGGTGAACGCGTTTCTGCGCGAGATCGCCGGCATCAAGATCTCGCTGAAGGATTTTCGCACGCTGATGGCGTCCGCCGTGGTCGTGGAATCGCTGTCGCGGATCACGCCGGCGACCAGCCAGCGTGGCCGCAAGAAGCAGGTGCTTGACGCAATCCGCGCCGCTGCCGACCAGCTCTCCAACACGCCGGCGATCTGCCGCAAGAGCTACGTCCACGACACCATCGTCACCGCCTTCGAGGACGGCATCCTCGAACGCTTTGCCGCGACCATGAAGGGCCAGCGCTCGCAGGCGAGGCGCGAGCAGCTTCTGGCGCAAGTGGTGGCGACCGCGGCGGTCTGATCCGCCTGTCGGCTACGCTTTGTTCGAAACGCCGCGGTCCTGACCGGGATCGCCACCGGCAGCTGCCGTGGTGAGCCGTTCCAGATAATGTGCCCACCCCGTCGCATGTGCGGCGGCCTGTTCTGCGGTCGGCAGGCCGCTGTGGGTCATCCGCAGCAACGTGCCGCCGTCTTGCTCAATCAGGTCGATCTCGATCAGGCTCGAGCCGGGCGGCACTTCCTGGCCGCCCTCCCAGCCGAACGTGTAGGCGAGACGATGCACCGGCACGACCTCGCGGAAAGCGCCGCGGGCGACGCCGCCGCGCGGGCCGACGCCTTTAAGCAGATAGAGCCCGCCGGGACGGGGCTCCGTGGTCGCGTCGGAACCCATCCAGCTCAAAATCTTCTCGGGGTCGGTCAGATAGGCGAAAACAGTCGCGCGCGGGGCGGCGATCTGGGTCTCGCGTCGCACTATGAACGGTTCGGTCATTGGCGATCATCCCTGGGCTGACACTCGGACATGGCGGGGCCGGAGCGGCCCGTCAAGGATTGCCCGTGACAAAGACGGCGCGCTTTCGTCATGATTGAGCCATGCATCTCTCCCCGACCCTCGCCTGGCTTGTCGATGCCGCCGCAGATAGTCTTGGGGCGGACCGCCTGCTTGCGGAACTCGGCGCCCATTTGGTTGCTGATGGCGTGCCGCTTGCGGCGGGGGCGCTGACGCTGGAAGTGCCTGACCCGCTGATCGCGAAGCGGACCTGGTTGTGGCGCGCCGACACTGGCCGGGTGATCGAAGCGCTCGGCTTTGCGCCGGGCGGGCTGGCACCGGACCCGCCGAACGATGCCGGCCGCGGCTGGCTGCGCGATATCGCGGGCGGTGAGGTGCACGAAGATATCGTCGGACGGGCCGATGGGCCTTTGCTTGGGTGGATCGGGCCGGGTCCGTTCACCTCGGGCGAGATCGAGCGATTGCGCCAGGCTGCACGTTTTGCCGCGACGCCGCTCGCCGTGCTCGCCGCGCGTGCCACGTTGCGGGCGACACTCGACGCCTATCTCGGCAAGCGCAGTGCGGAGCGGGTGCTGGCGGCGCCGCTGCGGCGCGATCTTGGCGAGACCATTCAGGCCGCGTTGCTCTATGCCGACTTGCGCAACTTCACCGGTTTGTCGGAGACAAGTCCGCCGGGCGATGTCATCGCAGCGCTCGATGCCTGGTTCGACCGCATCGCCGGCGCCGTTCACGCCTTCGGCGGCGAGGTGCTGAAATTCATCGGCGACGGCGTGCTGGCGATCTTTCCGGTGATCGAAGCGTCACCGCGCCGTGCCTGCGAGGCCGCTCTGCGCGCCGCAAGCGCGGCCGAAGCCGGGATGGCCTATCTCAACGAGGAGCGCCGCGGCAACGGCTTGCCGCCGCTCGCGTTCGGTGCCGCCCTCCATCTCGGCGAGATGCTCTGGGGCAATATCGGCGCTGCCAACCGGCTCGATTTCACGGCGATCGGCTCCGCCGTCAATCTCGCCAGCCGGCTCGAAGGGTTGTGCAAGCCGTTGGGGCGGACCGTGCTCGTGTCGGGCGCGCTCGCTGCAGAGACGGACATGCCTCTGATCGCGCTCGGATCGCATTCGCTGCGTGGGATCGCCGCACCGTGCGAGGTGTTTGCGTTGCCGCAGACGTAGGGCCGAGTTTCGCTCATTCGGGCTACGTACCTACGACGACATCCCACCCATCTTGCAGACGAGCTTCCACTCCTCCGCCGTCACCGGCTGCACCGACAGGCGCGAATATTTCACAAGCGCCATGTCGGCGAGCTTCTTCTCGGCCTTGATCGCGGCCATCGTCACCGGTGTCTTCAGGGGCTTGTCGGCCTTGATGTCGACGCAGACGAACTTGCCGGTCTTGTCGGTCGGATCCGGATAGGCTTCCTTGATGACCTCCGCGATGCCGACGATCTCCTTGCCCTCGTTGGAATGATAGAAGAACGCCTTGTCGCCCCTCTTCATGGCGACCAGGTTCTGGCGCGCGGTGAAGTTGCGCACGCCGGTCCAGGCCTCGCCCTTGGCGCCCTTCGCCACCTGCTGGTCCCAGGACCACACCGACGGTTCGGATTTCACCAGCCAATAAGCCATGTTCATTCCTCTGCCTTGAAGGGGCGCGTCAACAGTCCCGAGATAGCGGCATCGATCGTGCTCCGGCCGCTCAGGATCGAAGCGACCGCTTCCGATACCGGCATCTCAATGTGTTGCGAAGCCGCAAGCTCGATCAGAACCGGCGCGGTGGACTCGCCCTCGGCAAGCTTGCCTGCGGGCGGGTTCTCACCGCGGCCCAGTGCGAGGCCAAGCGCGAAATTGCGTGATTGCGGGCTCGAACAGGTCAGAATGAGATCACCGAGGCCGGACAAGCCCGTGAGTGTCTCGCTGCGCGCACCAAGCGCGCGACCAAGGCGTGTCAGCTCGGCAAAGCCGCGGGTCGTGAGCGCGGCCTGGGCCGAGGCGCCAAGTTTGCGTCCGACCGCAATGCCGACCGCGATCGCGAGCACGTTCTTGGCCGCGCCGCCGATCTCGACGCCACGGATGTCGGTGGAATGATAGGGCCGGAATCTCGGCGAGCCCAGCGCCTGCACTAGGCGGGTAGCCAGCGCTTCTTGTTTCGCCGCCAGCGTTACCGCGGTCGGCAGGCCGCGCGCGACATCGTCGGCGAAGCTCGGGCCTGACAGGATCGCCGGCTGCGCGCCCGGTGCAGCTTCGGTGATCACGTCGGTCATGAATTTGTGGGTGCCGTGCTCGATGCCCTTGGCGCAGGCGACGACGGGTACCGGCCTTGCAATGTGCGAGGCCAGCAGGTTGACCGCGCCGCGCAGATGCTGCGCGGGCGTTGCGATCAGCAGCATGTCGGCGCGCGCGGCGAGCGCCAGATCGCTCGTCACGACGATTTCCGGAGCGATCCGCACGCCGGGCAGCCGCGGATTGTCGCGCGTCGAGGCAATCCGCGTCGCATGTTCGGCATTGCGCGCCCACAGCGTCACGTTCCGTCCTGCCCGCGCCGCCACGGTTGCGAGAGCCGTGCCCCAGGCACCTGCCCCGACCACGGCGACGGAATCGAACGCGGTCATCACTAGAATCCCGCTCGCGTGTTGCCGTAGCCCGCCGGTGCCGTCGCGTTGGCATCGAGCAGCCAGCGTGCGCGGGGCTGCGCGTCCATCGTATCGGTCATGCCGAGCGCAAGGCGTTCGGCGCCGGCCCAGGCGATCATCGCGCCATTGTCGGTGCAGAGCTCGGGCGGCGGCATGATCAGCTGGGTCCCGGCCTGCTGCGCGACGTCGTTCAGGGCCTCGCGGATCGCCTGATTGGCGGCCACACCGCCGGCGGCCACGAGCGCGCGCGGCGCGCCGAACCGCTCGCGGAAAAGTCTTAGACCGACGCTCAAGCGGTCGGCCGTCGACTCCAGCGCGGCGGCTTGAAAACTCGCGCAGAGATCGCTGATGTCCTGCGGCGTGAGCTCGGCGATGCGGCTCGCTTCGTTGCGGACCGCCGTCTTCAAACCGGATAGGGAGAAATTGGCGTCGGGGCGCCCTTGCATCGGGCGTGGAAAGGCGAAGCGCATCGCATCGCCGCTTGCCGCCGCGCGCTCGACCTGCGGACCGCCGGGATAAGGCAGGCCCAGCATCTTCGCGACCTTGTCAAAGGCCTCGCCAATGGCGTCGTCGACCGTGGTGCCGAGCCGCACATACTGGCCGACGCCGGTGACCGCAACGATCTGGGTATGTCCGCCCGAGGCGAGGAATAGGCAATAGGGGAATTCGATTCCGTCGGTGAGACGTGGCGTCAGCGCGTGCGCCTCCAGGTGGTTCACCGCGACGAGCGGGGTGCCGTGCACCATCGCGATCGCCTTGGCGGTGGTGAGCCCAACGATGACGCCGCCGATCAGCCCCGGGCCCGCGGCCGCCGCGACACCGCCCAGCTGGGCGAAGCCGACGCCGGCCTCACTCATGGCGCGGTCGATGATGTCATCGAGCAGATCGACATGGGCGCGGGCAGCGATCTCCGGTACCACGCCGCCGAAGCGGGCGTGCTCCTCGACCTGCGACCGTACGATGTTGGACAGGATCGTCCCGCCACCGTCAGGCGCGCGCTCGACCACGGCCGCGGCGGTTTCGTCGCACGTGGTTTCGATGCCCAATACCAGCATTGGCGAATTGTTATCCAACTTGCGCCCTTGCGCTCATCCGTAAAGCAGAGTTCTGGTACGTCCGGTAGCATTCCGGGCACGGCTTGCGCAATCGTCACGCGCGGCCGCCCTCGCAAATGGCCACCGTCAAATGGTTCGGGAACACCAAGCGATGTCCATTCTCGTCACACGACCACATCCCGACAATGAGGCGTCGGCGGCGAGTTTGCGCGCGCGAGGGCATGTGGTGCTGCTTGCGCCGGTGCTCAAGTTCGAGCCGGTCGCCTTTCATGACGAGAGTGAGACGAGCTATGACGGCATCATCGTTACATCGGCCAATGCGATCCGTGCCGTCGCGCCGCAATTGCCGGGTCTTGGTCTGTTGCACTTGCCGCTGTTTGCGGTCGGCGAGCACACGGCTATTGCGGCGCGCGACGCCGGCTTTGCCGAGGTGATCGTCGCCGGTGGCGACGCCGCGGCCTTGCGTGACAAGGTGGTGCAGAGTGCACGTGACAAGGTGCTGAAGAAAAGGAGCACGCTGCTTTATCTGGCGGGTGCGGATCTGTCGCGTGATCTCGGCGCCGAGCTCAGCGCCGAAGGATTCAATGTGGTCACGCAGACCACTTATCGCATGGCTCCGGTCAAGTTGCTGCCGCGAGAAGTTTGCGAGGGCTTTGCCAGCCATGGGATCGAGGCGGTGCTGCACTATTCCCGGCGCAGCGCGCGGGCGTTCCTGGAGGCGGCGCGGGACGAAGGTGTCGAAATCTCGGCGCTGGCTATACCGCAATGCTGCCTGTCCGAGACGGTTGCCGGCGTGCTGCGAGAGGCCGGCGCGTCGCAGGTTCTGGTTGCGGCGACGCCGGACGAAAATGCCTTATTCGACACCTTGGAGCGTGCTTTGCGCACCCGTTTGGCGTAAGAGGTCGAGCCGAATCCGACGCAATCGGATCCGAAGGATCTGTGCAAGGTATGGATGTGAGGAACCGTCACGATGGTCGACGACAAGCCTGAAGACGCAGGATTGGCCCCCGACAGCGGTCGTGCCAAGCGCGCCCCTCCCACCATCGACCTCGAGGCGAGCGAAGTCTCGACCCAGCCGCAGCAGGCGGCGGGCGAGCCCGAGGCTCAGCCGACGCCGGAGCACGCCGAGACCGAGCCGGCACAATCCGAGCCGGCCAAGTCCGAACTTGCCGACGCTGAGCCGGAACGTGACGAGGCGCCGGCCGCTGTGGCATCCGCGCCTGTATCGCAGCCGATTTCGCCCTGGGTCGTTGCCCCGCTCTCCGGCGCTGTCGCAGCCGCAGTCGTGATTGCGGTCGGTTGGATGCTGGGCTGGCCCGCGGTGCAGGCGCCGCCTGCCGCACCGCAAGTCACGAGCGCGACGGTCGATGCGCTCAGCGGGCGGGTGAGCGCAGTCGAAGCCAAGGCCGGCAAGCCCGTCGCCGATCCAGCGATGGCGGCGCGGATCGACGCGCTGGAGAAGTCCGTCAGCAGTCTGCGCAGCGACATCGCCAATCTGCGCGAACAATCCGACAAGACTGCGAGCGCACTGAACGACGTGAAATCCGCTCCAGATGCTGCCGCGCCCGATCTTGCCACGCTCAACGACCGCATTGCGCAGCTCGAGCGCGCCAGCAGGACCGAACGAGCCGAGCTCGCGCAGCAAGGCGAGAAGATCGCCGAGGCCAAAACGATGGACGACAAGCCGCTGCGCCATGTGGTGGCGGCGGCCCTGCTCGACGTAGCCGTTCGCCATGGCGATCCCTATCAACAGCAACTGGCCGCGGCGCGGTCGCTGACGGCAAAGCCGGATATGCTGAAGCCGCTCGACGCCTTTGCATCGTCCGGCATCCCGACGCCGGTCGCGCTGAGCCGCGAGCTTCTCAATATCGTGCCGAAACTGTCGCCGCCGGCGGAAACCCAGACCGGCGGCACCGGTATCGTCGAGCGTCTCCAGGCGGGCGCGTCGAAGCTCGTCCGCATCGAACGCACCGACGGGATCGGCAATGACCGCGGTGCCATCGTGGCGCGCATCACCTCGGCGGCGCTGCGCAACGATGTGGCGGAGGCACGTCGCGAGCTGAAGTCGCTTCCGGAAACTGATCGCACCGCCGCGCAAGCCTGGCTCGACAAGGCCGATGCTCGCGACGCCGCGCTCGCCGCCTCCCGCAAATTCGCCGACGATGCCATGGCGGATCTCGCCAAATCTGATCCAGCCAAGCCTGCTCAATAAAGATTCGCGCAACGATCGGCGCTTATAGGGATCGCCATGCTTCGCATCGTCCTCTTTCTCATTCTGATCGCATTGGCGGCGGCCGGCGGAGCCTGGGTTGCCGATCAGCCCGGCGATCTGGTCCTGACCTGGGGCGGTCTCCGTGCCACGACGACCTTTCCCGGGTTCGTGCTCGGGCTTGGCATCTTCGCAGCCGCGATCGTGCTGGTCTGGAGCGTCTTGACCATGATCTGGCGCATGCCGGGGCGTCTGCGCCGCCGTCGTCATGAGAAGCGCCATGCCCGCGGTCGCCACGCGATCACTCACGGCCTGCTCGCGATCGGTCATGGCGACACCGCGCTTGCCCGTCGACATGCGGCAGCGGCCCGACGGCATGCGCCGAATGATCCGCTCGCGCTGCTCTTGCACGCGCAGTCGGCGCAGCTCGAAGGCAATCGCGACGAAGCGCAGCGCGTCTTCCGCGCCATGACCGAGCGTGAGGACACGCGGCTGCTCGGCCTGCGCGGCCTCTTCATCGAGGCGCAGCGCGCCGACGATGCGCTCGGCGCCGTGACGATCGCGGAGGAAGCGATCAAGCTGTCGCCATCCTCGACCTGGGCCTCCCATGCCGTGCTTGGCTTCCGCTGCGCGCGCGGCGACTGGGGCGGCGCGCTCGCGATCCTCGATTCGAATCTGTCCGCGGGTCTGATCGACAAGGGGACCTATCGCCGGCAGCGCGGCGTCCTGCTCACCGCGCGCGCGCTGGAATTGGAAACCATGGACCGCGACGTCGCGCGCGAGAGCGTGATGGAGGCGATCAAGCTCGCGCCGACCCTGGTGCCGGCCGCGGTGCTCGCCGCAAAATTCGAGAGCGAAGCGCATCAGGTGCGCCGCGCCATGAAGCTGCTCGAGGCCGCCTGGCTCGCCAATCCGCATCCCGATCTTGCGGATGCCTATGCCCATGTGAAGCTCGGCGATTCCGCCCGGCAGCGCTTGCAGCGGGTCGAGACGCTCGCGGCCAAGACGCCTGCCGACAAGCCCGGCCATGTCGAGGGCCAGCTCGCGATCGCGCGCGCTGCGATCGATGCCTCCGAGTTCGCCCGCGCGCGCGAGGTGCTCGCACCGTACCTCGACGATCCGACCCAGCGCGTTGCGCTGCTGATGGCCGAGATCGAGCGTACCGAGCACGGCGATGGCGGCCGTGCGCGCGCCTGGACCTTGCGTGCGGTGCGGGCCCGCCTCGATCCGGCCTGGACTGCGGACGGCTATGTCAGCGACCGCTGGCGTCCGGTCTCTCCGGTCACCGGCCGTCTCGACGCCTTCCAGTGGCAGACGCCGGTCGCGAGCCTGCCTTCCGACAAGGGCACCACGATCGAATCCTCGGCCTTCGAGGAGGCCATGCTGGCGGCACCGCCGCCGAAGCGAGTGACGGCGGCCAGCAAAGCGCCGGTGGAACCGGTGGAGACGGCGCCAGCGCCGGCTGCCCAGGACAATTCCCCTCCTCAGGCCAAGGAAGGTTCCAAGGAAGGTTCCGAGGAAGCTCCCATGGAAGCTCCCAAGGAGGCTGCCAAGGAAGAACCAACGATCGTGGCTTCCGAGCCGGTTGATCCGGCTCCCGCGCCTGCCGAATCATCGCCGCCGGCGGCAACGCCGGTATTCCGGAGCCGCGCCGACATTAGCAAACCCGGACCGGCCCCCATCCCTGCCGTGATCCCGATCGTCCGCGCGCCGGATGATCCCGGGGTCGACGACGAGGGACCGAGCGACGAATTTACGGAACAAATCGGCACGCCAAAGGCCCAGGCCGGCGGGTGGCGCGGATTCTGGTCTCGCTGGGGCGCGTGAGGCCCATTTCGAACGCCGCTTGTCCTTGCCAATTCGGGCCATGCCCGATATCAGGGGCGCGCGTATCGGGGCCGGCATTGTCCTGGCTCCGGCAGGGTTCGCCGCAATAGCTCAGTCGGTAGAGCACGTCATTCGTAATGACGGGGTCGGGGGTTCGAATCCCTCTTGCGGCACCACCACTTAGCTGTCCAGCCCGGAGACATAGGTAACAGGTCGTACCTGAGACATGGGTGACAACCTCGTGCCGAACGGGCTGTCGAGGGTTGCAGGGTCACTCACTCCACGCATTTCTTGGCACGGCCATTATAGCTCGGCCCGCACGTTCACTGCGCGCGCGAAGGGCGCAGCCTGAGTGATCGTGATCACGTAACCTCAGGCGGGCTTCCCGTAACGTCCCGGTTACGCCAACACGGGGAGATTTCACATGCGCAAGATCATTCTGGTTGCCGCCATGCTCCTGGCCTCTGCGTCTGCCCAGGCAGGCGGATCCCGCAGCCTGTCACTGGCCGCGGCAGGCGAGCAGACCTCCGCGCCGCAAATCACGACCACTTCGGCGACGGCCGCTCCGACGCAGGTGAGCGACGTCGTGCCAGCCAATGAGGCTCCGAAATATTCCGATCGTCCGCCGGCAGTGTCGCTTTCTGCGCCGGCTGCGCCGACCGCTCCGGCCGTGACGACGCCCACGACGAGCTCCGCGCAGGTCACGACGATCAAGCCCGCCAGCAAGACCACGGCAACGGCGGACAAGCCGAAGCACAAGCGCAGCTGGACCGAACGTCGCATCATCGGCGAGCTGCACCGCCACGGCATCTACTGGTAACAGCCGCTTGCCCAAAGCAAATGGCCGGGGGAAGGGCCCGGCCATGCGCATATTGAAGCGGTGATCGCGCTTACTGCGAAACCGTCTGCACCACACTTGCGATCGGACGGGCGCTCGAGGTCGGCACCTTCAAGTCCTTCAGCAATGCCTCGTCATATTCCGGCAGCGTCTGAATGGTCGTCTTGGCCTTCATTTGCACGATCTTGTAGCCGCCGGCCTTGAGCCGCGCGAGCAGCGCCGGCATGGCTTCGCCGGTGTGCTTCTGGAAATCGTGCATCAGGATGATGCCCTTGCCGAGCTTGTCCAGCCTGGTCATCACGGTCTCGACGATCTTCTCCGGCGTGGCGCCCTTCCTGAAGTCGAAGGAGTCGATGTCGGTCGAGAACATCGCGACGTTGCGGGTGCCGAAATAGGTCACCATCGCGGGATTGTGCTGAAGCTGCGGGAAGCGGAAGAACGGCGCCGGATTGGTGCCGAGCGCGAATCTCACGGCGCTGAAGCCCTTCTCGACCTCGTCCTTGACCTGCTGCTCCGTCATCTTCTTGCTGTTGAGGTTGACATGCGACCAGGTGTGCGTGCCGACCGTGTGGCCCTGGGCCAGCACCTGGCGCAGGATCTCCGGATGATAGGTTGCGTGCTTGCCGACCGAGAAAAACAGGCCCTTGGTGCATTCATCCGCGAGCGCCTTGAGTACGGCGGGCGTATTGACCGGCCACGGACCATCGTCGAAGGTCAGCACGACCTCCTTCTCGGTGAGAAAGTCGAACTGCTTGAAGTGCTCGAAGCCGAAGCCGGGACCGCCTGTGGTGTCGATCTCGACCACGCGGGCAACGCCCAGCGCGTTCGGATTGGCGCAGGCCTGTTTCTGCTGCACCGGCATGGCCGGGGCGGGCGCCGCGGCAGCTGCCGCCGGCTTGGCCGCGATCGCCGCGGTGGTCTCGACGTCATCCTTGGCGGCGAGCTTCGCCGGTGCCGGCAATGGATCGGCGGCACGGGCGGCAACTGTCTTGGGGGCGCCCTGATCGGCGCGCGCG
Source organism: Bradyrhizobium sp. 154 (assembly GCF_023073875.1). Taxonomy (NCBI): domain Bacteria; kingdom Pseudomonadati; phylum Pseudomonadota; class Alphaproteobacteria; order Hyphomicrobiales; family Nitrobacteraceae; genus Bradyrhizobium; species Bradyrhizobium sp. 154. Next base: position 62,494 of record NZ_JADPKG010000020.1, read on the forward strand.
GAATAATAAAACCAACCGCCGGCGGCGATCACGACCGCCGCAACTACACTGGCCAGCATCAGGCCCAACGCATTACGCATCGCTATTCTTTCCAATTACGCAACCAAACCGGCGGAATTTCCCGCGCGACGAGCCATTAATGCGAAGGAACAGTTAACGTGACACCAACGCGACGCCGGTCGCGTAGGAATTTCAGCGAAGTGCGCCAAAGTGACTGAGGTCACAGAGGCTGTGCCTCCCGTGACCATCATCACAGTGGAAACGGTTTGGCCGGAGCATCGTAGTTCCCATCAACAACCGGCGCCGTTCCGACGGTGCCAATGGGGAGCTTCAAATGACCAAGTCGTTTTCCAGCAAGATCCGCGACACCAGTCTGGCCCTGGGCTTTGCCGCCATCGTGTCGACCGTCTCGACGACCTCGGGCTTCGCCTTCTCGGCCGAAGCGCAGCAGATGTGCACCGGCGATGCCTTCCGACTCTGCTCCGCGGACATTCCCAACATCCCGAAGATCACGGCGTGCATGATCAAGCATCGTTCTGACTTAACCGCCGGCTGCCGCGCGGTGATGGACAAGGACCTCGCCAAGGGCGCGTCGCGCAAGGTCGCTGACGCGCAGGACAAGCAGTAAGCAACACGGCGATCGTTGCGTCGGATAGCTCCCCTCGCGATGTACCCCGGGGTCAAGCCGGCGCCATGCGGTGGCACGTTGCAGCCAGTCAACAAAGCCGTTGCGGCCTTAGGACCATCGCACTAGCTTCGCCCGCACATTCTTTGCGGTAGAAGGCATTACGCGATGGCTAGATTTCTTTTCGTTATTTCTTTGCTCCTGTGCGCATCGGCCGCGTCCGCGCAGCAGCAGCCCGGCCACGATGCCTGCGCGCGTGATGTCAGTCGCTTCTGCCGCGCCGTGATGAACAATGGCGACGGCGCTGTGCTCGCCTGCCTGAAGCAGAACCGCACCCGGCTGAGCAAAGGCTGCGACAAGGTGCTGACGGATCACGGGCAGTAACCTGTCATTCCGGCCTCGCGCCTGACGGCGCGCTGCGGAATGACGAACGTGAGGCTTACGTGCTGCTCCCCGCCGCGGTCGCGACCACCGGCAGCACTTCGCTATTGGCGCGGTCCGGCGTGTCCTCCTTCCAGCGCACCGAGCCGAACGGACGCTCCAGCATGCGCCGGATCCGCACCGGCTCGGGGCCGATGTGGAAGGCCATGGCTTCCTGATGCAGAGCGCGTTCGGACTGAGTCGAACGGTTGCGCTGGCGTAAATAGTCAAGCCACGTCGGACAATGATAGCGCTCGGTCCACAATTCCGGATCGGCGATGTCGCGTGCGATCGACCAGCCATAGGCGCCGTTCCGCTGCCGGGAGAGCTGTACGTCCTGCATCACATTGTGGAAGGCGCGGGCATTCTCTTGGCTTACGCGGTATTCGATCTCAACCACCAGAGGCCCGCTGCGGCCGGTCAGCGACAGCTTCACCTCAGGATCGGCCAACACCTCGGCATCCTCATTGCGCGCGCCGACGCGCGGCATCGCTAGCCAGACGCCGAGCAGCGGCGAGATCAGCATCAGGCCGGCCGCGACCAGGAGTGCGACCTCGACCCCGGCATAGTCGGTGAGATGGCCCCAGCCCCAGGCGCCGATCGCGATGCCACCCGAGATCGAGGCCTGGAACGCCGCGAGCGAGCGGCCCGCGACCCAGCGCGGCGCCGAGAGCTGCACGCCGATATTGAACAGCGCGATCGCGGCCATCCAGACCGCGCCGGCCAGCACCAGCGCAGTTGCCGTCAGCACCGGCTCCGTGCTCAAGCCGACCGCGGCCATCGCAAACGCCATCGAGATGGTGCAGGCGCGGATCGCGGCTTCGCCGCTCATGCGCTTGCGCAATTCATGGATGTTGAGCGCGCCGATCACGGCCCCCATGCCGAAGGCGCCGAGCATGATGCCGTAGGTCTGCGCGCCGCCATGCAAGAGGTCGCGCGCGACCAGCGGCATCAGCGCCATCACGGCCCCGCCGATCAGGCCCATCACCAGCGTGCGCAACAGCACGATCTTGATCGGCGGCGAATTGGTGATGTACCGGAAGCCCGAGACCATCGCGCGGTTGAGCTTCTCTCGTGGCAGGCGCGAGGGTTCGGTGTTGCGGCGCCAGAGCAGCAGGACCACCAGCAGCGGCAGATAGAGAATCGCGTTGCAAGCGAACGCCGCCACCGCGCCGAGCGCAGCGACGATCACGCCGCCAACCGCGGGACCGAAGCTGCGCGCGATGTTGTAGCTGATGCCGTTGAGCGCGACGGCCGAGGGCAGTGCGTCGGGCGGCACCTGTTCGCTCACCGAGGACTGCCAGGCGGGGCCGAACAGCGCATTGCCGCTGCCGACGACGAAGCAAAAAGCGAGCAGCAATTCGGGAGTGATCAGATTAAGGCCGGCCAGCACGGTGAGCGCGCTCGCGCCGACCAGCGCGATCGACAGCGAGACCAGGGTGACGATGCGTCGATCATACATGTCTGCGATGGCGCCCGCCGGCATCGAGATCAGCATGATCGGCAACATCAGCGCGGTTTGCACCAGCGCCACCTTATCGGCCGAGGCCGCCATCTGCGTCATCGCCCAGGCGGCACCAACGCCTTGGATCAGGAGGCCGAGATTGGAGAGCAGGCTGGCAAGCCAGATGCGCCGGAATACGGTGTACCGCAGCGGCGCGGTGATGCCGTCGGCGACAATTTTCTGGCGGTTCCTCTGCTCGGTCATATCCCTTCCAAACGGTCTGGCAGAAATGGTCCTGGCGATTCCGGCAAATTCAGTGATGCCTGCGAAAGTCCTTCGCTGTCCAGTGATTAGGCCAGTATAAGCGGTGCAAAGAGGCGTTTGCCGGGGAGGAACAGATGAAGCTGTCGCGACGGACGATCCTGCAAGGGGTCAGCAGCTTGCCTTTCGCAGTTGCGAGCTTGCCGGCAGGCGCGATGGCCCAAACCGCACCGGCCGCCACGCCAAGCACTGAGCTGCCGCCGATCCTGTTCGTCCACGGCAACGGCGACTACGACGCGCTCTGGATGACGACCTTGTGGCGGATGGAATCGAACGGCGTCGCACGCGATCGCATGGCGGCGATCAATTTCACCGATCCGCTTGCGCGCAGCGACGACAAGGTCGAGCAGGCGAACCGGTCATCGACAGAAGACCAGCGCCGCGAGCTCACCGCCGCCATCGCTGACCTGAAGCGCCGTACCGGCGCGTCGCGCTTGGCGCTGGTCGGCAGCTCCCGAGGTGGCTATGCGATCCGTAACGTCATCAAAAATGGCGGTGCCGGCGATGTCAGCCACGCCGTGTTGTGCGGCACGCCCAATCACGGCGTGTTCGCGACCGACGACCAGCCCAACAACGAGTTCAATGGCCGCGGTGCATTCCTGCGCGGCTTGAACGACGGCGAGAGCGAGGTGACGGCGGGCACAGCTTTTCTCACCTTGCGCAGTGACGGCCTGGACAAATATGCACAAGCCGACGGCCGTTTCATCGGAAAGCCCGGCGTCCCGACCGGTATTACCGCGGAGGGGCCGGAGCTGAAGGGGGCCACCAACCTCGTACTCGGTGCGCTCGATCATCGCGAGGTGGCGTTTCATCCGCGCGCATTTCGCGAGATCTACAAGTTCGTCGCCGGGCGCGAGCCGATGCGCATCGCGATTGTGCCGGAGCCAAGCGTGAAGTTGAGCGGTTTGATCACGGGCACGCCGGGCGGCGTGCCGACCAACCGTCCGGCGGCCGGCGCAACCGTCGACGTCTTCCGCGTCGATCCCGAAACGGGAGAGCGCAAGGGCGTTGCGCTGCACAGCTCAAAGACCGGTGCCGATGGCCGCTGGGGACCGGTGCAGATCGATCCTACCTGGTCGCTCGAATTCGTCCTGGTATCTCCCGACACGCCGACGACGCACATCTACCGCTCGCCATTCCCGCGCTCGTCGGACGTCGTGCACCTGCGGCCTGCGCGCCCGCTCGGGCCGGCTGACAAGGACGCAGGAGCTGTCGTGATCATGTCTCGGCCGCGCGGCTATTTCGGCCTGCCGCGGGACGTGGTGCTGCTCGACGGCAAGGAGCCGGCCGACGTCAAACCGGGCGTGCCCACGGATGCGGCAGCAACCCTGCGGCTTCCGGCCAGCGAGGTCGGGCGTAACATCGTGGCCCAGTTTGGCGAAGAACGGATTGTGGCACGCGCCTGGCCCGCCTCTGAGAGCAGGATTGCGATTGCCGAGCTGACTTATTAGCTGTTTGCTTGCGTCACTTCCGCCGGAGAGAGCCATGAACATCGCCAGCGTGCATCGGCCCATCATCCCTCCGACCCCGCCGCGTGCGCCGGACGACATGTCGTTCTTTGGCAAGCTCGCGGTGATCCGCCAGAACATGATCGCGACCTGGGGGCAGCGCGCCTATGAGGAAGACGTCATCCCGGGCCGCTTTTTTTTCCGCAACAGTTTCATCCTGAACCAGCCGGACGCGATCCGGCACGTCCTGCTCAGCAATTACGAGAACTATACGCGCACGCCGGCGGGCATCCGCATGCTGCGCCCGGTGCTCGGTGACGGCCTCCTGATTGCGGAAGGTCATTCCTGGACCTTTCAGCGCCGCACGCTGGCCCCGGCCTTCACGCCGCGCGCTACCGCAAATCTCGTCCCGCACATGACCGCGGTGCTCGACGAAGCGATTGCGAAGCTCGACGCGCGAACCGGCGAGCCCGTCGATCTGCGCGAGGTCATGCAGCGCATGACGCTCGAGATCGCCGGGCGCACGATGTTCTCGTTCGGCATGGACCGCCATGGCGCGACCTTGCGCAATTTCATCATGGAATATGCCGCGCGGCTGGGACGGCCCTATTTCCTCGACATGGTGCTGCCGGTGTCCTGGCCGAGTCCGATGGATCTTGCACGGGCGCGCTTTCGCAAGCGCTGGACCGAATTCGTTGCCATGCTGGTCGCCGAACGGCGCGCGGCGGGCAAGAAGGACGGCGCGCCGCCGCGTGACCTGTTCGACCTCATGGACGAGGCCCGCGATCCTGAAACGGGCAAGGGCTTTTCCGACGAACAGCTCGTCGACGAGGTCGCAACCATGATCCTGGCGGGTCACGAGACTACGGCGACGGCGCTGTTCTGGGCGCTCTATCTGCTGTCGCTCGACCCTGACACGCAGGAGGAGGTCGCCTCCGAGACCTGCGGCGAACATCTCGACAGCATGGCCGACATCGAGCGGCAGAAATTCACCCGTGCCGTGATCGAGGAGACCATGCGGCTCTATCCGCCCGCCTTCCTGGTCGCGCGTGCCGCGCGCGAGAAGGACAACGCGGCCGGCATCGAGATCGGCAAGGGCGACATCATCATGATCGCGCCGTGGCTTTTGCACCGGCACGAGAAACTGTGGGATCAGCCGAACGCGTTCATTCCAAAGCGCTTCATGGCGAAAGAGCCGCCTGATCGCTTCGCATATCTGCCGTTCGGCGCCGGCCCCCGCGTCTGCATCGGCGCGCCGTTTGCGCAAGCCGAATCGGTGCTGGCGCTGGCCCGGCTGATCGGCGCGTTCCGCGTCGAGCTTGCCGATACCGTTCCCGTGATTCCGCATGGCGTCGTCACGACGCAGCCGGACCACTCACCCATGTTCCGCATCACGCGTCGGTAACGGATGCTCGTCTGGCCGATGGCGTGATCCACCTTAGACAGAGCCCCGCCATGAGCGACATCCAGGCCCAGTTTTCCGTTCTGAAGCAGACCGCCGACGCCAAGGTGGTCGACGCGATTGCGCAACTGATCGCCAATGGTCAGGACCGAGACCTCAACCGCATCAACGTGCTGGATTTTGCTGATCGTGCCGGGCTCGATCAGGAGAAGGTCATTTCCGGATTTCTGCACGCATCGCGGCTAGGCCTGTTCGACATGAGCTGGAACGTGCTGTGTCCCGGCTGCGGAGGAGTTCTGGGTGCGCATACGACGTTGAAATCCCTGAAGCATGAAGACTACAACTGCGCGCTCTGTGCAGCTGGGTACGAGGCGTCAGTCGATGAGATGGTCGAGGTGGCTTTTACCGTCAGTCCGCGTGTCCGCCGGATCGGTGCTCACGATCCCGACACGTTGCCGATCTGGGAATATGTGCGGCAGATGTTCTGGAGCTCCGGCGTCGACATCAACGATGAATCGTTCTCGCGCCTGATCAACGAAGTGACGCTGGAAGCGCTCGAATTGCCTGCCGGCGAAAAGGCGATCCTCTCGCTGAAGCTTCCCAACCAGTTCGTCATCGTCTTCGAGCCGGTCACGCATTCCGCCCATTTCCTGGATGTTCAGGGTGAGCCGACGAGCGAACGTCAGCAGCTTTCGATTATGTTCAACAAATTAGAGGCGCCTACGGGGACCACTGTGATGCGCCCTGGACCGTTGCGCCTCACGCTCGAGAATCAATCAGGCAATCGCGTGTTGCCCTCGGTGTGGATTGCCGCCGACGCGTTGCATGAGATGATCGGCAAGCGCAAGCCCATTCTGACGGCCAAGCGGATGCTGTCCAATCAGACGTTCCGCGACGTCTTCAAGGCCGACAACCTCAATGTCGACCAGCGATTGAAGATCACGTCGCTGACCTTCCTGTTCACTGACCTGAAGGGGTCGACGGCGCTGTACGAGCGAGTCGGTGATCTCAGTGCTTTTGACCTCGTGCGCGCGCATTTTCGTGCGCTGCTGGAGATCATTGCCGCCGAGAAGGGGGCGGTTGTGAAGACAATCGGCGACGCTGTCATGGCGACCTTCGTCAGACCTGAGCACGCAATTACCGCGGGGCTGCGCATGCGCGCAGCCATGGATGAATTGAACAAGGAGCGCGGCGCCAACGATCTCATTCTCAAGATCGGTATTCATGAGGGGCCTTGCCTCGCGGTGATGCTCAACGAGCGCCAGGATTATTTCGGTCAGACCGTCAACATCGCCGCGCGCGTGCAGAGCCTGTCGACCGCGCAAGAGATCCACATCACCGGCCCAGTCCTCGATGTGCCGGCGGTTGCCGAAATCCTTCAGCAGCGCGAGATCAAGCCAATCCAGAAGCAGGCGGCTCTGCGCGGCATTGCCGACAAGATGGTGGTGTACGAGATACCGTAAGGGATGCGTCCGACATGCGCTCCGTCGCATTGACGGCGTGGCGGCGGATGCGCGCTACATCCTCCAGCGTCGATCGGACCGGACATAACGCCAACCGGCAGATTGCCGAAACGTAATGCGGCGCGCGGAACTGACGCACATTGCGCCGGTTGAATTTGCGCCTCATATAATGCTGGTAGCATCCGCCTCTCGCGGCTTCATCGATCTCGGTAGGACTTTATGCTCGACGGCCTGCGCCAATTCATCGCCGACATTGTTGCTCCCCACGACCAGACTCGCGCATTCGGCGACAGCGACTATCGGCTGGCGGCCACGGCGCTGCTGATTCACGTGGTCTCGCTGGACGGTCAGCCGAGCGCAGCCGAGCAACGTAAACTGCATAGCCTGATCGAAAGCCACTTTGGGCTGGATCGCGGCACTGCGGACCGGCTGATCGCCGACGCCACCGAGGTCGAGGGCGAGGCGGTCGATCTCTATCATTTCACCAGCGTGATCATGCGCTCGCTCGACGAAGAGGGTCGCAAGCGCATTGTGCGGATGATGTGGGAACTGGTCTATGCAGACGGCCAGGTCAGCGAGTTCGAGGACAACGTCGTCTGGCGCGCCTCTGATCTGCTCGGGATTTCGCAGCGCGACCGGATCGACCTGAAGCACGCGGTCGCGGACCGAGCCGGTGGTCAGGTCAAGGACAGCGCGGTCGCGGCTGACGGCTCTGGCCTCGACTGATGGCGGCCTGCGCGGAGACATGACGAAACTTTAATTTATCCGCCGCCTGCGCCGAATTCGCCTGCAAATCAAAGGTTTTTCAAGGCGGCTTGTCGTTCTGCTCAAGCGGCCATGCTGGCAGCGCAGCTTGCATGTCGCGCGTGGCCTATGCTCTCGTTCCACCATTGCGGGGCCAAAAACTTGAATTCAAGAGACTTCGATCGTGACTGAGCGGGTGACGCTGATTACCGGTGCCTCGGCGGGTATCGGCATGGAGCTGGCGCGCGTGTTTGCCGCCAACGGGCATCGCCTCGCATTGACCGGGCGACGGGCGGGCCGGTTGGAAGCGCTTGCCGCGGAGCTGGCCGCCAAGGGCGGCAAGAAACCGATCGTGATCGCCTGCGATCTCGAGGAAGCGGATGCCGGCGACAAGATCGCGGCAGCGCTTGCCGCCGAAGGTGTCGAACTCGATCATCTCGTCAACAATGCCGGTTTCGGCGTGTTCGGTGATGCGATCGAGCGCGATCGCGTCGAGCAGCTCGGCATCGTCGATGTCAATGTCCGGGCCCTGACGGATCTGTCGCTGCGCTTTGCCGATCAGCTCATCAAGAACAGGGGCGGTCTTCTCAATGTCGGATCTGTCGCCGGCTTTCTGCCTGGCCCCGGCATGGCCGTCTACTACGCCTCAAAGGCCTATGTCATCTCCTTCACCGAAGCGCTGCGGGCGGAGCTTGCACCGCGCGGCGTCCGCGTCACCGTGCTTTGCCCGGGCCCGGTGCCAACCGAATTCCAGGCTCGCGCCGGAGTCGGATCCCAACATGATACGGCGGTTCTCAACGTCTCTGCCGCCGAGGTGGCCCGCGATGCGTATCGCGGTCTGATGGCCAACAAACGGGCAGTGCTGCCTGGTCTGGGCATCAAGATTGTGCCGTTGGCGCTGCGTTTCTTCCCGCGCGGCTTCATCTTGGCCGCGACCAGCCGATTCCAGAGGCGCAGATCCTAGAGAAGGCCTGAGGCGTCCGTAGTGGCCCGGAGCTTGCTTTGATCTCGGTGTGTGCGCGAACTCACACGATGTTAACCATCGCTTAGCTATGCTGGCGGTCTGAACCGATAGCACTCGCAGAGGCCATGTCGTTCCGGACGGACAGGTTTCGTCGCGCAGAATTGGTGCCCCTCCGAACGAGGACGCCTGGCGCGGCCGCCTTCGTCTCCGAAGCCCGGCTCCCGGTTCTGATCGTCCTGCATCAGGAATCCTCGACCCCCGGCCGAATCGGCAATGCCCTGCGCGCGCTCGGCCATCGTCTCGACATCCGGCGACCGCGCTTCGGCGATGCCCTGCCCGAGACGCTCGATCAGCATGCCGGCGTCGTGATCTTCGGCGGCCCCATGAGCGTCAACGATCCCGATGACTACATCCGCCGCGAGATCGACTGGATCGAAATTCCGCTCCGCGAGCAGCGGCCGTTCCTCGGCGTCTGCTTAGGTGCACAGATGCTGGCGATGCAGCTCGGGGCCCACGTCGCGCCTCATGCGGAGGCGCTGGCCCAGATCGGGTACTACCCGATCAGGCCCACTGCCGCGGGACATGCGCTCTGCCCGCACTGGCCGGGGCAAGTCTACCACTGGCATCGCGAAGGATTTGATCTTCCGGTCAGCGCCGAGCTGCTCGCCGAGGGCGATGATTTTCCGGTGCAGGCGTTCCGTACGGGCAATGCCTTCGGTGTGCAGTTTCATCCAGACGTGACCTACGCGATGATGTGTCGCTGGACCACGCGCGGCTATGATGGCTTCAGCGCGCCGGGTGCGCGGCAGCGGCATCATCATTTTGCAGATCGTGCCGTCTACGACGCCGCGGAACGCGCCTGGCTCGATCACTTCATCGATGGCTGGCTGGCGCGCCGGCCGGCGCTTGCGCAAGCCGCCGAGTGATCGCGCCTTCGCCCGAAGCCCTTGCCTCTCCCCTGAATATGCTAGGCTCTCTGTCAACGAGCGCACACGAACGCGCCGGCAAAGGGAGAGCGCCATGGCCTACGAGCACATTCTCTATGAAGTGAGCGACAAGATCGCAACCATCACGCTCAATCGCCCGGATCGCATGAACGCTTGGACGCCGATCATGGAGCGCGACGTGCGTCACGCGATGGAAGCGTCAAGCATCGACGACAAGGTCCGCGTCATCGTGCTCACTGGTGCGGGCCGCGCCTTCTGCGCCGGCGCCGACATGGATGCGCTGAAAGGGCTCGACCCCGATGACGTCAGACGCGCCTCGAACCTGCCGCCCTTTGACATGAACCGCCGGCCGGATTGGCAGACGCGCTACGGCTATTACCCATCGATCAAGAAGCCGATCATTGCCATGCTCAACGGCGCGACCGCGGGCATTGGCCTCGTCCACGCGCTCTATTGCGATCTGCGCTTTGCCGCCGACAACACGGTGTTCACGACCGCCTTCGCGCGGCGCGGTCTGATCGCCGAGCACGGCATCAGCTGGATGCTGCCGCGCATCGTCGGTCATGCCAACGCGCTGGACCTGTTGCTTTCGGCCCGGCGCGTGCCGAGCGCGGAAGCGCTGCGGATCGGGCTGGTGAACCGGATCTGCTCGCCGGAGAAACTGCGCGAGGAGACCTATGCCTATGCCCGAGACCTCGCCGATTTCGTCTCACCGAGCGCGATGGCGGTGATCAAGCGGCAGCTATACGAGGTGCCGTTCCACACGCTGGCCGAGGCGACGATCGAAGCCAACCGAGAGATGATGGTGGCGCTGAACGGCAGCGATTTCCGGGAAGGAGTCGCAAGCTTCATCGAGAAGCGGCCACCGCGGTTTACGGGGAAATAGGGGCAGGAGCTTCGAGCAGTCCATCTTCGCCCTTTGGGCTTCGCCGGACACCACGCTTCGCCCTTGCGGCCCCGACGTGGCTGCGCCACGCGGAGCCCGAAGGGCGAAGCGTGGTGGAGCCAGGCGGGATCGAACCGCCGACCTCGTCATTGCGAACGACGCGCTCTCCCAGCTGAGCTATGGCCCCTTTGCTGGCCGCTCTGGTGAATGCGGCCGACAACCGGGCGCCATTTAAGTCCCCGCCAAGGTCAAGTCAAGGACGGCTATAACCCGGTTTTAGCCATCCGGGCGCCGACTTCCCTTGTTTGGGTCGGGGGGAACCGATATCAAGCCAACGGCGTCAATCCCGACCGGAGCCAGAGTTTTCAAAAACCATGCGTGCCGTTCTCGACATCGTCATCATCGTGCTCGATCTCTACGTCTGGCTGCTGATCGCGTCCGCGATCCTGTCCTGGCTGATCGCCTTCAACGTGGTGAACACCCGCAACCAGTTCGTCTCGGCGGTGGCGGAGTTCCTGTACCGCATCACCGAGCCCTTGCTGGCACCTATTCGCAATTTCCTGCCCAGTCTCGGCGGCCTCGACATCTCGCCGATCATCCTGATCCTGCTGATCATGTTTATCGAGCGGGTGATCCTGTATTACATCTACCCGAACGTGATCTAGGCAGGCTGGAGCGCCTTGGTTGCCAAAGAACCCTGGCGTCCCTCCGGCACAGGAATCAGCATCGCGGTGCGGGTGACGCCGCGCGGCGGCCGCGACGACATCGACGGGATCGAGCAGCTCTCCGACGGCCGCAGCGTGCTCAAGGTGCGGGTACGCGCCATTGCCGATGGTGGCGAGGCCAACAAGTCGGTCTTGGTCCTGCTGGCGAAATCGCTTGGTGTGCCCAAGGCCAACGTCAGGCTTTTATCCGGGGCGAGCTCGCGGCTGAAGCAGATCGCGATCGAGGGCGATTCGGCAGGGCTCGGCGAAGCCTTGCGTCAGCTCGCTTTCGTCAAATCGATAGACCATGGGAACTGACATGACCGCTAAAATCATCGATGGAAAAGTCATTGCCGCGGAACTTCGCGGCCGCGTCGCCGAGGAGGTCGCCCGCGTCAAGCGCGAGCACAATCTGGTGCCGGGCCTTGCGGTGGTGCTGGTCGGCAACGACCCTGCCAGCGAGGTCTATGTCCGCTCCAAGCACACCCAGACGCAAGGCGCCGGCATGGCCTCGTTCGAGCACAAGCTGCCGGCCGACGTTTCGCAAGCAGACCTCTTGGCGCTCGTCGCAAAGCTCAACCGCGATCCGGCCGTGCACGGCATTCTGGTGCAACTGCCGCTGCCGAAGGGGCTGAACACCGAGGCCGTGATCAACGCCATCGATCCCGCCAAGGATGTCGATGGCCTGAATCCGAGCAATGCCGGCCGGCTCGCCGGCGGTTTTGAGGCGCTGTCGCCCTGCACGCCGCTGGGCTGCATCATCCTGACCAAAAGCGTGCACGCTTCGCTCGAAGGCATGAACGCTATCGTCATCGGCCGCTCCAACCTGGTCGGCCGTCCGCTGGTGCAGTTGCTGCTGAACGAGAACGCCACGGTCACGATCGCGCATTCGCGCTCGCGCGATCTGCCTGCCCTCGTGAAGCGCGCCGACCTCGTCTATGCCGCTGTCGGCAAGCCGGAGATGGTGCGCGGCGACTGGCTAAAGCCGGGCGCGACCGTGATCGACGTCGGCATCAACCGCATCCCCAAACAAGACGGCAAGACCCGCCTCGTCGGCGACGTTGCCTATCAGGAAGCGCTTGGGGTTGCCGGCGCGATTACGCCGGTGCCGGGCGGCGTCGGCCAGATGACGGTCGCCTGTCTGCTGGTGAATACGCTCCGTGCCGCCTGCGCGATCACAGGGCTGCCGAAGCCGGCGGTGTAGGTTGTCGTCTCCGGGGCGGCTCGAAGAGCGAACCCGGAATTTCGGGCCACACACTTCTGGATTCCGGGTTCGCTCTTCGCGCGCCCCGGAACGACGGTTATTTCGTTACTTCTTCTTTTTCTTCTCGCGCTCAATGCCTTCGAGAATCAGCTTGTGCGCGTCCTCGGGGCCGCCCCAGCGCAGGATTTTCACCCACTTGCCCTTCTCAAGATCCTTGTAGTGCTCGAAGAAGTGCTGGATCTGCTGGAGCGTGATGTCAGGCAGGTCAGAGTAGCTCTTCACCTTATCGTAGCGCTGCGTCAGCTTCGACGACGGCACCGCCAAGATCTTTTCGTCGCCGCCGGCTTCGTCTTCCATGAACAGCACGCCGACCGGCCGCACGCTCATGACGGCGCCGGGAATGATGGCGCGGGTGTTGATGATCAGGACGTCACAGGGATCGCCATCATCCGACAAGGTGTGCGGGATGAAGCCGTAGTTCCCGGGGTAACGCATCGGCGTGTAGAGGAAGCGGTCGACCACGAGCGTGCCGGCCTCCTTGTCCATCTCGTATTTGATCGGTTCGCCGCCCACGGGGACCTCGATGATGACATTGACGTCATGTGGTACGTTTTTCCCGATCGAGACCGCATCGATACGCATTCAAGGCTCCGTTGTTGCCGAGGTGACATCGCGCCCGGCAGCGATTTTGGCGCTGTCATACGCGGGCTTGGCCCGCTGATCCATCGCGTTTTTGTGAAATAATGAATCCGGCGATCACCGGCCCAAGTGGCAACGGTATCGACGGATGGAAACGCTGCCGATTCAGGTTTCAGCAGCTCAATTGGTCCAGGCGAAGGCAACCTTGTCGAGCGACTTCGGCCCGAACCGCTCCGAGGAGCGTGCCACCATGCGGCCGCCTAGGGCACGGTAGAACTCGGTGGCCGGATCGTTGTCCGACAGCGCCCACACCACCATGCTTTTCAGGCCGCTCTGCATCAGGTCGCGGCGGGCGGCGGCGAACAGGCGGCGGCCGAAGCCGAGGCCCTGGAATTCAGGACGCAGATAGAGTTCGTAGATCTCGCCGTCGAAATGCAAGCTGCGGGCACGGTTGCGGCCATAATTGGCGTAGCCTGCGATCTTGTCGCCGAACACCAGCACGCTGACGCGGCTGCCCTTGCGGATCGCACTGTCCCACCATTGCGGACCGCGGCGGTTGATCAGCTTCTCCAACTCGGCGCCGGGAATGATGCCCTGATAGGCCGAGCGCCAGGCTTCGTCATGGGTCGACGCCACCGCAGTTGCATCTGCGGCTTTGGCCGGCCGGACTTCGATCAGGGTTGTGCTCATGGACGCGATCAAACCAAGTCGCCGCGCCGGCGGCAAGACCTATCGTTAATTATCGGTTAACCTGTGGACTTTCTGCATCAGTTTTTAACCATGTTGTACCGAAAGAGGACAAGCCGCCGTTCAGAACGGGATCGGCCTGCCATGCGCCGGTGCAAAACTCGCCTGCGGCGCCTAATGAATGCGATGGCTGCGCAAAAAGTCTGGCCGGAGTGATTCGTTCCTCCTGGAGCATGATCCGGAAAAGTGTGGAGCGGTTTTCCGAAAAGATTATGCTCAAACAATAGTCTAAAGCGCGATGATCATTCGTCTTCATCTCATCGCGCTTTCGTGTGACATCGCTGTCGGTGTCCGCCTCCTCTGGCAATTCATGCGGCTCCTCATCACCCCTGCGCTTCTGTGTTTGCTGGCCGTGCTGACTGCGTCACCTCTGTGCGCTCAGACCACGTTTGGCCCCTCCGGAGAGGAGGGCGAACCGTTTCGCCGGCAACAGTGGCGCGTGCCGTCGCCGGATACCAGCATTGCCGCGCATGCGCTGCTGTTTCGCCCTGTCGGCGCCGGCCCGTTCCGGCTCGCGGTCATGGCCCACGCCTCGACGCAGAATGGCTTGCGTCGCGCGCAAATGCCGCGACCGGAATATCGCGCGCTCACGGCGTATCTCGTCGCGCACGGCTTTGCCGTGCTGGTGCCGGAACGGCTCGGTCACGGCGCGACCGGCGGCCACTATGTCGAAGACCAGGGCGGCTGCGACGAAGCGGACTACGCGCGATCGGCCCGCGCAACGGCCGACGAAATCCGGCTCGCGCTGGACTATTTGCGAAAGCAGGAATTCATTCGCAAGGACGCTGCAACGGTGATCGGCCATTCCGCCGGCGGCTGGGGCGCGCTGGCACTCGCCAGCGCCGAGCCGAAGGCGGTTTCCGTCATCATTGCATTCGCGCCAGGGCGCGGCGGCCATGCCAATGATGAGCCGAACAGGATCTGCGCGCCGCATACGCTCCTTGCGGCCGCCGCCGAATTCGGCAAGACCGCGCGCATCCCCGTCACGTGGCTCGTTGCCGCCAACGACAGTTACTTCGCTCCGGCATTTTCTCAAAGACTGGCTGAGGCGTTTGGCGGCGGTGGCGACAAGCTCGACTTTCGTATCCTGCCGGCCGTCGGCAGCGAGGGTCATTGGATGATCGAAACCGAGGCCGGCGTCAAAGCCGCAACCGGCGAGCTCGCGCGCGCGCTGAACCAGGGCAGGCCGGTGGCGGCCAAGAAGCCATGGGACAATCGCTGATGCCTGAATGGCCCGACGACGATGTGATCCTGTTCGATGGCGTGTGCATTTTCTGCTCGCGCTGGGTCCGCTTCGTCGCCGCCCGCGATACGGCGAAGCGGTTTCGCTTCACGCCGGTCCAGTCGGATTATGGGGCGCGGCTCGCGCGCACGTTCGGGATCGATCCGCACGATCCCGATACCAATGCAGTGATCCACGGCGGCGAGGTGTTCATGAAGTCCGATGCCGCGCTGACGGTGCGGTCTCAGCTCCCCGGCTGGGAATGGGTGCGCCGGCTGTTCGCCGTGCCGAGGCCGCTGCGGGATCCCGTGTACAGCCTCGTCGCACGCAGCCGCTATCGCATCTTCGGCAAGGACGATGCCTGTTTTGTGCCCGATGCCGATTACGGGCGCGGGTGATCGACTAGTATCCTCGTCATTGCGAGGAGCGAAGTCACGAAGCGATCCAGAATCTCTCCGCAGAAAGACCCTGGATGCTTCGCCGCGCTCGCAACGACGGAGCTTGCGGTCATGGCCTGCCAAGGGCCGCCAACACTTCCCTGGCCGCTCGCTCGCCGCTGTCGCGCGCGCCATGCGCTGTCGAGAAGAAATTTGGCGAGGTTGCCTCGCCCGCGAAGAACAGCCGGCCATCAACCGGCGCGGCCAGCACGGCGCGATCGCCGGCGTGACCCGGCAGCGCGTGCGAATAGGAGCCGCGGGCGAAAGGATCGTGCGCCCAGCGCGACTCGCGCAGGGATTTTAGCTTGCGGCGGATGTCGTTGCCGAGAAAGCCTGCAATCTCGTCGATGCTATGGGCGGCGAAGGCGCCCTCGCCGGCATCTTCCAATTGACGCGCAAAGCTGCCGCCGAAGAAGCCATCGATGCAGGGCTGCCCGAATGGGCGGATGTGATAGGTGCCCATCGCGGTGCGCATGGTGGCGCCGCGCAGGTTTCCCTCGGTCGGAAAGGCTTCAGCATCCGCGAGCGCCAGTGTCACCTTGTCGTTGACACCGAGCGGCAGGCCCCGTGCGGCATGGAGCTTGGCGGGAAGCGGCGGGGAAAAGCGGATCGCCTCATCGGCAATCAGATTGGTCGGGACGGTGACGATCACCTTGTTCACGGTCATCGTGCCCTGCGAGGTCTGGAGCCGGATGCGCTGACCGGAGTGATCGACCAGCGTGACGTTGCAGCTGAGCGCGACCGGACACGGCGCGCCATAGGCCGCGATCAGCGTTCCATATCCGGCTCGCACGCGCCAATTGAAATACGTGTCCTCGTAGCGCTCCATGTCGAGGATCGAGACTTGATCGAGTTCGCACCCGTTCACATAAGTCGAGACCGCGTCGATCATCGGATTCCAGCGGTTGCCAGGCTCGAGATAGCAGGAGGCCGGCGCGTCCTCGCCGCTTTCCGCGGCCTCCCAGGCGCGTTCGTAGAATTCGTCGATCGCGTCTGCGAAGGCGATGCGCTCGGCTTCCGGAAAGGCGTCGCCATAAGCGCGATCGCCCCAAGGCGGCAGATCCGTGTTGATCTCGAAGCCGAGCTGGCGGGCAATCGCAACGAAGGAATTCTTGTCGGCCGAGTGCAGCCAGCCGCAGCCGACGTCGAAGGTCACGTCAGGCGAGGCCTGCACGGTCCAGGCGCGGCCGCCGAGCCGGTTACGCGCCTCCAGCACGATCACGGAGAGGGCGGAGCCATGCAGCGCATGCGCGGCGCCAAGGCCGGCGGCACCCGCGCCGATGATCGCGACGTCGGCGGAGGAGGGAAGGGAGGTCATGGGCAGGCTCTAGCACGTTCGCCAATTGTCCTGAAGCCGGCCAGGTATGCAGCTCTCGTGTCCCGGACGCGCTGCAGCGCCTGCGCTGCTGCGCAGAACCGGGACCCAAGTCGACGGGTAAACGAAACGAGAGTGCTGGGCCCCGGCTCTGCACCGCATCGCTGGTGCGCTGCGCTGCGTCCGGGGCACGCGAGAGTGGGCTTTACGCCACCGCTTCCTTGGCCTTTTCCGCACGCTTGCGCTCGTTCGGGTCGAGATGCTTCTTACGCAGGCGGATCGACTTCGGGGTGACCTCGACGAGCTCGTCGTCCTCGATATAAGCGAGCGCCTTTTCCAGGGTCATGCGGATCGGCGGGGTCAGGCGCACCGCTTCGTCCTTGGAGGTCGTGCGGATGTTGGTGAGCTGCTTGCCCTTGAGCACGTTGATCTCGAGATCGTTGTCGCGGGTATGCTCGCCGACGATCATGCCGCGATAGACCTTCCAGCCCGGCTCGATCATCATCGGCCCGCGGTCTTCCAGCTTGAACATGGCGTAGGCGACCGCCTCGCCCTGGTCGTTAGAGATCAGGACGCCGTTGCGGCGGCCCTGGATCTCGCCCTTGTAAGGGGCATAGCCGTGGAACAGGCGGTTCATGATCGCGGTGCCGCGGGTGTCGGTCAGAAGTTCGCCCTGGTAGCCGATCAGGCCACGGGTCGGCGCGTAGAACACCAGACGCAGGCGGTTGCCGCCGGAGGGCTTCATCTCGATCAGCTCGGCCTTGCGCTCGCTCATCTTCTGCACGACGACGCCGGAATGCTCTTCGTCGACGTCAATCACGACCTCCTCGATCGGCTCCATGGTGGCACCGGTGGCTTCGTCCTTCTGGAACACGACGCGCGGGCGCGACACCGAGAGCTCAAAGCCCTCGCGGCGCATGGTCTCGATCAGGATGGCGAGCTGCAATTCGCCGCGGCCCGAGACTTCCATCGCGTCCTTGTCGGCGGCTTCGACGACGCGCAGCGCAACGTTGCCTTCGGCCTCGCGCAAGAGACGGTCGCGGATCATGCGGCTCGTCACCTTGTCGCCTTCGGTGCCGGCGAGCGGGGAGTTATTGACGATGAATGACATCGACACGGTCGGCGGGTCGATCGGCTGGGCCGGCAGCGGCACTTCCACGGTCGGATCGCAGAACGTGTCGGCGACGGTGCCCTTGGTCAGGCCCGCAATCGCAACGATGTCGCCGGCTTCGGCTTCATCGAGCGGCGTGCGCTCGAGGCCGCGGAACGCCAGGATCTTGGTGATGCGCCCGGACTCGACCAGCTTGCCGTCGGCATTGAGCACCTTGACCTGCTGGTTCGGCTTGAGCACGCCGGAGGAGATGCGGCCGGTGATGATACGGCCGAGATAGGGGTTGGCTTCCAGGATGGTGCCGATCATCTTGAACGGACCTTCCTCGACCTTCGGCGGCGCGACGTGGCGCAGGATCAGGTCGAACAACGGCTCCATGCCCTTGTCCTTCGGACCCTCCGGGCTTTCGGCCATCCAGCCCTGCTTGGCCGACCCGTAGAGGATCGGGAAGTCGAGCTGCTCCTCGCTGGCATCGAGTGCTGCGAACAGGTCGAACACCTCGTTGATGACCTCGGTCGGGCGCGCGTCGGGACGGTCGACCTTGTTGATGACGACGATCGGCTTCAGGCCGACCTTGAGTGCCTTGGACACCACGAACTTGGTCTGCGGCAGCGGGCCTTCGGCGGCGTCCACCAGCACCAGCGCGCCGTCTACCATGTTCAGGATGCGCTCGACCTCGCCGCCGAAATCGGCGTGGCCGGGGGTATCGACGATGTTGACGCGGGTGTCTTTCCACTGCACCGAGGCCGCCTTGGCCAGAATGGTGATGCCGCGCTCGCGCTCCAGATCGTTGGAGTCCATGGCGCGTTCGGTCACCTTCTGGTTCTCGCGGAACGTGCCGGACTGCTGGAGGAGGCGGTCGACCAGGGTCGTCTTGCCGTGGTCGACGTGGGCGATAATGGCAACGTTGCGGAGGTTCATGAGTGAGCTTCTTTGCGTTCGAACAATGGGTTAAGCGCGATCTCGCCGGTCGGACCGGGACCTCTTCTCGAAACAACGCTGAAAGACTGGAAACGGGCGCTCGCCGCCCAAAAGGGAAGCCCGGCCATATCAGACCGGGCGCCCTACGCGTTGCGGCGCAATATATGCAAAAACAGCCAAAAAACAATGTGTACTTTGGCCGTTGGTTGACTGAATTTTGTCCGGGAATCTCCGGGGGTTAGGCGAATAGCGGCCTTAAGCGCGCCGCCCCTTGATCGCCGCCCAGATCAGGGCAACGCCGCCGATCCCCACGACCAGTCCCAGGAAGACCAGTGGCGCGATGTCGGAGGCGATCCGGCCGTCCTCGACCACCGACATTCCGCCAAAGAGCAGGGCGCAGACACCCGGCAGCAGCATGACCAGCCCGAAGATCGCCATGAGGGCGGTCAGGCAGCCGCCGCGTTTGTTCGCCGGGGCAGGAGGCAGTCCCGGCGGCGGTATGTCGCTGATGCTCATGCTTGCAAGGCTCCTTCGGTCGCCTGTGCAGCGAGAGCCGCGCGAATGCCGTCGATCTTTCCGTTGCGGTAGAACAGATTGTAGGTGTCAAACGGAATGATCGAGCCTTGCTCCGTCACGAAATGGATGCAGCTGCGCTTGACGTTGCCGACGCAGAAATTGAAGCGATCGAGAAACTGCACGATGGTGACGCGGAACACGTTCTCGTAAGTGAGCCCTTCCGGCACCTGAAAGCTCGGCAGGCAACATAGCAGTTCGCAGACGCGTTCGGGGGTGTTGAGCGGGCCCGACGACAGCGAGAAGAGGTCAATAAACTTCTCCTTCAGCACCGGATATTTCTCCGGGCTGATCGTGTTGGGCATGACCGCGACGAGCTGCTCCTGCGGGATCAGCGAGGTCAGCGGCAGCACCTTCTCGCCGTTGCGCAGGCCATAGCCGATCGAGATGCTTTCGGGATTGCAGGGCAGCGGGATCATGTCCTTGTCGCCG
Source organism: Bradyrhizobium sp. 154 (assembly GCF_023073875.1). Lineage (NCBI taxonomy): Bacteria > Pseudomonadati > Pseudomonadota > Alphaproteobacteria > Hyphomicrobiales > Nitrobacteraceae > Bradyrhizobium > Bradyrhizobium sp. 154. The sequence continues at coordinate 82,463 of NZ_JADPKG010000020.1, forward strand.
AACACGTCGGTCTCGATCACGCGCTTGCGGATTTCCGACAGCATGATGCGGTCGGTGTTCTTGTCGAAATTCTCGTTACGGCCGGCGTCTTGCACCGGCTGCAGCGTGACCCCGCGCACGCATTTCCAGGTGAGCGCGTGGCGAACGATGTCGCCGATCTCCGCATCGTTGACGCCGCGCTTGATGGTTGCGACCAGCGTGGTCGATACGCCATAATGCTCGAGATTCTCCAGCGCCTGCTGGCGGATTTTTCGAAGGTCCGCGCCGCGCAGATTGATCAGCGGCTCGCGCTGCAGCGAATCGAACTGGAGATAGACCTCCAGCCCGCGCTTGTTCTCGGCGAGCCGCGCCACGAAATTCTTCTCGCGGGCGATGCGCAGGCCGTTGGTGTTGATCATGACGTGGCGGATCGGGCGGGCGCGCACGGCGTCAAGGATCTCGAAGAAATCCGGATGCAGCGTCGGCTCGCCGCCGGAAATCTGCACCAGGTCGGGCTCGCCCTCGCTCGCGACCAGCGCATCCAGCATCCTCTCGACCGTTGCGAGCGGTGTGAACCGCGTCCGCGCCGGCGAGGATTCGGCAAAGCACACTGGGCAGGTGAGATTGCAGTGCTCGGTGATCTCGATCAGCGCCAGGCAGGAATGCTGCTCGTGGTCGGCGCACAGGCCGCAATCATAGGGGCAGCCGAATTCCGTACGCTGCTGGAATTGCAGCGGCCGATCACCAGGCTTGATGAAATCCTTGCACAGACGCCAATAGGCCGCGTCCGTCGACACCAGCGTTGATTGGACGCCATGCTGCTTGCAGCGTTTTTCGTACCAGACCTCGTTGCCGAGAATCTGGATCTTGGTCGGCACCAGCTTCAGGCAGGTCTCGCAAAGGGACTGGGTCTGGCCCCAGAAGATATAGGGACGCGACCTACGCAACGGCGCGTTCATGCAGGGATCTCGCTTTGGGCGCCGTCGTCAGCATGAATGCGGCGTAGAGCAGGATGGACAGCGACAGCAGGTGAAACAGCGTGAAGGGGCCGATCAGCGTGCCATAGGGCTTGAGGAATTCCCACAGGAAGCGCTGCGCTCCATAGTAGACGAGCACCAGGTAGAAACCATTGGTGACCACAAACCGGTTTCGGTTCAAGACTGCCAGCACATAGAGAAGCGCGAACACGCCCATGGCGGTGCTCTCATAGAGCTGCACCGGGTGGCGAAGGAGGCCGTCGCCGAAATCATGGCCGAAGGGCAGCGCCGTGGGCGTGCCGTAGGTGAAATCGTCGAGGCCCGCGAAGTAGCAGCCGATCCGGCCGATTGCGATGCCGAGCGCCAGCGGCAGGGCAAAACGGGCGCCGGTTCGCACCGTGATGCCTGCGGACCATTTGTAGAGCTCGATCGCCACGATGCCGCCGGCGAGCGCACCCTCGACCGAGCGCGCAACGCCGCTCTGGCCCGACAGCCACAGATTGGCCGACCCGAACAGGTAGGCGCCGACGCCTGCGCCGAACACCAGGGCGGCGATGTAGGACATTTCGAAGGATTGCGCAGGAAACCGCAAGCCCTGTCGCGACAGCCAGTAGACGGCAGCTGCCGCCGCCAGCCATGCTGCAATATCGAAGACCGTATGAAGGAAAGCCCCACTCATGCGGCGGAGAGTATAGCACGATCACGCCAGAGGAGCGCGCATGTCCTCTCCCATGTGCACTGCCTTCACAAGGGAGAAGGAAGAGGCGAGATTAGGTCCGCTATCCGGCCTCCCGCTCCTCCGTTGGATAGACGCCTCGCAACACTTCCTCGAAGTGCAGCTTCACTGCATCGTTGCAGAGGCAGGCGCGCAGGCGCAGGCCGTCGCGGCTGCGGACGAGAATTGAGCCGCGCCTCGTGTCGAGCACGCCTTCGGCTTTGAACGATTGGAGCACGCGGCTCGCATAGCTGCGTCCCACTCCGAGCAATGTCGCAAGCTGCTCATGCGTCAGCGGCACGCTGCTTTCGCCGCCGGTTCGCTCCATCGCCGCCAAGATCCATTTGGCCGTGCGCTGCTCGATCGAGTGGATGGCGTTGCAGGCGGTCGACTGGAAGATCTGCGCCAGCATGCAATCGGCATAGCGGGCGAAGATGTTGCGCAGCGACGGCGAACGCGTCTTGGCTGCTTCCAGTTTGCCGACGTGAATGCGCGAAAATGGGCCGCCGAACTTCACGCAGATGCGGGTATAGGCCGGCAGAAATCCCTCGCTGACGATGCCGCCCACCGCGCCTTCACGACCGACCAGGATGGTCTCGACGTCGCGGCCATCCTCGTTAGGGACGAGAAAGGTCGCAAGCGAAGGTCCGCAGGGGAAGTGGACGACCTGCACGTCATCGCCGGGATTGTAGAGCAGTTCGCCGGCCGCGCAGTCCTCGATGGTGACGTGCGGCGCGAGCAGGGCGTAATCCGCCGGGCTCAGGCGCCGCAACAGATTGTTGATCGGCCGGCTGTCGACCTCGCTTGTACTGCCGATACGCGCATCCATCGTGAACCCCCCGTGCTCTTTTCCACAATACCTTTCCACAATACCGGGTTCCGTCCGTTTCCTGTGTGCACAAGTGGACAGACGGAAGAACTGTGATGTGGTGGTTTCGTTCCGGGAACCCTCCGATGCGCTGGGCGCAGGCGTTGTGGCGCGGCTGTCCTGATCAGAAAAACCTCTCGCTCCAAGATGCGATCATGGCACCCGCACTTCCCGATGGCTTCCCATATCCTGCCGACGTCCTGGTCGTCGAGGACGATCCGATCATTGCAATCGATTTCGAGGACCGTCTGCTCGGGTTTGGCGTGAGGCACGTGCGCACCGCCGGGTCGGTGACGCAGGCGCTGGACGCGATCGCGAAAGGTGCTCCCGATTTCGCCCTGCTCGACGTCGAGCTGAACCGCGAGAAGAGCTTTGCGATCGCCGAGCGACTGGTGGCGCTGAACGTCCCATTCGTCTTCGTCACCGGCTATGGTGCCGAAACGCGGATTCCGCCCGAATTTGCGGCGCGGCCGCGGCTGCAAAAGCCGTGCTCGAGCGAGGCGCTGGAGGCTGCGCTGCGGACGCGCGATCGCTGAGGTTCAGGCAGATTTCGGGTCGAGCGTGGTCGACCACAGCGCCACGTCGGCCCGGTCGCGCAAGGTCACCGTCATCTGGCCGGAGGCGCCGTCGATCTTGACGTGGCCGAAGAACTGCATCCCGGCAGACGGCGGCAGGTTCTGGCTGTCCTTGCCGGGTGCCTTGACGAAGCGCACCTCCGGCCCAAAGGTGTTGTCGAGCGCGTTCGGACCGAAAGTGCCCGCATGCAGCGGACCCGAGACGAACTCCCAGAACGGCTCGAAATCCTGGAATTGCGCCTTGTTCGGATCGTAATAATGCGCGGCGGCGTAGTGTACGTCCGCGGTCAGCCACACCGTGTTGCTGATCGGCGCCATCTTGATGAAGCGAAGGATGTCCGCGATCTCGAACTCGCGGCCGCGTACCGGGCCGTCGCCTTGCGCAATCGCTTCCGATCCGCCTTTCGGCGTGTCCGCGACGATGAGACTGAGCGGCATGTCTGAGGCGATCACCTTCCAGGTCGCGCGCGAATTCAACAGGCCGCGCTTGAGCCAGGCGATCTGGTCGGGTCCGAGGAAGTGGCTGGCCGGTCCGTATTCCGTTTCCAGATTGGCGCCGTTCGCGCCGCGATAGCTGCGCTCGTCGAGCACGAACACGTCGAGATGCGGGCCGTAGGAGATCTGGCGATAGATCCGGCCCGGCTCAGTGATGCTCTCGCGCATCGGATACATCTCGTGGAAGGCGCGCGAGGCGCGCGCGGCGAGCAGCGTGATGTCGCGGACTTTGTATGACGCCGGCAACTCCTTCGACAGCGACCAGTTGTTGGTGACCTCGTGGTCATCCCACTGCACGAAGATCGGCACGTCGGCATTGAAGCCGCGGAGGTTGTCGTCGGTCAGATTGTATTTGTGCGCGGCGCGGTACTCGTCGAGCGTCTCCGCGACCTTGGCCTTCTCGGGGATCGTGACGTTCTTCCAGATCTTGCCGTCGGCGAGCTTCACCTCGGATTGGACGAGGCTGTCGGCGTAGATCGTATCGCCCGAGTGCAGGAAGAAGTCCGGACGATGCTTGCGCATCGCGGCGAAGGTGAACATGCCGCCGTCGTCGGGGTTGATGCCCCAGCCCTGGCCGGCGACGTCGCCACCCCAGACGAAGCTGACATCGCGGCGGTCGGCCGGCGCGGTGCGGAAGCGGCCGGTCACCGGCTCGCCCTCGACCGCGCTATGCGAGAGATCACGGAAGCGCACGCGATAGAAGATGTCCTGTCCGCTCGGCAGGTTCTCGATCAGCATTTTGGCCGTGAAGTCGCTCTCGGGCAGCGCCGCGATCGGCGGCAGCGCGCGAGCGTCCCTGAACGACTCCGTCGTCGCCACCTCGACCAGCATCTGAGCCGGCCGGTCGGTGCGTGCCCATACCACGCCGCCGTCGACCGTGACGTCGCCTGATTGTACGCCATGGGTGACCGCAGGCCGGTCAGCCGCTCGCGACAGATAAGGCATCGCGATCGTGCCAAGCGCGCCGGCGCTGGTAGTGAGGAAACGGCGGCGTGAGAATGTGATGTTCATGGACGGTCCCGATTTCGCCAGGGACGGGTGCCTTGCGGCAGCCGCCACGATGAAATCAGACCCTATATTGAGACAATGTGACGCAGCAATAACGCGCAGGCGCTACGCGTTGCCGGCGGCTCTGAATTGCGTGCCCGTGCGTGGCGGGGTCTGCGGCAGGCTGAACAGCACCGCCTTACGGTCGGCGACGGCGGCATGGAATTGGTCGAGTGCGATGTTGAAGGCGGTGAGCGCGGCCTCCTCGATCGCACCGTGATCGAAGCAGCGCAGCGTGTCGCGCAAAATCACATCGGCTTCGGCCTGCATCTGGTCAAGCTCTTCGGTCGTCTCGCTCTTGCGGGCCGCCGTGATCATGTCGAGCAGGCGTTCGCGCAAATGGCTGTTGTTGTCGCGCTCGTCCTTCTTCAGATAGCCGGCAAACCAGGCGCCGATCGAGCCCATGGCGGAGAGCGCCATCAGGCTCCACCAGATGTAGTCGCTGTATTTGTCGAGAAACGTCTTTTCCTCGCCGTCAACGAAGGCGGCGGCGCCGGGATGCACGGGGATCACCGCATCCTTGTCGGTGTCGGGCGTCTCGATCTTCGCCGCCAGCGGGAATTCCGTCACCAGTTGCTGGCGCACGGCGAACAGCTGCCGCGTGAATGCCGCGATGGTGGTTTCGGACACAGCTTTGCGCGCCACGATGTGGTGCGCAAAGCTGATGGTTTTGACCTCGTCGTCCGGACGGTCGGGTGAACCGCCATAGGCGCCGGCTGGAATCTCCGCGGATTCGTAGACCGGGTGGTTCTGCGCGATCGCGTCGGCGGAATCGATGGCGAGGAAAGTCGGCGTGCCGCCCTCTTTGACCGATGCAGAGATCGCGTCCGCCGTGATCTTGCTGTTGACCGGGCCGGCCGCGAGGTAGACGTCGGCCTTCTGGGCCTTGATCGCCTCGGCAACCTCGTTGGCCGGGAATTGCACGATCTCGACCTTGGCGGGATCGACGCCGTATTGCTGAAGGATCACCTTGAGCAGGTTGACGTTGGCCTGGGTGCGGCCGACGACACCGATGCGATGCCCGGCGAGTTGTGCCACCTTGGTGATCTTGGCGCCCTTCTTCTTGCCCTTGCCCGCTACGGCCCACAGCACCACGACATTCTTGCGCAGCGTCGCGACCGCCTGCGCGTTCTTCGGCACATCGAGGTCGCCGCGCACGATGGCAAGATCGACCTTGCCTTCCGCGAGGGCATTGGCGCTGGCGGTGGCGCCGTCCGTCTGGATCGGGCGCAGCCGCACCTGGCTCTTGTTCTGCGTGAAAGCCTGGGTCAGCGCCTGCACGACCTTGACGTCATCGCTGCTGGCGGGACCAACCGCGATCTTCAGCGTCACCGGCCGCATCGCGAAGTAGTAACCGCCGGCGAGCGCACCGACGATCGCAAGCACGAGCGCCAGAGACACGAGCGCGGTCTTCCGCGCCGCGGATCGCGGCGAAGGCGGAGAGGGCGTTTCGGCCAGGTTCAGTCCCCCGGTCATCGATCTCCCAAACAGGCGCTTGAGGCTCAGTTTCATCTTCGCCGGCGATTTACGCCCGCAATTGTAGCAAATTTCTTGTCCGGCGGGGTTACATCTCCTTCATGGTTAGCGGGAATGGACGAAATCCCGTATGAACCCGGGCATCGACACGGTGTTAGGGTAAAGTTCCCCTGAACGACGGAGGCGATCATGGTAGAGCGGCTATCGGCGGAGGCGCGCAAGCAGGCGCTCGGCGGACTACCAGGCTGGGGCGAGGTGTCCGACCGCGACGCCATCGGGAAGACCTTCGTCTTCAAGGATTTCAACCAGGCCTTCGGCTTCATGACTCGCGCGGCGCTGGTCGCCGAGAAGATGGATCACCACCCCGAATGGCGCAACGTCTACAAGACGGTCGAGGTGGTGCTGTCGACCCATGACGCGGGCGGCGTTACTGCGCTCGATATCGAGCTGGCCAAGGCGATGAACGCCATCGCCGGCTGACACCTGGCTGACGTCTTGCAGCGCTTGGCATTATCCCCATCTTGTGATCAGCAGGCGACGCGGCGATCCGCCGCTCCGGCTGAAAGGGGAGTTTGAGCATGGCTGCGGAACACAGCGTCGGCTTTGAGCCCGCCGATCGGCTCGCGGAAGACCGGGAGGGCGTTCGCCGCCGCTTCTGGCGCAAGCTGAAGCGCGTTGCCGCGCAACTGCCGTTCGCCGAAGACCTGCTCGCGGCCTATTACTGCGCCTTCGACCGGCAGACGCCGCGCCATGTTCAGGCCTCGCTGCTGGGGGCGATCGCCTATTTCATCCTGCCATTCGACTTCGTCGCTGATGTGATGCCGATCCTCGGTTTCGCCGATGACGCCGCCGTGCTCGCCACCGCGATCCGCATGGTGGCCGGCCACATCACGAACGAGCACCGCGAGGCCGCCCGTGCCGCGCTGAAGCGCGGGGTGGATAAGGCGGAGGAGTGACGGCGCCACTACTTCTTTTCCCCCGCACGCGTCTTCTCCGCGTCCCATGCCTGGAATTGCTTGAATAGCGTCTCCTTGTCCGCATCGGACACCTGCGCGGCCGCCGGGCTCTGCTTCAGGAACGCTTCGAAGCGCTGGCGCGTCACCGGCTCGACGCCGTGCCGGTCGAGCCATTGCTGCGCCACCGGCAATCTGCTCCAGCCCGACAAAGGCGCCGCGAGCGAGACCTCCTTCCACTTGGGATGGAAGGGCGGGTTCTGGAGCGCGGGGAATTTGGTGAAGAACGCGTCAACGAACAGCGCGAGCTTGCGATAGCGCTCGGTGTTGGGCGCCCAGTTGTAGGCCGCGAGCACCGCAGGCACCGCGATCGTGTCCACGCTCTCGCCCTCCTTGATCAGGTTCGGATAGTCCTTGGCGGACAGCGTTGCTGGCAGATAGTCGCTCTGCAGCGGCTTTGCATAGTCGACCTTCGCAAGATGGAAGCGGCCGTCATTGCCGAAGGTCGAGACCGACTTGTACGGCTTGCCGCCGACCACGATGACGGCGTCGATCTCGCCGGCCTTCAGTTTCTCCATCGCGATGCGCTGCTCGACATAGACGAATTTCGCCTTGATCCCGAGCCGCTCGAACACGGTGAGCGCCGTGACGAAGGTGCCGCCGTTCGGTAGGTCCACGCTCACCGTCTTGTCTTCGAGGTCTTTGAGCGTCGCGACCGATCTTGGCGCGATCACCTGCATCTCCTCATTGTAGAGCTTGGTGACATAGGTGAACTGCTTCTTGATGTCCTTGGCAAAACCCTTGCGCTCGAGATAGTCGAGCGTGTCGGCACGCACGATTCCGAGATCGACACCTTGCAGGAACAGGATATCGGCGACGCTTTGCACCGAGCCGCGGCCGACGATCGGCAGCACGCGGATCTTGTTGCCGTCGTCGAGCACGGAAGCGAGGTCGGCGCCGAATTGCACATAGGTGCCGCCGATCGTGCCGGTGATCAGCGTGACCGTGTTGGCGTTCAGCGCCTGCTTGGTCGAGGTCGAGCCGAACTGGAAGATGGCCTTCAGGCCGTCAGAGACCTTGGCGGGATCGTATTCGGTCTGATCGGCGCGCGCCGCGAAGGCACAGATCGTCATGATGGCGGCAAGCGCCATTCCCAAAGCGTTACGCATGATGTTCCCTTGAAGCGGTCTAGTTCTGAAGCTGGGCGAGGCGCTGCCGCGCCTCCGCCGATCCGAGTGCCGCGGCCTTTTGGTACCAGTCGCGCGCGGCGGTCGCGTCAGCGGCGATGCGCCGCGCGTCGCTAGTGCCCAGCACGGCCGGGTCATAGGTCTGCGCCAGCAGGAACGCCGCTGCCGCATCCTGTGCATTGGCGGCGCGTTCGAGCAACAGGCGGGCCGCAACAATGTCGCCGATTCCCAACAGGCTCTTCGCGCGCGTCATCAGCCCGGCCAGCGTGTCGGCGTCGAGCGTCCTGGCGGGCGGAGGGGGCGCAGGCGGTGCCGCCACCGGCGCGGGCTGAGGCACAGGCGTGTGGGCTTGCAGCGCGCTCTGATAGGCGGTCGCGATCTCCTCGCGGCTCGGCGGTGCAGGAAGATCCTGCGCGTCAGCGCTCGCCAGGCGCGGCTCGGTCACGCGCGCCGAATCCTTGCGCGGGCTCTGCGGTACGGCCGACGGGTTGGCGGAGGCGACCGCCTGCTCCAGCGCGACGACTGCCGAGCCACCGGCATCGAAGATGCCGCGAAGATCGGACTGAAACAGCGCGGCCAGAATTGCCAGGATGGACGCCACGAGAACGGCTGCGAGACCGACCGCAAGAACGCGCGGCACAATTCTGACCCGGGGACGCAACTCCAGCGAGGTATATTCGTCCGGGTTCGGGGCACCGCGCGGATCGGACAGGAATAGTGGAATTGGGTCGTCGGGTGACAGATCGATCCGTGCGGCGCGCGCACGGATGTACGATGCGGTGGACGGATGTGATGCGGCTTGATCGGAATCGAATACCCTCGATTCCCTGGACGGACGGAACGCCGTCGTCTCCATGGTGATGCTCCCCAAGACTGACACGACGCGGGGCATACCGGTTTCAGTTTTTTTGTTGTTGTCCAGGAGCGCCCAGCAAACTGGAGCCGGTAAATCGCAACCTGAATCAGCCCAAAAAGCGACGACGGTTGGGGCGAATCGGGAAATATTTGGGTTTGATTCGGGCGAGGTTGTGGAATGCACCTCAATTTTGCCCGCGCTGGTTGAGGAGACCTTACCAGGTGGCCGTGTGCGAATGGGAGGCCATGAACTCAGCTGTCATGGCGCGGGTAATCGCGACAGCGCAGTCGCCATCACGGATGCAAGATCACCTTGCCCATCGCCTGACGTCCCGCGAGCACCTTCAACGCGTCCGCGGTCTGGGCCAGCGGGAAGGTGCGGTCGACATGCGAGGAGATCTTGCCTTCCGCCGTCCACTTCACGAGCTTCTCCAGATTGGCGCGATTCTTGGCCGGGTTGAGCCGGGTCCAGGCGCCCCAGAACACGCCGCGGATGTCGCAGCCCTTCAGCAGTGCGAGGTTCAGCGGCATCTTCGGAATGTCGCCGGCGGCGAAGCCGATCACGAGGAAACGACCCTCCCAGGCGATCGAGCGCAGCGCCTGCTCGGCGTAAGCACCGCCCACGGGATCGAAGATGATGTCGACGCCCTTGCCGTCGGTGAGCTTGCGCAAACCTTCCTTCAGATCCTCCTTGGCGTAGTTGAGCGTCAGTTCGGCGCCGTGCGCCCTGGCGAATTCGAGCTTCTCGTCCGACGAGGCGCAGGCGATCACCTTCAGGCCCATCAGCTTGCCGAGCTCGCAGGCAGCAAGGCCCGTGCCGCCGGCTGCGCCCAGTACCGCGAGCGTCTCGCCCGGCTTCGGACTGGCGCGATCCTCGAGCGCATGCAGCGCGGTGCCGTAGATGATGATGATGCCGGCCGCGCGATCATAGTCGAGATTGTCAGGGATCTTGACGATCGATGCCGCCGGCAGCGCGATCTTCTCGCGCGCGCCGTTGTGGCCGCAGGAGGCGACAACGCGATCGCCGACCTTCAGATCAGTGACGCCAGCGCCGATGCTCTCGATCACACCCGCGACTTCAGCGGCCGGCGAGAACGGGAACGGCGGCTTGATCTGATACTTGCCCTGAATCATCAGGATGTCGAAGAAGTTCAGCGCCGCCGCCTTGATCGCGATCACGGCCTCGCCCGGTCCTGCTACCGGATCCGGCACGTCAGCCAGAACGAGATCGTCGGGCTGGCAATATTGCGAGCAGAGGATGGCTTTCATGGCGGCACCTGGAGCGTTTCGAGTGGAATTATGATTGGCCCGGTTTTGCCGGATTTAGAGCAGCCGGACAATCCGGATTCTTTGTTGATCGTTCTGTTCGGCCTATCATCACGTCATTGCGAGCCAACGGGTCCGCGCCAAGCGCGGCCCGATGACAGGCTCCGCGACGCAATCCAGAGTCCGCCCTGCGGAAATAGTCTGGATTGCTTCGCCGCTTCGCTCCTCGCAATAACGAAATCCGCGGAGATAAGGATTCAAACGATGTTTGAAACAAACCTGCTTAACGGCAAGCGCATCCTCGTCACCGGCGGCGGCTCGGGCCTCGGCGCTGCGGTGGGCCGTCGCTTCCTCGCACTCGGCGCCGAGCTCGTGATCTGTGGCCGCAAGCTCGACCGGCTCGAGGCAACGGCGAGCGAGATGCGCAAAGAGACCGGTGGCAAGGTCACGACGATCGCCTGCGACGTTCGCGCCGGTGCGGCCGTCGACAACATGATGGATCAGATCTGGCGCGAGGCCCCGCTCGATATCCTCGTCAACAATGCTGCCGCGACCTTCATCGCGCAGAGCGAGCATCTCTCGTTCCGCGCCGCGGACGCGATCCTCGCGCCGACCCTGCATGGCGCGATGTATTGCACGCTCGCCGCCGGCAAGCGGTGGATCGAGGGTAAGCATGGCGGCGTCGTGCTCTCGATCCTCTCGACCTCGACCATCACCGGCCGCGCCTTCACCGTGCCTTCGGCGATGGCGAAGTCGGCGCTGCTGGCGATGACCAAAAGTCTCGCCGTGGAATGGGGTCCGAAGGGCATCCGAACCGTTGCCATCGCGCCGGGACCGTTCCCGACCGCGGGCGCGTCGGGGCAGCTCCGCCCCGAGGGGCGTGACGAAGGCTGGACCGCCCGCAACCCGCTGGGCCGCACCGGCGAGCACGGCGAACTTGCCGACCTCGCCAGCTTCCTGGTCTCGGACCGCGCCGGCTATATCAATGGCGAGATGGTGGTGATCGACGGGGGCGCGCATTTGCGCAGTTCCGGGGCCGAGGACCTGCTCGGCTGGACCGAGGCGCAATGGGCCGAGCAGCGCGCCGCGCGATCCCGAGCCTAGTGCTGACAACCCGCTAACTGCCTTCCCAAATTGGACTTTCCCGGCTATCCCTGCCGGGGGACAAAACACGGCCGGGCCATCTTCCAGTCACAATATTGAGGGAACCACTCCAGCATGTGGCGGGTGCTATCTTTCGTTTTGATGATCGGCATGATGACGTGCGGGATCGCCGATCTCGCGCGGGCGCAGACGCCGCAACCGGCGCCGAAGGCGGCACCAAAGCCGGCGCCGCCGGCGGCCCATCCGACTGCCAAGACGGCTGCAAAGCCAGAGAGCAAACCGGCGGCGGCGCCCGCGGCGGTTGCGGGCGGCGCGGAGCCGACCCTGATCGGCCAGTTCGGCACCTGGGGCGCCTATTCAGCCACGCCGAACGGCAAGAAGGTCTGTTTCGCGCTGGCCAAGCCCTCGTCGTCGAAGACCAACCCGCCGAACCGGCCGCGCGATCCTGCTTATGCGTTCGTGTCGACCCGGCCGGCCGAGAAGGTCAACAACGAAGTCTCGGTCATGATCGGCTATGCGCTGAAACCGGGCTCGGAATCGACGGCCGAGGTCGGCGGCGCTGCTTTCGCAATGTATACGCAGGGCGATGGTCTCTGGATCAAGAACGCGGCCGAGGAGGAGCGGATGGTCGAAGCCATGCGCAAATCCGCCGATCTCGTGGTCAAGGGGGTCTCGGCCAAGGGCACCGAGACGACCGACACCTTCTCGCTGAAGGGCCTCGCCCAGGCGCTCGATAAGATCGCCCAGGACTGCAAAAGATAGGATTGCAGGCGGTAAGGCTAAGTCATAGCCGCGGTCGCAATCGGCAGATCCGGTTGCTATATAGGGGCTGTTCCAGATTTCCCGTCATTCCGGGGCGATGCGCAGCATCGAACCCGGAATCTCGAGGTTCCGGGTCTGGTCCTCCGGACCATCCCGGAACGACAAAACCCATCAGGTCCACTCAATGCAACCGACGACCGAGCCGCACAACGCAATCCTGGTGGAGAAGACTCCGCTCGAAACTTATGTGCCGCCGGCGAGGCCCTCGCTGATCGGCCTGTCGCGTGCCGAACTCGCCGATCGACTCGGCGAGATCGGCGTCGCACCGGCGCAACGCAAGATGCGGGTGCAGCAGCTGTGGCACTGGCTCTATTTCCGCGGCGCCCAGAGCTTTGACGAGATGACCTCGGTTTCCAAGGGCATTCGCGCCGAGCTCGCGCAGCATTTCACCGTCGACCGGCCCGAGGTCGTGGCCGAGCAGATCTCCAACGATGGCACCCGCAAATGGCTGCTGCGTCTGCCGAGCGGTGACAACATCCAGAAGGCGCATGAAGTCGAGTGCGTCTACATCCCCGAGACCGATCGCGGCACGCTCTGCGTCTCCTCGCAGGTCGGCTGCACCCTGAACTGCTCCTTCTGCCACACCGGCACCCAGCGCCTAGTGCGCAACCTCACCGCCGGCGAGATCGTGGGACAGGTGATGGTGGCGCGCGATCGCCTCAACGATTGGGCCGATCGCGAAGACGGCACGCGCCGCGTCACCAACATCGTGATGATGGGCATGGGCGAGCCGCTCTACAATTTCGATGCGGTGCGCGATGCGCTGCTGATCGTCGGCGACAATGAAGGCGTCGGCATCTCCCGCCGCCGCATCACGCTGTCGACCTCGGGCGTGGTGCCGAATATCGTGCGTGCGGGCGAGGAGATCGGCGTGATGCTCGCGATCTCGCTGCATGCGGTGCGCGACGAATTGCGCAATGAGCTCGTGCCGCTCAATCGCAAATATCCGATCAAGGAACTGCTGCAGGCCTGCCGCGACTATCCCGGCGCCTCGAACGCGCGCCGCATCACCTTCGAATATGTGATGCTCAAGGGCGTCAACGATTCGCTCGACGATGCAAAACTTCTGGTGAAGCTGCTAAAGGGCATTCCGGCCAAGATCAACCTCATCCCGTTCAATCCCTGGCCCGGCACCGCCTATGAATGCTCGGACTGGGATCAGATCGAGAAGTTCTCCGAATACATCTTCAATGCCGGCTATTCATCCCCGGTTCGCACCCCGCGCGGCCGCGACATCCTCGCGGCCTGCGGCCAGCTCAAGTCAGAGACGGAGAAGCTCTCGGCGCGTGAACGCCAGGCGCTGCGTGCGATGGCGATGACGGATTGACAGGTAATCCCTGCGCCTTCGCATCCGCGTCATTGCGAGCGCAGCGAAGCAATCCAGAATCTTTCCGCGGAGGCAGTCTGGATTGCTTCGTCGCGGAGCCTGTCATCCGGCCCGCCGAAGGCGGGACCGGCTTGCTCCTCGCAATGACGGTGAGGCTGACGTCATGTCCCTGATCGGCCGCCTCGTCGTCATCTTCATCGGCTTTCTCGTCGCCTGTTTCGTCGGCGGCATGATCGTCGTCGTCGCGCTGCTGTTTCCGGAATTCGCCGATCTCGGCGCAGGTCCCGTCGATCAGGGCACGATCGACATCCTGCTCGGCTTCGGCTTCATCTTCGTCTCGGGCTTCGCGCTGGTGCCGGCGGCGGTGATCGTCGCGATCACCGAGGCGCTCTATATCCGCAGCGCGCTGGCTTACGCCGTCGGCGGCGGCCTTGTCGGGCTCGCCTGCTATCTCGGTCTCGTCCCCTTCCACGGCGATACGTTCCAATTCGAGGGTATCGTGCGGCGCCACCTGGAGATCATGACGGGCGCGGGCATCGTCGCCGGCGTGGTCTACTGGCTGATCGCTGGCCGCAATGCAGGCGCCTGGCGCGATCCGCCGCCTTCGCACCGGTCCCCACCTCCGCTGCCGTCGAATTCCAGGCCCGATGCGCGGTGACTTCTTACCCTCCTCTGAAGGGCGAGGGTCGGATCTCATCATCGATGCGATCCGGGGTGGGGTGACAGACTATCGGCGACGGCGGTGTTGAGGATTCGAGCTTGCGGACAGGCGAGAGACCATTTGTGCGGCTTCACCCCACCTCGCTCGCGCTTCGCGCGATCGATCCTCCCCCTCCAGGGGAGGATGGGGACCGGTCCAAACCGGCTACATGGGTAACAGACTAGACCGGCGACATGGGTAACAGGTCAACTATTCGGCAAGGAGGGCTTGCCGATGGCTTGGAAGGAGA
>NZ_JADPKG010000048.1:0-93720 GCF_023073875.1 Bradyrhizobium sp. 154
AAGGCTTGCCCATCCATGCTGGCCTCCCGCCCAGCCAGCATGGTGAATCAGAAACGAACTGATTTGGGAATCCCAAATCGATTCAACCAAACCCCATCCCGCTTTAGCGCGTTGTTGCGCGAGTCAGCGTCAGAGCAGAGAGCGGACAAGGATTTCGACTGCTGCGTTGCAGGCGGATCACGGGAGACGTGAATGCGAGCAAGCGCCGCGGCACCATAATTTCGGATCGGCACTCACGGCCGTTCGGGATGGTTCAGCATGTATTCGCCGAGATCACGCTGACGGCGATCGGCACGCGCGGTGGCTGCATTGCGCTGGACATCACGGTCCTTGCGGCAGGCCACGTATTCCGGCGAGCCCTGCGCATAACCGCGGCTCTGGCAAACCGCGTCGTCATCGTCGCCGCCGACCGCTACGGGCGTCTGGTAACGCGCGGAGCAGGCGGAGAGTGCGATGGCGAGCAGGGAGATGGCGCCATACTGCGCGAGCTTGGCTGACATTGATCGGTCCTGTCTCATTCGTCATGCCCGGGCTTGACCCGGCAATCCATCGAAATCAAGGCAATTGCCTGATCATTGATGGATGCCTGGGTCAAGCCCGGGCATGACGACCGGAGAGCACAATTCACATCCGCCCCTTCAGCGCCGCGCCGATCTCGTCGAGCACCTTGGGGTCCTCGATCGTCGCCGGCATGGTCCAGGCTTCGCCGTCGGCGATCTTCTTGATGGTGCCGCGCAGGATCTTTCCGGAGCGCGTCTTGGGCAGGCGGCCGACGGTGATCGCAAGCTTGAAGGCGGCGACCGGGCCGAGCTTGTCGCGCACCAGCGCGACGATCTCCTTCTCGATCTCGGCGGGCGCACGCGTCACGCCGGCTTTCAGCACTAGGAAGCCGCAGGGCACCTCGCCCTTGATCGCATCCTTGACGCCGAGCACGGCGCATTCGGCCACGTCCGGATGCGAGGCCAGGATCTCCTCCATGCCGCCGGTGGAGAGGCGGTGGCCGGCGACGTTGATGATGTCGTCGGTACGGCCCATGACGAAGACATAGCAGTCCTCGTCCTTGTAGCCGGCGTCCGAGGTTTTGTAATAGCCGGGGAATTCGCTGAGGTAGGCTTCCTTGAAGCGCGCGTCCTGATTCCACAGCGTCGGCAGGCACCCCGGCGGCATCGGCAGCTTGATGACGATCGAGCCCATGGTGTTGGGCCCGACCGGCTTTGCGGCTTCATCGACGATCTCGACCTGATACCCCGGCATCGGCACCGTCGGCGAGCCGTGCTTCACCGGCAGCATGCCGAGGCCGACCGGATTGCCGGCGATGCACCAGCCGGTCTCGGTCTGCCACCAATGATCGATCACCGGCACCTTCAACTGCTGCTCCGCCCATTCCACCGTCGGCGGATCGGCGCGCTCGCCGGCAAGGAACAGCGTGCGGAATTTCGAGAGATCATATTGCCGGATGAATTTGCCTTCCGGATCCTCCTTGCGGATGGCGCGGAAAGCGGTCGGCGCCGTGAAGAAGGCGACCGCCTTGTGCTCGCTGATGACGCGCCAGAACGCGCCGGCATCGGGCGTGCCGACCGGCTTGCCCTCATACATGATCGAGGTCGCGCCATGCAGCAGCGGGCCGTAGACGATATAGCTGTGACCAACCACCCAGCCGATGTCCGAGCCGCACCACCAGACCTCGCCCGGCTTGACGCCATAGAGGTTGAACATCGACCATTTCACCGCGACGAGGTGGCCGCCATTGTCGCGCACCACACCCTTGGGGATGCCCGTCGTGCCCGAGGTGTAGAGGATGTAGAGCGGATCGGTCGCGGCAACAGGCATGCAGGGCGCCTTCTTGCCGTCGTTCAGCGCCTTGCGCCGCAGGCTCGCCCAATCATAGTCGCGTCCCGGGGTCAGGTCGCAGGTGTGCGGCGGACGTTGCAGCACGATGCAGGCCTTCAGCTTCGCGCTCGCGAGCTTGATCGCCTCGTCGAGCAGCGGTTTGTACTGCACAATACGGCCAGGCTCGATACCGCAGCTCGCGGAGAGAATGAGCTTTGGCTGCGCATCGTCGATGCGCGTGGCGAGCTCCTTGGCAGCAAAGCCGCCGAACACCACGGAATGCACCGCGCCGATGCGCGCGCACGCGAGCATCGCGGTCACCGCCTCCGGCACCATCGGCATATAGAGGATGACGCGATCGCCTTTGGCGACACCAAAATCCTGCATGATTGCGGCGAGTGCCTGCACCTCGCTCAAGAGCTCGGCGTAGGTGAATTTGGTGATGCTGGCCGTCAGCGGCGAATCATGGATCAGCGCGACCTGGTCGGCGCGGCCGCGTTCGACATGGCGGTCGAGCGCATTGTAGCAGGTGTTGACCACGCCGCCGGTGAACCAGCGGCCGTAGGTTCCTTGCGTCGCATCGAAGATCCTTTTCGGCGGCTCGATCCAGTCGATCTCCTTGGCCGCCTCGGCCCAGAATCCTTCCGGATCGGCCAGCGAGCGCGCATGGACCTCGTGATAGAGACTCTTGCCCTGGACGTTCATTCCCGCGCTCCCGTTCCCTTTGGCCTGGTCTTGACCTGACGGCAGGAGAAGCGTCCCGCCAGGACCAGGATCAAGTGCCGGCCTTGCTTGACGGGTATTTTCCCGGGAACGGGCCGCGGTTCAAGCCGAAAAGGATGGGCCTTTTGGAGGAGAGGCGTAGAGCTTGCGCGCATCGGCGCTGCGCTCCCTCTTCCGCCTGCGAGGAGGCTGGGGTGCCTCCGCGTCGGGAGGCCTATGGAGGAAGTCTCCAAGAGGGGAAGGCCCTCACCCGCCGCGCTCTGGACGATGCTTCGCACCGCCGGGGACGCGTCGACCTCTTCCGCAAGCGGGAGAGCTAACCGAGCCAGCCGTGCGACTTCGGTTCTTCAGCGCTTCTCAGCTTGCCATCGCATCGAGCCGCTGCAGGCGGTCCTTCATGACCTTCTTCAGATCATAGCCGGGGCGGCCGAAGCTCGCGTTGCGCGTCGTGAGGAAATCGCGCTGGTTTTTGCGCAGGTCGGCCGCGAGACGCGCTGTCGCAGCCCGCAGCACACGCTCGTAGGTCTCAGCGATCTGGCGGTCCAGCACGCCGAGTTGCGGATCGGCACAGATCACCTTCTCGACCTCGCGCGTCGCCGTGGCGCAATCGAACGACGCAGCGTTGCCGGAAGCCGCATTCATCGCACGCAGCGGCTCGGATCCGAATTTCGCGATCTCGGCGATCATGGCGCGGCGGCCGCTCGCGGCATTCTCGTTACTCGGGTCGAGCCGCAGGGCCGTTTCGTAATCGGCCAGCGCCTTCTTGCGTTCACCCATCAACAAGGCTGATTGCCGCGCCGAGGAAGAAGGCGCGCAGCGAAATTTTGGCAAACCAGGGCATTTGCGCGGAAGAATGTGTGCCGCACATGACATAGGGCTCCGTGACGTCGGGTTCTCACCGTTGTCGCGGCTGGCAAAGGATGGGTTCAAATCGGGCGTGCGGAGAGCTGCCCGCACTCCTCGCCCCGCTTGCGGAGAGAGGCGGAGGTCCCGTCAATATCCATCCACACCGTTCAGCCGCTGCAGGCGCTCCTGCATCGCCTTCTTCAGGTCGTACCCTGGCCGGCCGAATCCGGCATTGCGACGCGCGACGTATTCATCCTGCGCGCGCTGGAGCGTCTTGGCTTCACCCGCATTGCGCGCCTCGCGGATCACGCGCTCATTGGCGGCAAAGATCTCCCGGTCGAGATCGGCGAGCTCGCGATTGCCGCAGATCGCCCTTTCCACGGCGCGTCGCGCACGGGCGCAATTGAAGCTTGGCTTGCCGGCGACCGCTATCTGCGCCCCGATCCGCTCGAGCTCGCGCGCCATTGCCTTGTGATTGGCCTTGGCCTTCTCGTGGTTGGGATCAATCTTCAATGCCGCGCCGAAATCCTGCACTGCCTTGGGCCTGTCCCCCTTCTTCAGCCAGAGCTCACCGCGCGCGTTGAAGATGTCGGCGAGACCGGGATCGAGCTGCAAAGCCCGGCTGTCGTCCGCGATCGCACGGTCGATCTGCTCGTGCCGCGCATAAAGCGCGCCCCGCGCGACCAGCGCCTTAATCAGGGCTTCCTTCGCGGTCTTCTCATGCTCGATCACGGCCGCGCAGGCCGTAACCGCCTTGTCCATATCGTCGGCCGCCGCCGCCGCAAGGCATGGCGCGACATCGACCTGCGCCACCGCGACCGGCTCGCCGCCCGTCGCCGCATGGGCCGCGGCGACCGAGAGCGCGCAGAGCAACCCGGCGCCCGACAGTTGAATGAGAAAGGAACGCATGTTCGTCACGATCGGAACGCCTTGCCTTCAATCTTGCCTGGTCGCCCCACTATCCATCATTACGGCCGGATTGGTGCTAGCTTGTGGCGCCGCTCAAATCGGTTTCGGGAATCACCGTGTCGACATTCGAATGGATCATCGTGCTTCTGCTCGGCGCCGTCGGCTTATCGGCGCTGGCGCGGCGGATCAAGGTCCCCTACCCGACCTTCCTCGCCATTGGTGGCGCGCTGATCGCTTTCGTGCCGTCGAGCCCGTCCTGGACGCTGGAGCCGGACCTGGCTTTGGCGCTTTTTGTCGCACCGGTCCTGCTCGATGCCGCGTTCGACACCTCGCTGCGCGATCTGCGCAGCAATTGGGTTCCGGTCTCGACCCTGGTCGTCGCCGCGGTCGGCTTGACCACGGCCGCCGTGGCCTATGTCGCGCACCGGCTGATGCCCGATATGCCCTGGGCTGCCGCGGTCGCGCTCGGCGCCATCGTGGCGCCGCCGGATGCCGCGGCTGCGGTCGCGATCCTCAGCCAGGTGAAGCTGCCCCACCGCATGGTGAAGGTCCTGGAGGGCGAGAGCCTGCTCAACGACGCGACTGCGCTCTTGATCTATCGCATCGCGGTGGGCGCGGTTGCCACCGAGCACCTGACGTGGAGCCAGGTCGCACCGACCATGGCGCTAGCGCTGGTTGGCAGCGTCATCGCTGGCCTGCTCGCGGGCCGCATTGTTCCGCTGTTCATTGAACGGGTGAAAGAGGCACCGAGCGCGATCATCTTGCAGTTCGCCACCACCTTCC
Organism: Bradyrhizobium sp. 154; assembly: GCF_023073875.1. Taxonomy (NCBI): domain Bacteria; kingdom Pseudomonadati; phylum Pseudomonadota; class Alphaproteobacteria; order Hyphomicrobiales; family Nitrobacteraceae; genus Bradyrhizobium; species Bradyrhizobium sp. 154. The sequence continues at coordinate 5,092 of NZ_JADPKG010000048.1, forward strand.
TGGTCTGGATCGCCGCCGAGCATCTCGGCCTTTCCGGCATTCTCACCATCGTCGTCTATGCCATGACGATGGCACGCAGGGCGGGGCTGCGCATGCCGGCGCGGCTACGGGTGCCCTCCTATGCGGTGTGGGAGACGATGGTGTTCGTGCTCAACGTGCTCGCCTTCATGCTGATCGGCATGCAGATGCGACCGATCTGGACGCGGCTCGATGCCGACGTACGCTGGGAATATTGCGTCGCCGCCGCCTGGATCCTGCTCACAGTGGTGCTGGTCCGGCTGCTCTGGGTGACGTTCTACCGGACGACGCTCCGCGCGCTGATCGCGCAGCGGATCTATCGCCCGAAGGATCCGAAGCAGGTCGCCTCTGCCAAGGGCGGCCTCATCATCTCCTGGTGCGGCATGCGCGGCCTCGTCACGCTCGCCACCGCTTTTGCCCTGCCGGAACACTTTCCACATCGGGATTTCATCGTCTTCATCGCCTTTGCGGTGGTGCTGGGTTCGCTGGTGATCCAGGGCCTGACGCTGCGGCCGCTGATCCTGGCGTTCGGCCTCAAGGACGACGATCCTGTCGGCATCGAGGTCGCGCGCGGACGCGCGGTCGCCTATCGCGCCGCGCTCGACGCCATCGAGAGCGATCCGTCGGAGGAAGCGGAAATCCTGCGGCTCGAATATCGCGCGATCCTGATGCAGGCGGAAAACGATCCGAACGGCGGCATCGCCAATGGCGAGCTGCCCGCCGATCCCCTGCGCCGCCGCGCCATCGAAGCCGCGCGCAAATCGATCTTCGACCTGCGCGCGACCGAGGTGATCGGCGACGACGCGTTCCACAAGCTTGAGGAAGAGCTCGATCGCGCCGAATTGAGCGCGGGGGGATAGTTTCATCGTCCGGGACAAGCGCGCCCAGAGCGCGCGCGATCCGGGATCTCCGCGCGAGCGCTTGCGCTTGTGCGGGACGACAGTGGGATTGAACCAAACCCCGCCTTGCCAGACTCATTCCAGATGACGACCCTGATCGACGACCGTCGTGTCCGCGCGCGTGATGCGTCGCCAGCACGATATTTCTATCTCCACATGTCGCTCGCTTGCGCGGCCACCGCGTTTTTGGGCTTTGCACCGACCTATTGGGTGCCGCTTGCCAACCGGACATTCTCCGCAAGTCCCGTGATTCATTTTCACGGTCTCTTGTTCTTCACCTGGTCGCTCTATTTCGTGCTTCAGACCTGGCTCGCAGCCTCGGGCCGCGTGGTCAATCACCGCGCACTCGGCATGGCCGGCGTCTCGCTCGCGACCGCGATGACGATCTTCGGCTTCCTGGCCTCCGTGCATGTGATGCAGCATTCCGCCACGCTCGGGCAGGAGGAGGCCGGCATCGCGTTCTCGATCGTCCCGATGAGCGGGATCGCGTTTTTCGCGATGGCATTCGTGCTCGCGATTGTGAACGCTCGGAGGCCCGAGGTCCACAAGCGCCTGATGCTGCTCGCGGCGGTGTCAATTCTGGATGCCGCGATCGCGCGCTGGTTCCTCACCTTCCTCGCGCCTCCAGGACCACCGGGCCCGCCGCCGGTGCCCGTCACCATCGCGCCGGCCGCCGTCGCCTCGCTCCTGCTCGTCGTCGCCATGGTGCGCGACTGGCGCACCATGGCGCGCGTGCATCCCGTCTACATCTACGGCACGCTCGCACTGCTGGCGGTGAAGGTGCTGAACTGGCCGGTCAGCGAGACGGCGGCCTGGCACGCGTTTGCCGCCGGGATTCTGGCGCTGGCACAGTAGGTCGCTCTAACCTCCGCTGTCGTCCCGGATGAGCGAAGCGCAGATCCGGCACGACGGCGGCGCCTAGGCCCCCGCCTTGCAGGTGATCCCGCCGTCAACCACGAGCTCGATCCCCGTCACGTATTTCGACTCGTCTGACGCCAGGAACAGCGCTGCGTTGGCGACGTCGAAGGCATCGCCCATGTGGCCCATCGGCACCTGCGCATCGCGCGCGCGCCACATCGCCTCGACGTCGCCCTTGGCATAGCTCGCGGCAAGCCCGGCAGAGTGCTCGACCATCGGCGTCTTCATCAGGCCCGGCAGGATCGCATTGACCCGCACATGATGGCGCGCGAACTCGATCGCGGTGGTGCGCGTCATCTGGTTCATCGCCGCCTTCGAGGCGCCGTAGGTGACGTAGGAGATGCCCATGTGGCGGATCGAGGCGATCGAGGAGATGTTGATGATCGAGCCGCCACCCTGCTTCACCATCACGGGAATGACGTGCTTCATGGCGAAATAGGCGCTCTTGAGGTTGACGCTGAAGACACGATCCCAGCTCTCCTCGCTCACCTCGACCACGCTGCCCATCTCGGCGATGCCGACATTGTTGTCGAGCACGTCGATGCGGCCATGGGCCTTCAGACACGCCGCCACCATCGCCTCGATCTCGGCAGGCCGCGAGACGTCGGCCGTGAATGCCATCGCCTTGCCGCCTTCGTCATTGATGATCTTCGCGGTCTCCTCGGCCGCCGCACCGTTGCGATCGACGCAAAACACCTGCGCGCCCTCGCGCGCAAAGGTCACCGCGGTCGCCTTGCCGTTGCCCCAGCCGGGTCCAATCGAGCCGGCGCCCACCACCATGGCAACCTTGCCGTTGAGCCGATCCATTGTGATCTCCCTTATTTCTCTTGTTGTTCGCAGATGCTCATTTTGGTGACGTTAGCACCGATCGGATGGCCGACAATCTCCGACAATGTCCGGCACTTTCCAGCATGGCACAGCCGCCACTCCCCCGCCGTGCCCGAATTACCCAGCACGACCTCCGGCACCGGCGCGCGGTTCGGTTGCCACTGAAACCAGCCGTCGATCAGCCGCGCCTCGGGCGGCGGCTCCATACCGGGGCCAGTGCCCTTGACGCGGGCCTGCACCAATTCGAGGCCGGCGGGCGTGGCCCGCCAGTCTTCCTGCCATTCGACCTTCGCGATCGAATGCGTCCAGGCCAACGTGAAGGCGGACAGCGCCAGCGCCTTGACGCCGCCTGCCGTTGCCAAGCAGAGGCTCACACCGCCTCGACCGCCGCCGGCGGACGCCGGCGCCATTGCCACAGCACGAGCGCCGCGGAGAGCACGAAGCCGGCCGTGTCGCTGAACGGGAATTCACCGAGCAGGCAGAACGCGGCGCCGAGCGCGACCAGCCGCTCGACCAGCGTCAGCCGCGTGAACAGGAAGCCGATCGCGACCATGCCGAACAGCGCGATCGCCACCAGCGCCTTGAAGCTCGCGAGTGCCACCGCGCCGTAGAAGCCGAGCTTGGCCGCCATGGGATCGCCGGCCTGCAGCATCAGCGCAGGCGAATAGACGAAGATGAAGGGGATGACGTAACCGGCGAGCGCGATGCGCATCGCCTCCCAGCCGATCTTGTCCGGGTTCTCCTTCGCGATCGGCGCCGCCGCGAGTGCGGCGAGCGCCACCGGCGGCGAGAGGTCGGCCATGATGCCGTAATAGAACGCGAACATGTGGCTCGCGATCAGGGGAACGCCGAGCTTGGCGAGCGCCGGCGCGGCGAGCGCGGCGGTGATGATGTAGGTCGGGATGGTCGGGATGCCGGTGCCGAGCAGAATCGACAGCAGCATGGTCATGATCAACGCCAAGAACAGGCTCTTCTCGCCGAGGCCAATCACCCAGCCGCCGAAGATGGTGCCGACACCGGTCTGCGACATCATGCCGATGATGACGCCGACGATAGCGCAGGCCATGCCGACGGTGATGGCGGATTTGGCGCTCTCGGCCAAGGAATCGCGGCAGGCGCGCAACGCCGCAAAGCCGCCGCGCACGAACGCCGCGATCACGATGAGCCCGACCACGACGCAAGCAACCGGCACGATCTGGAGGCCGTCGCGCGACAGCGCGGCGACGACCAGCGCGAGGCCGATCCAGAAGATGTAGCGAATGACCGTCGCGGACACGCCGGCCGTGATGCTGGTCCCCAGGATCAGCGCCACCGTCAGCGCAAGGCCCATGCTGCCGGCATAGAGCGGCGTAAAGCCTTCGAACAGCATGTAGACGAGGGCGGCGAGCGGCAACACGAGATACCAGCGCGTCACCAGCGCCTTCCAGGCGCTCGGGATCTCCGAGCGCTTCATGCCGACGAGCCCGTGCTTGCCGGCTTCCAGATGCACCATCCAGAACGCTGAGGCGAAATAGAGGATCGCAGGGATTGCCGCCGCCTTCACGATCTCCGAATATTGCACGCCGAGCGTCTCGGCCATGATGAAGGCAACCGCACCCATCACTGGCGGCATGATCTGTCCGCCCATCGAGGCCGTCGCCTCGACGCCCGCCGCGAACGCGCGGCGGTAGCCGAACCTGATCATCAAGGGGATCGTGAACTGGCCAACCGTAACGACGTTGGCAACGCCGGAGCCGGAGATCGTGCCCATCATGCCCGAGGCGAACACAGCGACCTTGGCAGGTCCGCCGCGGGTGCGGCCGAACAGGCCGAGCGAGACGTCGGTGAAGAGCTGGATCATGCCGGCGCGCTCCAGGAAGGAGCCGAACAGGATGAACAGAAAGATGTAGGTCGCCGAGACGTAGATCGGCACGCCGTAAAAGCCTTCCGTGCCGAACGACAGATGCGTGACGATCTGGTCGAAATCATAGCCGCGATGGTTGAGCGGCGACGGCAGATATTGGCCGAAGAACCAGTAGACGAGACAGGCGCCGCACATCAGCGGCAGCGCCGCGCCCATCAGCCGCCGCGTGCCCTCGAAGATCAGCACGGCCAGCAGCGTGCCAACGACGAGATCAAGCCGCGTCGGATCGCTGTCACGGGCGATCAGGTCAGCATAGAAGATCCATTGATAGAGCCCGCAGAAGAAGCCGGCGCCGCCGATCACCCAACCGAGCGCACGGCCGAAATTGCTCTTCGCGGTGAAATTGCCGATCAGGCCGAAGGTAAGCAGCACGAGGAAGCCGACATGGACGCCGCGCACCACCTGGCTCGGCAGATAGTTGAAGGCGGCGACATAGAGCTGGAAGGTGGCAAACGCGATCCCGATCCAGTAGGCGAGATGGCCCCACCAGCCCGGACCAAAGCCTTCCGGAAAGCCGTGCTCGAAATTGTCGAACTCGACCTTGATGGGCGCAGCTTCGGTGCCCTCTGCCTGCAACATCGATATGTCCCCGCGCCCTGAAATCGTCATGCCCGGGCTTGCCCCGGGCATCCATCGAAAGATGAGTCCTGGTGGATGGATGGCCGGGTCAAGCCCGGCCATGACACCTGTATTACTTGATCAGCCCCTTTTCCTTGTAGTAGCGGATCGCGCCGGGATGCAGCGGAACCGGGCTGCCGCTGGCGGCCGTCTCGAGCTTGATCTCCTTGCCGGCTGCATGCGCGTTGGCGAGCTCGGGCAGCGACTCGTAGACCAGTTTGGTCATCTGATAGGCGAGATCGTCCGACACCGCCGAACTGGTCACGAGGTAGTTCACGACGGCAGCCGTCGGCACGTCCTTGTCCTGCCCGGTATAGGTGTTGGCCGGAATGATCGCGGAGATGAAGGGCGGGCCGATCTTGTCGACGGTCTCCTTCGGCACCGACACCACCGTGATCGGGCTTGAGGTCGACAGGTCCTTCAGCGAGGCGACGCCGAGGCCGGCCGATTGCAGCGTCGCAGCGAGCTGGCGGTTCTTCATGAGATCGACGGATTCGGCGAAGGGCAGATATTCGACCTTGCCGAGATCCTTGTAGCTCATGCCGGCGGCGGCGAGGATCGCGCGGGAATTGAGCTCGGTGCCGGACTTGGGCGCGCCGACCGAGAGGCTCTTGCCCTTGAGGTCGGCGAGTGTCTTGATGCCGGACTCAGTGGTCGCAACGATCTGGATGTAGTTCGGATAGATCGCGCCAATGGTCCTGAGCTTGTCGAGCTTAGTCTTGAAGCCCGCCTCCTCCTCGCCGTTCCAGGCGGCTTTGAGCGAGTCACCCAGCGTGAAGGCGAGCTCGCCGCGGCCCTGCTGCAGCAGGATGAGGTTCTCGACCGACGCTTTGGTGGCCTGCACCTGCGTCTTCACATTCGGAATCTTGTCGCCGTAGATCTTTCCGATCGCGACCCCGAGCGGATAGTAGACGCCGGAGGTGCCGCCGGTCAGCACATTGATGAAGGATTGCGCCTGAGCGCAAGGTGCCGACGCCGCCAGAGCAAGAGCCGCGGCCACGCCGAAGAACGTCCGTTTCATGGTTGTTGTACTCCCCAAACCGGCGGCGAAATTGGCCGGATGAAGGGGGCGGGTCAACCCATCCAAAAGGCAAAACAGGACTGCGGTAAACGGCCGTTCCGGCTCGATTTTTTGGGGGAACCCGGCGGGTGCGGCGAGGTGGCGCAGCGCTCACCTCTCCGCTCGCGGAGAAGTCGCGAGGCTCGCTCCTCTAGCGGGATTGCCCCCACCGCGAATGCCCCTCTCCCCAATACTCCCCCGCAAGCAGGAGGGAGCGCACCCTCACTGGAACGTCATGTCCAGGCACTTGGAGATATCGGAGCCGAGGCCGGAGGAGATGATGATGCAGCCGCGCACCTTTTGCGCGCTGGCATCGGCGGCCCAGACCGAATAGCCGCCGGGGCCGAAGAACGAGTTGGTGTTCGGCGGCTCGGTCTCGGTGGCGTCGAAATCGTATTTGCCGTCGGTCTCGAAGATGCGCGGCTTCCTGGTGCAGCCGCCGTCGGTCTGGACGTTGATGACTTCCTTGTTGTCGCGGGTCAGCGCCAGCGAGACCTGGCAGCGGAAATATTCCGAGGTCTTGGTGTTGAACAGATAGGTGTAAGACTTGCAGGTCGCGGTGTTCAGCTTGCCGGGGGCAAGGCCGCGGCTGCACGAAATGCGCTGGTTGTGGCTGAGCTGGTAATCATCGGCCCGGGCGGCCGGTGCCAGCGCCGTCAGTGACAATGCAGCAGCCCAGCAGAGTTTAATCACATGGCGCATCCGAATCATCCCCACCCATAATTTGTCGAGTTGCGTTCTAGACGGAAAGCGGAACATAGTCGCGAGGGGACGAAGGGAAAATCACAAACCGCTGGGCGAGACGTGATGCGCTGCGGCGCTTTCGCGAATTGACCCGGAAATACCGTTCGTGATTTGTTCAAACCCGGAATGTCCCGACGGTGGGAGGATGGGAATGACGGGATTTTCAACCAAGTCATTTGCAATCGCAGTCGCGCTCGGCGCCGTTGCCGCGCCCGCACTGGCGCAGACCGCGGCAACGCCGTGGGAGCTCAAGCCCGACACGGGCTACGCCTACGACAAGGAGGGCAAGACCTATTCCTACAAGATGGGCACCAGCAATGCCGGCGAGCTGCTGAAGGGCGCCAAGAAAGTGCCGAAGGGGACGCTGTTCTTCATCGGCCACAACGGCCAGCTCTACATGCGCACCGGCCCATATCTCGAAGGCGACGGCAAGTTCAAGTTCGGGCCGGATCAGTAGGGTTTGACCTCGCGGCGATAGCGGCGCCACACGCTCGGCGTCATCGTCCGCGAAGGCGGACGATCCAGTATTCCAGAGGCCGTTGTAATTGAATCGAGGGGGGCCGCGGCATTCTGGATGCCCCGGTCAAGCCGGGGCATGACAGCGGAGGATGTAGCTGCCGTAGGTGGGCAAAGGCGCCTTAGCGCCGTGCCCACCATTGGTCAGCGCATTCCGGTCGAGAATGGTGGGTACGCTTCGCTTGCCTAACCTACGACAGCGCTAACTAAAACGCCCCCGCCAGCTCCGTTGCGCCGGCTTTGCTGCTGTTCGAGTCCATGCGCTCATCCGTCACCGCCAGCAACTTCGCCACCGTGTTGTGGCGGATCGCGACCGGGTTGCGCTCGTAGCCGCCGCGCTGGAAGAAGTTCGAGGTCGGCACCTGTTCGCGCAGCGCCTGCGGCATCGTCACCATGTCGAGGCCGGTGCCGTCGCCGGTGAGGTTCATCATCTCGAGCTCGGCCGCGGTGAGCGGCCGGGTGTAGCCCTTGGCCCGCGCGAACAGCACCGAGGTCAGGAGCTTGTGGGTCTGGAGCATCGGGCCGACATCGACGTCGAGCACCATGGCATGCATGGCCCAGCCCTGGGCGGTGTTGCCGATCTTCTCGTGCTCGGACCAGGTGTCGGGCACCGACTTCGCATGCGCCACCATTTTCTTCAGTACCGCGAGCTTGTGCTCGAGCGCCTGGCGCGCCGGCCCCGAGCTGCGCGCCACCTTCTCCGAAAGCGCACGGATGAATTCATGGCCCTGCTCGGCCAAGAGCTCGACGCTGTTGGTGGTGAGCAATTGGTTGTAGCCCATCGCGGTCGAGATCGCGCGCTTGCCACCATGCTCGATTCCCGCCTGCACGTCGTAACTGCCGGTGCCGCCGGTCTCGAACGAATAGACCCGCACGGCCTGCTCCCGCGTCAGCCCCGAGGCGAGCGCGTAGCGCGCATAGGCTCGCTTGAACTCGACCTCGTTGGTCGGGCGCTGCGGCGTGAACTGGTAGAGCTCCTGCGCTGCGCGCAGGAAATCAGCGACCACCGGAATGGGCTTTCGTGGCGGGCGCTCCGGCGTTTCCTCCGGCTCCGGGTTCACCGGCCGCTTCGGCCCGTTGTAGAGCGGCGGATGCTCCAGCACGTAATCGTCGAGCGTGATCTGTTGTCCGCTGCGCCGCTTGGCGTTGCGGGTGCGGCGCTTCTCCGAAATCTGGCTCCAATAGGCGCCCGCTTGGGCGTCGAAGGCGGCCCGCGCCGCCTGATATTCCGCGAGCTTGCGGCGATATTCGAGCACAGCCGGCGAGGCCCCACCCTGCGCAAAAAACTGCGACAGGAGCTGAGCGTTGGCATTGCTGACGGCGGGCGGAAGCGCGTCGCCGCCGCGCGCGGCGGGCGCGAGCAGCACGAGCGCGAATGGAACCAGCGTCAGGGCGCGTCGAATCGGTGGGTGATGCATGCTGCCCCTCTTAGCAGGCATCCGGTAACCGTCACGTTAACGTGCCGTTTACCATCGTCATTTCCAGGCGAACACTGGCTGTTCCAGCTCAGTCACGCGTGTGTGCCGACCCGCCAGCACCTCGCGGAACTGGTAGATCAGCGCCGCCGTCGGTGCGTGGATCAGGCTCGCCTGATGATGGAAGCGAATCACGCGTCGCCCGCTTTCGGGGATCGCGACGAAGTCGAAAGCGTTCTCGCGCTCGATCGTGGCGAGCGCGACGCGATGGACGGACGCGACCTCGTCCGGGTTCGGCCTGATCACGGCGCTATCCGACGCCCAGACCACGACCGGCGTGATCAGATAGCCGGAGCGTGTCGGATAATCGTCGAGCGTGCCGAGCACGTCCGTGCTGTTGAGGCGGAGGCCAAGCTCCTCGTCGAGCTCGCGCAGCGCCGCCTCGACCGACGTTTCGCCGGGATCGCAACGTCCGCCCGGCAAGGCCCATTGGCCGCGATGGGCACGCAGATGCGATGCGCGCAGCGTCAGCAGCAACGCAGTGTCATCGCCCTCGCCTGCCGCAATCAGCGCAACTGCCACCGCGGCACGCTTCAATGCCGCCGGCGCTTCTTCCTCAGGCAGGCGCGCGAAGGCCGCGCAGGCGGCGGCGATATTCCGTCGTGTGGCATCGTCGAACGGTCTCATGATGCTTGACTACACCACGTCCGGCCTCGATGAAATGAGATCGCAAGGTCCGCACAGGAATGGACGACGACATGACCAACAAGGCCGCCGCAAGGCTGAAATCAGAGGGCTGGACCATTCTCGAGACCACCGGCTTCATGCACCTGATCGGCCCCTTGTGGGAGCGCAAGGTCGAGGGCCATTACGAGTTCGCACTCGCCACCGAAGACAAGCACCACAACCGCCGCGGCATGGTCCAGGGCGGCGTGATGATGACCTTCGCCGACCGCACCTGTGGTATGACCGCCCGCTACGTCTCCGGTAAGGAGTTCATGGCGACGGTGCAGCTCGACACCCATTTCGTCGAGGCCGGCCAGATCGGCGACATCCTGATCTCCCGCCCGCGCGTCGTGCGCGCGACGCGCAGCCTGATCTTCATGAGCACCGAGGTCTCGGTGGATGACCGCTGCATCGTGATGGCCAATGGCGTGTTCAAGTTCTTGACGGGACCGGGGTAAATTCCACACCCACAACTGTCATTCCCCGCGAAGGCGGGAATCCAGCACGCCGCGGCCTCTCAATCAATCACAACTGTCTCGGCGTACTGGATCGCCCGCCTTCGCGGGCGATGACACTGAATATAAGGCACAAGCGTACCCACCGTCATTGCGAGCGCAGCGAAGCAATCCAGAATCCCTCCGCAGACACATCTCTGGATTGCTTCGCTGCACTCGCAATGACCGGCGTTGCTGGCTATGCTGCCCTCCACCAATATCGAGGACAGCTCATGCAATACCGCCAGCTCGGCCGCAGCGGCCTGAAAGTGTCGCCGATTTGTCTGGGCACCATGATGTTCGGCGGGCCGACGGATGAAGCCGCGTCCAAGCAGATCATCGCGAAGGCATTCGATGCCGGGATCAATTTCATCGACACCGCAGATGCCTATGCGAAGGGCGCATCCGAACAGGTCGTCGGACGCGCGATTGCCCACAATCGTCACGCCTGGGTGCTCGCCACAAAACTCGCCAATCGCATGAACCATGATATGGGAGACGATCCCAATCGCGGCGGGCTGTCGCGGCGCTGGGTGTTGCAGGCAGCGGACGAGAGCTTGGCGCGGCTCGGCACCGACCACATCGACATCTACTATTTGCACAAGGAAGACCATGCGACGCCGCTGGAGGAGACGGTGCGCGCGATGGGCGACCTGATCCGCGCGGGCAAGGTGCGCTATTTCGGCGTGTCGAACTACCGCGCCTGGCGCGTCGCCGAGATCTGCAACATCTGCGACCGGCTCGGCATCGACCGGCCCGCGGTGAGTCAGCCCTATTACAACGCGATGAACCGCATGCCGGAGGTCGAGCATTTTCCGGCCTGCGCCTATTACGGTCTCGGCATCGTGCCCTACAGTCCCTTGGCGCGCGGCGTACTCACCGGCAAATACAAGCCCGATGCGCCCCCGGACAAGGAGACGCGCGCGGGCCGCAGCGACACCCGCATGATGCAGACCGAGTGGCGGCCGGAATCGCTCCAGCTCGCCCAAGAGATCAAGCATCACGCGGAGAACAAGGGCATCACCGCCGGCCAGTTCGCGGTCGCCTGGGTGCTGAACTCCGCTTTCGTGACCTCCATCATCGCCGGCCCCCGCACGGAAGAACAGTGGAACGACTACATCCGCGCGCTCGACTATCGCTTCACCGCAGAGGACGAGGCACTGATCGACCGGCTGGTCGTGCCGGGCCATCCCTCGACGCCAGGCTACAACGATCCCGCCTATCCGATCGAAGGACGCCGGGCGCGGACGGCTTGAACTGTGGAGACGACCATGGCTCACGAAGACCGCTACGGCCTGCCGCTCTCCACCACATCCGATGCGGCAGCCTCCGCCTATCGCGAGGGCGTCGACCTCATGCTCTCGGGGTGGACCGGCACGGCAGAGGCGCTGGACCGCGCGATTGCGACTGACCCGGATTTCGCGCTGGCCCATATCGCCCGCGCCCGCGTGCACGCGTTCTACCAGCAGGGCGATCTCGCGCGCGGCAAGGCGGCGATCGCGCGCGAGCTCGTCGCCAAACGCGGCACCGAACGCGAGCGCTCCCATGTCGAGACACTGGCGTTGGCGATCGCGGGACGGCTGCCCGAGGCGATCGCCGCGATGCGCAAGCACGTCGAGACATGGCCGCGCGATGCATTGGTGCTGTCGCTGCCGCTCGGCGCCTTCGGTCTGTTCGCCTTCTCCGGCATGGCCGATCATGACCGCGCCCGGCATGAGCTCTGCGAGCGCGTCGCGCAGCACTATGGCGAGGATTGGTGGTTTCTCACCATGTATGGCTGGGCGATGACGGAGAACGGCGACGTCCCCCGCGGCCGCGACGTTACCGAGCGCGGCTTCGAACTGCGCCGGGCGAACGCCCATGCCGCGCATGCCGTGCTGCATGCGATGTTCGAGGACGGCTCGATCGAGGCGGCCGATCGTCTCGTTGACGATTGGATCCCGTGTTACGACCGCGCCGGAATTTTGCACGGTCACATCCGCTGGCACCAGGCCCTCGGCGCGCTGGAGCACGGCGATGCAGCCCGGGCGCTGTCGATCTATGCCGACGTGCTTCAGCCGTCGGTCACGCAGGCGCCGCCGCTCAACGTCATCACGGACGCCGCATCGCTGTTGTGGCGCCTCTCGACCTACGGCCACACCGTACCGAAGGCGCTCTGGCTCGATGCCGATGCCACCGCGCAAGAGCTGTTTCCGAAGTCGAGCCTGCCTTTCGCCGACGTCCACATGGCACTGTTCGCCGCCGCAACGCAGAATCACGAGGCGCTTGCCGCGCGCCTTGCGGCGATCGAACAGCGGCTCGCGGACGGCAAGCTGCCGGCCGGCCCGGTGGTGCCCGCGATCTGCCGCGCGCTTCTGGCCTTTGCGGATGAGGATTACACGGCGTGCGCGCAAACGCTCGGGCCGGTGCTGGCTGACGTCGTGCGCATCGGCGGCAGCCACGCCCAGCGCGAATTGATCGAGGACACCTACCTCGTCGCGCTGATGCGCAGCGGTGAACTCTCCCGCGCCCGCGCCCTGCTCGACGCCCGCCTGCACCGCCGGCCATCCTTGCGCGACAGGCGTTGGCAGGCGGCGATGGGCTAGCTCTGCCACCAAAAAAACACTAGCCTGACGGCAAGTGCCGGCTGGGACAGGCTGGGCGATTTCGACGAATCGCCGTCGGGGTGACGCGGTGGTATTCCAGATGGGTCGGGCAAGGCACACGGGATCGCAGCCAATTTGCGGTTCGATGGTTATCGGACGGAGCTTTTCCCTGGTTCTCTGGCATATGAGCCTTCCGATGCGCCTCCGCCGGCCGGTCCTCGGTGCCGCCCTCATTGCCCTAGCAAGCCCTTGCTTTGCCGAGTCTTCTGCTCCCATTCCTGTCAAAAATCCGCTTGAGCAGCAGAACGCCTTCATTGACCTGCTGGCGCTGATGTCGGGCAAGTGCAAGACGCTCAAAGTCGCCGGGCGCACCTATGCCTGCAAGACGATCGCCTACGCCCATGGCGACAAGGGCCGGGTCAATTTCGCGGTCGCGGTCGACGATCCCACCGACGCAAATCACGTGGTGTCGTTCTCGGGCGAGAACGGCAAACGCGCCGACGACAATTCCTACGAGCTGCCGATCGACCGCATGCTGCTCAACTCCAAGGACCGTCCCAAGGTCGACGGCCTGCCGGTGCCGTCCGAGCAGACCTCCACCGGAATCTGCCGCCAGACCGGCAATTTCGCCGCCAGGAAGGTGAACGACGTCACCTGCTCCGCCACCGACAGCGAAGGCCGGCGCTACGAGCTCTTGTTCGTCTCCGACGGCACGCCGGTCAGCGTGCGCCGCATCCGGCAATCGGCGCCGTCGATCCAGGATCCGTTCAAGTAGCATCCTCTGTTGGCGTCAGCGTGTATGATCGCGGCCATGCTCCGGAGCGACCCATGATGCGCGATCGTCTGTTTCTGCTGCGCCCCGATTTCGAGGACCCGGCCTTTCCGGGCCGGCGCTTCTACTGTTGGCATTGCGCGCTGATCGAGGGCGTGCTGGCCTCCTTCCCGCTGGCGGCCGAACAGCTCGACGTCGCGCGCATTGCGTGGCCGCGCCCGCGACAGGCCGTGATCACGCTGGTCGGCGAAGAGAATCAATCGCTGCCGCTGCTTGTGCTCGCGATTGGGGCAACTTCGCCGCACCAGACCGGCAGCCATCATGGCCGCGCCTTCATCGCCGACAAGGACGCGATCCTCGCCGCGCTCTCCGAGCGCCACGGCTTTCCCGATCCGCATCCGTGAGGGACGTCCGAGCTGGTGGCCTCATTCGGGCGGCATGATGGCAGCGGCACAACAACGCCTACCTTGCGACAATAAATCCGACGACACGCGATCATTCGCGCGAACCGGACGTCACACGCTGCGTCGTTTCGACGCCCGCTCTGGCGGGAACGCGCTGCATGCTCATCTGTTGTCACACGACATTCAACCGGAGTGATGACATGAAGTATCTCTTTGTCGCGATCGCGATCGGTGCTGCGGCGCTTGCCGGCGGATCGGCGGCGAACGCGGCCGATAATTCGAGCGCGAAGCAGAACGCGCAGGACAGCCGATCGACCGACATCAGCGCGCAGCATAGGCACTATTATCACGGCCACCGGCACCATCATCACTGGCGTCATCACCACCATGGCCATTATCGCCCCCATTACCGGAGCTACGGCTATTACCCGCGGCACCACGGCTATTATGGCGGCGGCCCGTACGGATATTACGGCGGTGGTCCCGGCGTAACTTTTAGCTTCGGCGGCGGACGCTGGTGAGACAAATGGCCCGCAGAGATGCGGGCCTTCTTTCTTAGCTCCGCAAGATCACCCCTGCCGTCTCCAGGCCGCTCGTCAGTGCCGCTTCGACCGTGCCCATATCGCGGCCGCGATAGAGCGCTTCGCCGGACAACAGCACCAAGCCGTCGGCGCGGGCGAGTATCGCTTGCGCCTCGCGCGTCCGTGGCGTGGCCCAGGAATAGGCGCCGCGGGCAAAGGGATCGTGCGCCCAATTGCTCGCGGCCGCCGCCACGAGATCGCGCGCGATGTCCTCGCGTGACCGCTTGAAGATGGCGGCGAGCGAATCGAGCCCGGCCTCGATCAGTCCTTTCGAATCGAGATGCGACAGCGCCGCCGTCCGTGGACCGCCGAACCAGCCGGTGAGCAGGGGATGCTGGTCAGGATATCGCGTCCACCACACCGGAATCGCTTCGTCGGACAGCAGGAAGGTCATGTCGGCGAGGTCGTCTTGTCGGTCGCGCCACCATGGCCGCGCGAAGCGGAGCAGGATCTTGATGACGTTGCCGAAGGCGATGTCGTCGGCGGCAGCAAGCCTCGCGCTCACGCTCGCCGGCAGCGCGATCTCGCGCAGCAGCGGCAGCGGCACGGTGAGGATCGCCCGGTCGCAGGCAAGCCCATCACCGCCGGCGCAGCGAACCGCTACGGCGCCGCCCTCTTCCACGATCGCCAACACGGCGCAACCGAGCCGGATCGCAACGCCGCAGGCGCGGCACTCGGCCGCCAGAAAATCGATCAGCGCGCCATAGCCACCATTGATGCGCGCCTGCGGCGAGTGACCGCCATCCATCCACTCCTCGCGCAACGCCAGTGTCGAAGCACGCTCGGGGTCTGCCGCGTCATAGCCCTCGACCATCCGCTCGATCGAATGGCGCAGCCGCGTATAGTCCTCCCCGGCAAAATGGCGGCGCAGGAAATCGGCCACAGTCAGATCGTCCTTCAAGTCCCGCAGCGCGGCTTGCAGCTCCGCCTCATGCGGATCGTGGCGGTCCTCACGCGAGAGGCTTGCGCCGTCAAAGCTCCATTGCGTGCCTTCGATCTCCTGAAGGGACAGCCCGGCTTCGCGCAGCAAAGCCCGCGTGACCGGCGCCTCGCCATGGACGAACTCGGCTCCGCCGTCGGCGGGATAGCCGAATTGCAATGCCGGCAGCGGATTGATGCGCCCGCCGCAGCGCTCGCGCGCCTCCAGGATGGTCACGCGTCTGCCCGCACGCGCCAGCTCCCGCGCTGCCATCAGGCCGGCGGCGCCGGCGCCGACGATGACGATGTGCTCCGATGATTCCGACATGCCGGCGCTTACTTGGCCACGGCCTGCGGCTCGTTCTGGATCAGATAGCGCAGCAGCAGGACACCGCCGCCGAGCTCCCGCGTGCTCTCCAGCGTCATCGCCATGATGGGCGCGCGCTTGTCGCTGTCCGCAGCCGTCGAGTCGAACACGAAGGGCGCACCGCTCGCGCCATCCACTGCTGGGCTGAGGATCAGATTGAATTCGTCGATGAGACCCGCGCGCAGGAACGCGCCATTGGCGACACCGCCGCCCTCGACCAGCAGACGCTTCACGCCGAGCTCACGGCTGAGGATGTCCAGCGTCAGCGCCAGATCGATCTCGGACTTGCCGGCGAAGACGTAGGACACCCCCTCGCCGCGCAGCCCTGCGAGATGCGAATCCGGCACGCTTTCGGCTAGCACGACGACAATTGGATCCCCGCCGATGTCGGCGCGGCCCCAGCCGATCTTGCCCTGCGCATCGAGCACGACCCCAAAGCTTTTCGCATCGCGTCGTGCGAACCAGTTCTCGCGCGGAAATTTCTCGCTCGTCGCGGTCGGATACGGCTTGCCCTTGGCGAATTCCGAGCCAGTAACGCGGCCGATCACCCAGGCGTCGCCGCCGAGCTCGTCATGGATTTTCTCGAACCAGTCCGTGCCCGCACCCTTCGGACGCCAGCGGCTGGGATGCGTGCGGCCATCCAGGCTGGCGTGCATCAGGCAGATGACATAAGGCTTCATGTGATACTCCGGTCTCAGGCCGCCGATCCGCCAGCCAAGGCGCGCTGCTCCGGCCCCTCCGCCTTCGGATTGACGTCGATGCCCTTGTCCGCCTGCCAGCTGCCGGCGAGACGGCGGAGCGGACCGAGATTGGCAAGGCCGTCGGGCGAAACGTCCTCGGGCTCGGTGAAGATGTCGGCGGCAAGAGGGAGCACGGGGGCCTCGCGGGATTGCGAGGAGCAGCAATAGCACGGAGGCGGGAACGCGGCTCGTGCTCAAGTCTCACAATTGCGAATGGACATAGGCGCCACGCGCAGACGGTTGTTGGAAGGACCTTGCCAAGTGAGCGAAGTGGAGCTGAGCCTCCTCAGCCTTAAGCTTTGGTTGGGGCAAAGCTCAATTCTTCAGCTGACGACATCCGTGTGACCACGGAGGTCGGCTGGAAGCGATACCTTTGGTCATCTGTCCCGGCCTCTCACATCGCGCGTGCCAGAACGATCGTGCCGGACAGGATGAGGACCGCGCCCGCCGCATAACTCAATCGCCGGCCGAGCGGCAGCAGTTTCTCAGCGGCGACATAGAGCGCAATGCCGACGACCCAGGCTAGATTCATCGCGCCGCCGACGAACAGCAATGCCATCAGAAACCAGCAGCAGCCGACGCAATAGCTGCCGTGGCGAAGTCCCATCCGCAAAGCTCCGCGCGTGCCGGGCCGCCAATGCCGGCTGAGAAACAGCAGCGGGCTCTCGCAGTAGCGCAGGCACGCATGTTTGAGCGGCGTGAACTGGTAGAGGCCTGCGGCAAGCAGAATGCTGCCGCCGAAGATTGCGCTGGTGCTGGTCATCGCCATCGACAGCAATCCCAAGCGTTCCAACACCGATTGCGCCAGGACCGCAACGACACTGAACCCCGCCCATGTCACGAGATAACCGGCGAGAAAGATCCAGGCATCGATTGCGGCCCGGGATGCAGTCTCCTGCTTGCGCTTGACGGTCGCATACAAGAGAACGGTGGGCGCCGCGCTCGGCGCCATCATCGCGATCATCATCACCCACCACATCACGAACAGCAGCGCAGCGTAGAGTGGCGTCCACGGCATTGGCGCCATGTCCGGCATGGCGGTCATCATCTCGGTGTCCATGCCGGCGCCCCCCGCGAGATAGGCCCAGGCGAGCGCCGCCACTGTGGCGGTCCCGATTGCGACGATCAGCCGGTCGCGCTGAAGTAGGCGTTCCAGCATCAAGCGCCCCCGCATGGACTTTTCCAGGATCGCGATGAGGAGCCGACACCGAGGCCTCGTCTCGATGTCAGCGCCGCATCATGCCGCAATGCCCTCGGGCGTTTGCACGACATTGGCGAGCGAGCTGTGCGTGCCCTGGGTCTCGAACGGGATCGCACCGGTCGAGCGGATGTTGGCGGACGCGATCTCGGCAGCCCTGTGCTCGAATCCCTCGGGCATCACCACCTGGATGCGGTGCGGATCACCCGTCACCGGATTCCTGATCGGCTCGACGTCGGTCTCGAGCACGCCCGTGGCGACGAGTTTTGCGACGCGGCCGTCCTTGTCGAAGGAAAATTCGAAGGGGGCGAAAATCGGATCGTGGATCTTGGTGACGATGAGGCTGACAATCTGAAAAAGCGTACCCTCGGCCGAATGTTTGCCTGAAAAGATATTGAACAACGCCTGGCGCTGTTCCGGCGCGGCGCGTTCGTCGATGATGGGCTGGATTGTCCCGTTGCCTTCATGCAGCGGGCCGGGGAAATCGACCGTGATCGCGAAGCACAGACCGTCGAGCCTGGTTCCTTCGAAATGTCCTTTGGCGATCCGCATGCCGAACATTCCCTTGCAATAGCCCTTGGTCGGCGGCGCATTGAAATCGCAGGGGCAGCCAAACGCGCAGGTGCAATTCTTCATCCATTCGCCTTCGAGACGCCAGTCCGATGCAGCCATGGCACATCTCCCAATGTGAGCGAGGGACGCGGCAGCCGTAGACGAATTTTTTCAGCGTTATGTCGAAGCCTTGCGAGAAAGTGCGAGCGGGATCGAATCCGATCAGAAGGCCGGCATCGCGGGAAAGTCTGTGGCTAGCTGCCATTTACCGTCCTATGGCCAAGAGCATATCAGCTGCAGCCGGGCGCGTACAGCGAACGGATGCGGCAGAGCAGCCGGCTCTTGAGACGTCGAACTGCCACCTTTCAGGCCATCTGCAGCGATGCTGGCTCAGTGCCGCATTGAAGTGGCCCGGCGGAGGTGGCGCTCATTTGCGCAACGCTGGCTTGCTAGACGGTTCGGGCGTCGATGCCGATGCCGACGTTACCCGGCGCCGTGATGAGCGAGAAGGCGGCCTGGCCGCCCAGGACCGAAAAGGGAGAGGTGTAGGTGATGCCAAGAGCAAGGGCGTCCCATGCGCGTTGAGTCCGGTCACAACCGAGCCGCGCGCGCCATTGCTGGTGACGAAATTCTGCGCCGCTCCGGCGTTCGCCTGGAGATGCAGGTAGACCGTCGCATATGCCCAGCCAGGAACGCCCCGCGAGCGCGTAACGCGTGCCGATCTTGGCTTAGTCAGCTTCTTGCTTCAGCGCGGGAAAGCGTAGTTGGTGCCCAGGGGCGGAATCGAACCACCGACACTGCGATTTTCAGTCGCATGCTCTACCAACTGAGCTACCTGGGCGTGCTCCAAGAGAGGGGCCAAAGCCCATCGAGCGGGCGGTTTATAGTGGGCCGAGAGCGGCCTGTCCACCCGGCTTCGCGTGAAGGCTGCGCCGGGCGCGGCCCGGCTGTGTACAAGGTGGGGCAGTGTCGCTGCGGCTGGCGCCTGGCGCTTCCTGAACTTAACAAATCATTGATATTGCTTTCTATTCTACGTCATCCACCTCGTCGTCGCGGCCGGGGATGACGTAGGAGCCCTTCAACCAGCGGTTCAGGTCGACGTCGCGGCAGCGCGAGGAGCAGAACGGGCGGGTGGCCTGCGACTGCGGCTTGCCGCAGATCGGGCAGGTCTTGAGGGGTTTGGCGGGCGTTTTGAGGTGATCGTTCATGGTGTCGGCGCTTACACGAGGTGAAGGAGTTCAACAGCCTGTCAGGAAAACGGGTTCCTCGCGCGGCGGCGCAGGCGTTCGCGCGGCGGGCCGGTGGGGCCATTCTACTGCGCATGGGGTTGTTTCGCGATTTTTCTCGAGGGCGCTGTCGTGCTCACAGCGCGGTGGCGTTGAGCCAGCCGAAGCGGATCGGAAAGCCCTCGCCGCCGAGCAGGGTCGTCGTCTCGTACAGCGGCAGGCCGACTACGTTGGTGTACGAGCCGACCATCTTGACCACGAACGAGCCGGCGATGCCCTGCACCGCATAGCCGCCGGCTTTGCCGCGCCATTCGCCCGAGCCGATATAGGCCTGGATGTCGTCTTCCGACAGGCGCTTGAAGCGGACGCGGGTCTCGATCAGGCGCTGGCGAAAGGCCTCGCGCGGCGTGACGACGCAGATCGCGGTGTAGACACGGTGGTTGCGGCCCGAGAGCAGCCGCAGGCACTGCGCGGCTTCGTCGACCAGATTGGCCTTGGGCAGGATGCGGCGGCCGACCGCCACCACGGTGTCGGCAGAGAGGATGAAGGCGCCGCGCAGCTCATCATCCAGCTGCACCGATTTGAGCGCCGCATCGGCCTTGGCCCTCGCGAGGCGGTTGGCGCAGGCGCGCGGCAGCTCGCCCCGCTTCGGCGTCTCGTCGACGTCGGCCGGCCGGAGCGCGTCCGGCTCGATGCCGGCCTGATTGAGCAGCGCCAGGCGCCGCGGCGAACCGGAGGCAAGTACGAATTTGGGGCGGCCGAGCATCAGGTGATTTGGGGGATGAAGCGGGGTGAATTGCGCGCGGAACCTATCGGAAGGGGGCCGGTTTCACAACCCGGGAACCGGAGGTTTGGTGATTCGAGGTTGCCAACACGCGTGTGCCTGCGCTCTGTGACGCGGGTGTTACGCACGCCGCATGCTATCCGCTCGCCGCACCCACCTTCGCGAACCGCCTGCGGATGCGCATCAAGAGCTGATCGCAAACCTCGCGATAGGCGGCGAGCTTCTGGTCACGGCTGCCTTCGATGGTGGTGGGATCCTGCGTCGGCCAGTATTCGACCTCGGCAGCGAGCGTGCGGGTCAGCTCAAGCGCCTTGTGGTGGGCCTCCGGCGACAATGTGATGATGAGGTCGAAGTTCAGGCCCTCCCAATCCTCCAGCTCCTCGAAGGTCTGCGGCTTGTGGGCGGAGATGTCCTGGCCGAGTTCGGCCATCACCGACACCGCAAATGGATCGAGGTCGCCCTTCCTGGCACCGGCCGACTTCACGTAGAGGCCCTGCGGAAACATGTGCTGCAACAGGCTCTCGGCCATCGGCGAGCGCACGCTGTTCATCGCGCAGGCGAACAGCACCGATTGCGGATCGCGTGCGCGTGGCGGCGCCGCCATCGCGCTTAGCCTTTCCAGTGCAGGACAGTAATGAGCGTGAACAGCCGGCGCGAGGTCTCGAAATCGACCCGCACCTTGCCCTTCAGCCGCTCCTGGAGCGTGCGCGATCCCTCGTCATGGATGCCGCGGCGGCCCATGTCGATGGCCTCGATCTTGTCCGGCGTCGCGGTCCGGATCGCCTGATAATAGCTGTCGCAAATCATGAAATAGTCCTTCACGATCCGTCGGAACGGCGTCAGCGACAACAGATGCGCGACCACGGGCGTGCCGTCCTCGCGGCGAATGTCGAACATCAGGCGGTTGCCGGTGATGCCGATATGCAGCGTGAACGGGCCCTGCCCTTCGGCACCGTCGGGCGCGAACAAATTCTGCTCGATCAGGTCGTAGATCGCGATCGCGCGTTCATGCTCGATGTCCGGCCCGGAACGGCCGATCGAGTCCTCGTCCAGCGTGACGCCGACGATGCGATTGGTCGAGTCGTCCTGTTCGGGCGGCCTTGTCATGACTGATTGAGGCGCAATCCAATCGAGCGCGAATGCGCGTCCAGCCCTTCCGCCTGTCCAAGCGTCATCGCGGCCGGACCTAGCGCACGCAGCTGATCCGGACCGCATTTCAGGATCGAGGTGCGCTTGATGAAGTCGTGCACCGACAGGCCCGAGGAGAACCGCGCCGAGCGCGCTGTCGGCAGCACGTGGTTGGAGCCGCCGACATAATCGCCGATCGCCTCCGGCGTATGCGCACCGAGGAACACCGCACCTGCATTGCGGATCTTCGCGGCGAGCGCATCGGGATCGCTCGTCATGATCTCGAGATGCTCGGCGGCGATCGCGTCCGCGAGCGGGATGGCGCCAGCAATATCCTTCACCATGATGATGGCGCCGAAATCGGCCCACGAGGCGCCAGCGATCGCAGCCCGCGGCAGCGTCTTCAGCTGCGCCGCGACCGCCTTTTCGACCTCGGCGGCAAGCCGCGCGGAATCGGTGATCAGGATCGATTGCGCGCTGGCATCGTGCTCGGCCTGTGCCAACAGATCCGCGGCGATCCAGTCGGCATTGCCGGTGTCATCGGCGATCACCAGCACCTCGGAGGGACCCGCGATCATGTCGATGCCGACCTTGCCGAACACCAGCCGCTTTGCGGCGGCGACATAGGCGTTGCCGGGCCCGACGATCTTGGCAACCGGCGCGATCGTCGCGGTGCCGTGCGCGAGCGCGGCCACGGCCTGTGCGCCGCCAACCCGGTAGATCTCCGTGACGCCGCCGAGATGGGCTGCCGCCAGCACCAGCGGGTTGAGCTTGCCGTCGGGCGAGGGCACCACCATGACGAGGCGCGCAACGCCGGCGACCTTCGCGGGCACGGCGTTCATCAGCACCGAGGAGGGATAGGCCGCGGTGCCGCCGGGCACATAGAGGCCGGCGGATTCGATTGCGGTGTAGCGCCAGCCGAGCTCGACGCCGAGCGGGTCGGTGAAACGTTCGTCCGTCGGAAGCTGGCGGCGGTGATAGATCTCGATGCGGTCGCGCGCGAGCTTCAGCGCGTCCAGCGTCGCGGCATCACAGGCCTTTGTCGCGGCTTCGATCTCGGCGGCGGTGACGCGCAAGGAGGCGGCATCCAGCGAAAGCCGGTCGAATTTTTTCGTGGCCTCGAGCAGGGCCGCATCGCCCCGCTTAGCGACGTCGTCGACGATTGCGCGCGCGGCGGCCTCGACGTCCGCCGAGACCTCGCGCTTGGCGGCGAGGAAGGCCGCGAATCGCTGGTCAAAATCGGCGCTGCTGCGGTCGAGACGAACGGGCATTTGGCTGGGCTTCTGGCTGGTCTTTTGGGGCGGATTGGCTCACCCGACCCTGCTCAATGGCGCGGCGGGGAAGCGGCGTCAACCCTTGGGCCGGGTCGTTTCCCTCCGCTGCCGTCCTGGCTTTCGCCAGGACGACAGCGGAATGCGTTGGCTTGGCATGCCATTCTCACCCCTCGATCCCCGGGCCCGCCCCCAGCGCGTCCGCCCCGAGGTCGGTCAGCTCGCATTCCAGGCATTCGACGTCGAGGCGGATGGCGCCGCCCTGGGCGAACAGAAGCAGGGCACTGCCGCCGGGCTCCTCGTTGCGGCCACCCTGGGGGTGAAACTCGATGCCGACGAGGTCCAGCACCTTGTCCGGTGCGGCGAGGTCGATGTTGCGCGACTTGCAGGCAAGCACGCGGTCGAAGCGGAGCGCGGCGACCAGCCGGCGCGGCTCGGTCTCGCCTTCCAGCGTCTGCTCCCAGTCGAGCCGGCTCATGCCGACGACAAGCCGCTTCTCGCTCTGCCGCCAGATGATGTCGGAGGCCTGGACACGGGCGTCCTGGACATGGGTCGAGATGACAGCGAGATCGTCGGCGTCAAGTGCGATCAGTTTGAGCTGGGGAGACATCGCCGACGCTTCTCCTTCAAGGGCGGACGGGACTCAACGCGCGCGAGCGCCGAACTTTCCGCACCAAACTAACTGCGCGGCGGACTAGAGGCTATTGATATCCTCCGTTTTCAGCATCTTCGCGGATACCTCTGCCGCGCGACGCGGGTCATGGCGCGGTCGATCTGCTCGGCTCGAGGTGACGAGCGATGGTGAGATCCGGCGGAGCACGCGAAGCTTCACTCCCTGAAGAACGCCAGGAGGTCCGCGTTGATGGTCTCGGCGTGCGTGGTCGGCATGCCGTGGGGGAAGCCTTTGTAGGTCTTGAGGATGCCTTTTTTTAACAGCTTGGCCGACAGCGGCGCGGAATCGGCGTAAGGCACGATCTGGTCGTCGTCGCCGTGCATGACCAGCACCGGCACGTTGATCTTCTTCAGGTCCTCGGTGAAGTCGGTCTGCGAGAACGCGACGATGCCGTCGTAATGCGCTTTTGCGCCGCCCATCATGCCCTGGCGCCACCAGTTCTGGATCACCGCTTCCGACGGCTTTGCGCCGGGACGATTGTAGCCATAGAACGGGCCGGCGGGCAGGTCGCGATAGAATTGCGTGCGGCTGGCCGCGAGTTGCGCCTGGAGGTCGTCGAACACGCTCTTCGGCAGGCCGCCGGGATTGGCCGCGGTCTGCACCATCAGCGGCGGCACTGCGGCCAGGATCGCCGCTTTCGCGACGCGGCTCTCGCCGTGGCGCGCGATGTAGTGCACGACCTCGCCGCCACCGGTGGAGTGGCCGACATGGAAGGCGTTCTTGAGGTCGAGATGGGCGGTCAGCGCGGCAAGGTCGTCGGCGTAATGATCCATGTCGTGGCCGTCGGCGACCTGCGCCGAGCGGCCGTGGCCGCGGCGGTCATGCGCGATGACGCGGTAGCCATGCGAGACGAAGAACAACATCTGCGCGTCCCAGTCGTCGGCCGAGAGCGGCCAGCCATGACTGAACACGATCGGCTGGCCCGAGCCCCAATCCTTGTAGAAGATCGCGACGCCGTCTTTGGTGGTGATGGTGGGCATTGCTAGGCTCCTTGAACGATCAGGCAAACGCCATCGGCCTGAAGCGGCGCCAGGCGCCGATGGTGAGCAGCACGAAGAACACCAGCACGATGCCCTGCACCACCGCGAACACCGGACCCGACGGTGGCGCCGGCGGCACGGCGGGCGCGAGCGCGGCGAGCGCCGGCACCTTCAGGAACGACTGGATGACCAGCACGAAGACGTTGAAATAGAGCGAGACCATCGCGGTCACGATATAGACCGGGCGCCAGGCACCTGCGAGCTTCATGCCGTAGAGCGCGATGCAGGCGATCGCGAGCAGCAACAGCGAGATGATGCCGATGACGTGCGACGGCAGCAGCTTCTCGAACGGAAACAGGAAGCCGGTCGCGCTGGTCAGGATCGTGAACAGCAGGAAGATCGCGGTGAGGCCCGGCATCGACTTCGAGCCGAGCAGGCCGAACATCACGACGAGGCCCGCGACGATGGCAATCAGGCTGATGACGACATGGATCATCGTAAAGGCGGACAGGCTCAACCCAAGCACCATGACGTCTCTCCTACGTGTCCAGCATTGAGATCAGGCGATTGATATTACGGTCCTCATCGGATTGCCACATGCGATGGCGCCGCACATGCCCCCCGAGCCATGCGCCATCGTGCGAAGTGACAAACGCGTGCTCGGATTTTTTGCAGCGCTGTCACAAACGACAGCAGGTTTTCGACGAACTTGAATCATCTTCGGCAAGAGCGGCCCGCGATATGTGGGCCGCCCTTGCGCGTGGTTCACACTTCCTTGGTGTCGAAGATCAGCAGGTCGGCGCCGCCGCTGGCGAATTTCGGCACGTCGCCCGCTGCCGCCTTGCCTTCTGCGCTGCCGAATGCCGCCTGGATGGCGGCCACGCTGTCGAAAGTGAGAATTGCGACGAGGTGGACTCCGGAAGGACCAGCGGGAGAGCCGACCGGGCCGGTGCTGACCGCGTACTTCTTCAAGCCGGGCAGTTTCTTGGCAAGCGGAATGTGGGTCTCGGCATAATGCTTGTCGAAGGCCGCAGCATCCTTGGGCGTCTTGTAGAGGACGACGAGTTCAGCCATTTAGTCCTCCCTGTGAAACTTGTTGTGTTTAGATCCTCATGGTGAGGAGCGTGCGAAGCACGCGTCTCGAACCATGAAGGCCCGGCTGTGACAGCTGGGCCTCGATCCTTCGAGACGCCGCTGTCGCGGCTCCTCAGGATGAGGGGATAGTCCGCGGGATGTCGCACGATGACAACCCATATTCCGCTTGTCTTCTGCTTGCCTAAAGCGCCGGTTTTGCGGCGTCGCCGAGATAGCCGTGCAGGGAGGCCACGACCTGCGCGCCTTCGCCGATAGCGCCGCCGACGCGCTTGACCGAGCCGGAGCGGACGTCGCCGACGGCATAGACGCCGGGCACGGAGGTCTCGAGCGGCGCCACCAGCCGGCCCTGGTTCTGCTCGGACTGCGCGCCGGTCACGATGAAGCCGCCGCGGTCGAGCGTGACGCCGCAGCCGTCGAGCCAATTGGTGGCGGGATCGGCGCCGACGAACAGAAAGAGATTGCGGATCTCGGCAGAATCCTCGTCATCGGAAAGCCGGCTCTTCCAGCGGATGCGGCGCAGCAGCGAGGCCTCGTCGCCTTCGAGCGCGGTGATCTCGGTGTTGAACATCAATTCGATGTTCGGCGTCGCTTCGATGCGTTCGATCAGATAGCGCGACATGCTGGCGCCCAGGCCGCCGCCGCGGATGATCATCAAGACCTTCTTTGCATGCCCTGACAGGAACACGGCGGCCTGGCCGGCCGAATTGCCGGCACCGACCAGCGCCACCTCCTCGCCGGCGCAGAGCCGCGCCTCGACAGGAGATGCCCAGTACCAGACGCCGCGTCCCTCGAACTTGTCGAGGTTCTCGATCTCGGGCCGGCGATAACGTGCGCCGCTCGCGACCACCACCGCGCGTGACCGCAATGTGTCGCCGCAATCCAGCGCCAGCGCGAACGTACCGGCGCTGCGCGAGCAGTCCAGCGACTTCACCGACATTGGGATCATGATCTCGGCGCCGAATTTCTGCGCCTGGGTGAAGGCGCGACCCGCAAGCGCCTGGCCCGAGATGCCGGTTGGAAAGCCCAGATAATTCTCGATGCGCGCGCTGGCGCCGGCCTGGCCGCCGAAGGCGCGGGTGTCGAGCACGGCGACGGACAGCCCTTCGGACGCCGCGTAGACCGCCGTCGCAAGGCCTGCCGGTCCACAGCCGACGATCGCGACGTCGTAGATGCGGTCATCCTTCGCCCCGCCGATCATGCCGATGGCGCGGCCAAGCGCGGTTTCGCTGGGGTTGCGCAGCACGGTGCCGTCGGCGGTGACGACGAGCGGCCAATCCTCCGGCTCGGGCGAATAGCGCGCGATGATCTCGGCGGCGTCATGCTCGCTATTGGGGTCGAGCAGATGATGCGGCTGGCCGTTGCGGGTGAGAAAGCCTTGCAGGCGCACCACGCCGGCGGAGTTCGACGGACCGATCAACACGGGGCCGCCAATGCCGCCCTGGATCAGGCTGACCCGGCGCAGGATCAGCGCGCGCATGATGCGCTCGCCAAGCTCGGCTTCGGCCACCAGCAGCGCGCGCAGCCGGTCCGGGCGTACCAGCAGCACCTCGACTTCGCTCTCGGCGCGTCCGTCGACCAGCGCCGGCCGTCCCGAGAGCTGGCCGAGCTCGGCGAGGAATTGCCCCGGCCCCTGATCGATCACCGGCGTGACGTGGCCGAGCCCGTCGCGCTGGGTGATGGCAACGTGGCCAGACAGCACGACGAACATGCCGGGCCCGGGCTTGCCGGTCTCGAACAGGAACTCGCCGTCGGCATAGCTGCGGACCTCGCCGAAATGCCTGATACGCGCGATCTCGGCTGATGCCAGCGTCGGAAAGGTCTGCTCGGGACGGGTAAACCGCGAGATCAGCGCGTCGCGGTCGGTTCGTTGCTGTCCGTCCTGCCCCATTGCCACTTCCATGCACTCCAAAATGTTAGCCGTCGGCCTTCAACTGCCGGTCTTGCCGGCGGTCCCCTTACCCAGGGAATCATCATCGTTCTGCGACGGCTCGGTCCTTGCGGCGCGTTCGCGCGCCTGCACCTTCCGCCGCTTCAGGTTTTCGCGCAGCGCCGATTTCAGCCGGTCCTGCCGGGGATCAGCGGCCCGCGTCTTGTCAGTCTCGTCGCTCATCGTGGCCCATCACGTTGTCGGCGGCAGGATGCCACCGAATGACGACATCTCAAGAGGTACAAGAGGCCGGCGCAACGAAGCCAGCGAGATTTGGTCGAATTCGAGGGCGGGACCAACTGGCCAGATGGCGGGGGCTCGCCGGCAGAAAAATCACCCCAAAATCGGTCATTTCTGGGCAATAAGGCCGCCTCGGTCGGACAACCGCGCCGATTTTCTCGATTTGGCAGAGCCGGCAAGCTTGCACATGAGGGGCCCTTGTGGCATCCATCGCCCCGCTTGGCGGGCCCGGTGGCGGCCCGATTCTGTGCCAGCATCTGCTGCCGTAGCTCAGTGGTAGAGCACTCCCTTGGTAAGGGAGAGGTCGACAGTTCAATCCTGTCCGGCAGCACCAGTGTTCCACACATGACAAGGCATTCTCGCGGCTCGATGCGCCCGAGTTTTGCTCTATTCCGTGCCCCTCTTCGGTGAAGAGGGCGCAGGGAAGGCCGAGTGCCGGCTGGCACCCACGGTCCGCTGTGCGAAAGCACACGCAGAAAAACTGCACAGCGGCATACAGGTGAAGCCCAACACACGGCCTTCCCTGCGCAGTGGTTTGACGGCTTATGCCTGCTCTCCCCAAAGCCGAGTTCCTTCTGGCCTCCGTCACCTCGCGAATTGGCGATGCCTCGCGACCCGGTTGGGCTCAAGACATCTCCGCAAGGCTTGACCGTAGCAACGACGGTCAGGACCACACGGTTTTGCCGTACGCAGCAATCCGGCTTCGCCCAAAGGGCTTCGCCGGACAGGGCGCCGTCCGTCCGCACGCAGTCAAGGACCTCACGAGGTTCATCTCGCCCTGGTCTCGCCTAGGCGTGCCCGACGCTGCCGCGTCCACCGCACCCCGGCCCACGTTTCGTTACGACGTACGATCGTCCCTCTCCCCGGGCCGGGATAGGGGAAGAATGCCGCAATTCCGAATTTCGGTAAAGTGGAATATTTTTGCGGCGGGAGATTGACGAGGTTTTGCATGGGGCGGGTGTTTTGCCCGACGGGTAAAAGTTGCAGCGACCCGATATCAGCTTGGCTACGGCGGCTTTCCCTTGAACTTGTACGAGCGACCAACGAATAGACTAGCCAGCAGCACTGCAACGATGCCGCCGAAGCCAACCCACGCGCCCCATGGGTTTCGCAAGCGCTGTACCCATCCTACGCACGGTCAATTGTCGTCACGCATTTGCTGTCCCATGAAGCGATCGTCGGCACGGCGCAGCCGTCGGCACAGTTCGCGATTGATGTTCTGGAGGACGATCACGTAGGCGTGGATATCGGCCTTGTAGCAAGCGTAGAGCTTTTGGGCGGTCAGCTCGTACAGCACCGTCGGCCCTTCCGCCACCACCGTGGCGGAGCGATTCTGCATTTCAATCAGCGTCATTTCACCAAAGAAATCGCCAGGCTCCAGAGCGGAAATTGGGATGACGTTCCCCGAATTCGCCCGTTTGCGCACCGCCAGCCGACCGGATTTGACGATGAACATCGAGCGTCCCTGCTCGCCCTCCGCCACGACGGTTGCTCCGGCATCAAAGCGGCGCTCGACCAGCATCGAGATCAGGAGGTCGAGACTCGGTTCCGGGAGACCACCGAAGAACGGCGTGGCGAGCAGGAACGCCTTCAGATCGGGAGCGCTGACAGCCATCGCGCAAGGATACGCCCCGTCGCCATCTGCGGCAAGCAGAGCAGACATCGGCGCTGACGATGCCCGACGTGTTCGCAAGAAGAGGCCAACAAAATATGCGTAGGATGGCTAGCGCGACTTGTCCGCCGCAGCGCAGAGAGCGAAGGCGGTGGCGAAATCCATCAAGCTCGTTCAGTGGCGAAACGTGGCGGATTTCGCAAGTGCTCTACTCATCCTGCGCTCGCCGCCGCGCAACACGCCGCGCACCGTCCGCTTTTCCGGTGGCGTAACCCGGATGGAGTGCAAGCGTAGTCCGGGGCCATTAGCCGCGGACGCAATCCGTTTGACCCCCAAATTCATGGTGATAATGTCGTAATCTGCCGTCTGTCCGGGAGGACACAATGGGATGGTTTGACCGGCTGTTTGGAACGACGTCGGCGCCTACGACCCCACTCTTTGCGAGATTTAGGCGGAAATCACGGGCACCGACTGATCCCGATCTTCTGAAGATCGCCAAAGACCGAAAAGGGCATATTTCGCGGAGAGCCGTGAGAGATGAATATAATCGGCTGCTTCTGGAGAAGTACGCGCACGACAAATCGTGATTTCTAATCACGTCCAGCTCGTGGCGTGGGTAGGGCGACTAGTCCGCCGTAGCGCAAAGAGCCAAGGCGGCAGCGAAGCCCGTCGAGGCTTGCCGATGACGAAGCACAATGGATTTCGCAAGTGCTCTATCCATCCGACGCCTACTGCCGCGCAATGCCCTCTCCGCGCAACGTCCGCTTTCTCCAAACCAGATCAGCCATCACTTTGATGGCCGCCGCGAGAACGAGCGCACAAAGCACAATCTTGGAGGTCGTCTCCATCGTCCCCTCGATCAGCAGGCAATGGGCTACGCTGGCTGCGACGATGACGATCGCGAGGGGAATATGGACGATGCGCCAGGTTCGCAGCCGCAATCCCAGCCGCCGCCGCAAGAGAGCCAGAAGCGCGACAGCGAAGATGGCCCACATGGCGACCACGCCAAAGGGAGAGAACGGCGTCGGCGATGAGAAGGTAAGGGCGTCGATCATGTCGGGCGGACTGGTGATCCAGAGCCCGGCGACATGGATCACCACCGCAAAGGCCAGCGCGCCGCCGATCCAGTGATGGGCACGCCGTCCGCGATAAGCCGATAGCCCCGGCAAATATCCGCCGATCAGCAGGGGCTGAACGAGCACAAGACCGAGGGCGACGATCCCTGCGAAGCCGGCGAGGATGTAGACCGGACCGCGCCAAGCGAGCAGGTCGCTTCCTGCTGCGGCGGCGATCGGCACGCAAATGGCCAAGGCAAGGGCACCCAGATCAGGGTCGCCCGGGCCGATTCCCATCCCTTCATTTGCAATTCGCGGCTCAAGCCGGCTGCAGGACGAAGTGCGCCTCGAGGCTGGTTTCCTTTGCGCTCCGCATCACCGGACGCAGAAAGACGGTTTTGAACTCGCCGCTGTCATAGGCGAGGTGACCATGCGGCTGGCCGAAGATGGGAATGATCTGCGGCATCTCGAGCCGGAACTTGCCGTCCTTGTCGGTGAGCGTGGCGCCATGACTCTGCGGCTCGTGCTCCTGCCCCTCGACGGTGTGCGCCCAGATCTGGATGCGCTGCCCGGCGAGCGGAGCCCCGTCGCCGGCGCGGCGCACGGTACCGCTCATCCAGAAGCCGCCCTTTCCGATCCGCTCCACGATCGCCGCGCCCTTGCGGTAGTTGTTCGCCCCGCCCGACATCGACTCGGTCGGCGCGAGGCCTTCGGCACGGGCGGGCAACAGCAGCCCGGAAACTCCGCTCGCCAAAACCCCGGTTGCGAGCACCGAGCCGCCAGCGGCGAGGAGGTTGCGGCGGTTGAGTACGACCGTGGTCATGTCAGTTCCTCCTGGCAACCGAGCAGTGCTCCGGCAATCTATAACAACAGGCGCAGAACGCCCAGTTGCGACGAAGGGCGCCATAGGTCGCAATAACAGTGTTGTGAACGGGCAGCGCGGGCTGCAGCGTCAAGGATGCGCTGCTCCGTCAAGATCCAAGTCGCGACAGGTTCGAGCAGCATTCCTATCCCTGGTCCCCTATATGTGAGGTCCCCGCGCACACGCGCCCTTCACGGGTACCACACATGATCCCCTTCTCCGTGCTCGACCTCGCGCCCATCCGCCAAGGTGGCGACGCCGCGCAGGCGTTTCGCAATTCGCTCGATCTCGCCCGGCATGCGGAGGCTTGGGGCTACAAGCGGTTCTGGCTGGCCGAGCATCACAACATGACGGGGATCGCAAGCGCGGCGACGTCGGTGGTGATCGCCCATATCGCGGGGGGAACGAAAACCATCCGCGTCGGGTCCGGCGGGATCATGCTGCCGAACCATTCGCCGCTGGTCATCGCCGAGCAGTTCGGCACGCTGGAATCGCTCTTTCCCGGCCGGATCGATCTCGGCCTCGGGCGGGCGCCGGGCACCGACCAGTTCACAGCAAAGGCGCTGCGGCGCGACCTTGCGACGGCTGCGGAGAACTTTCCGCACGACGTGCTGGAATTGCAGGCGCTGCTCGGCGATGTGCAATCGAACCAGGCGATCCGCGCGGTGCCGGGCGTGGGCACGAAGGTGCCGCTGTGGATCCTGGGATCGAGCACTTTTGGCGCGCAGCTTGCGGCGATGCTGGGCTTGCCGTTCGCGTTCGCCTCGCATTTCGCGCCGCAGATGATGATGCCGGCGCTGCGCGAATATCGCGCGCGCTTCGAGCCCTCGGCGCAACTCGACAAGCCTTACGCGATGATCGGTGTCAACGTGTTTGCCGCCGACAGCGACGCCGAGGCGCAGCGCATGTTCTCATCGCTGCAGCAGCAGTTCATCAATCTGCGCCGGGGCACGCCGGGCCCGCTGCCGCCGCCGGTCGACCACATGGACGCGTTGTGGTCGCCGGCGGAGAAGGCCGACGTCGGCCAAGCGCTGTCCTGCTCGGCGGTCGGCTCGCCCAGAATCGTGGAGGAGAAGCTGAAGGCGCTGATGGCCGAGACCGGCGCGGACGAGCTGATGACGACGGGCCAGATCTACGACCACGCCGCCCGGCTGCGCTCGTTCGAGATTGCGGCCGAGGTGCGGGAACGGCTGGCAGGGCAGAAGGGAGCGTGAGCGCGTTGGGCCTTGATGTGCTGGAGGCTGACCGTGAGCTGGCCGAACGCGAACTGCCCCATCGCCATCCTCGCCGCGATGCCGGCGCAGGACGCGCGAAAGATCGTCGCGGCCAACGAGAAGAGATTCGAAGCCTACCAGACGCGGAGATCTTGCTGCGCGAGGCCGGGATCATCGAGCGATCCGGGGGTTAGAGGCGCTGTCAATGGGCTGACGCAGCGCTTCTTTTTGTGGCACAAGGGCGGCCTCCGCCGATCGACCAACGAGGCCACGCATGCCCGCGCCAAAGCCGCCTGCCTTCGAGACCCTGAGCCTGCATGCGGGCCAGCATCCGGATCCCGTAACCGGCGCCCGCGCCGTGCCGATCTACCAGACCACGTCCTACGTGTTCCAGGATTCCGATCACGCCGCCGCGCTGTTCAACCTGGAGCGCGCCGGCCACATCTATACGCGCATCTCCAATCCGACCACCGGTGTGCTGGAGGAGCGGCTCGCGGCGCTCGAAGGCGGTGTCGGTGCGATCTGCACCGCCAGCGGCATGGCCGCGCTGCATCTGGCGATCGCGACACTTTTGAACGCCGGCGACCACATCGTGGCATCGAGCTCACTCTATGGCGGCACCATCAACCTGCTGGCGCATACGCTGCCGCGCTTCGGCATCACCACCAGTTTCGTCAAGCCGCGCGATCTCGACGCGTTCCGCGCCGCGATCGGGCCGAACACGAAGCTCGTGATCGGCGAGACCATCGGCAATCCCGGGCTGGAAGTGCTCGACATTCCCAAGGTCGCGGCGATCGCGCATGAGGCAAAAATTCCGCTGCTGATCGACAACACCTTCGCCACACCCTATCTCAGCCGCCCCATCGAGCTCGGCGCAGACATCGTCATGCATTCGGCGACCAAATGGATCGGCGGACACGGCATTGCGATCGGCGGCGCCATCGTCGACGGCGGCCGCTTCGACTGGCGCGGCTCGGGCAAGTTCGGCGCGCTGACCGAGCCCTATGGCGGCTATCACGGCATCGTCTTCGACGAGCAGTTCGGCACCGCGGCCTTCATCATGCGCGCGCGCACCGAGGGCCTGCGCGATTTCGGCGCATGCCTGTCGCCGACCAACGCGTTCCAGCTGCTTCAGGGCGTCGAGACCCTGGGCGTGCGTATGGACCGGCACATGCAGAACACGCATCTCGTGCTGGACGCGCTGAAAGCCAACAAGGCCGTCGATTGGGTGCTGCATCCCTCGCTGGAGAACCACCCGGACTTTCAGCTCGCAAGGGCGCTGCTGCCGCGCGGTGCCGGCTCCATCGTCTCCTTCGGCATCAAGGGCGGCCGGCCCGCCGGGCGCACGTTCATCGAATCACTGCGCATGATCAGCCATCTCGCCAATGTCGGCGATGCCAAGACCTTGGTGATCCACCCCGCCTCGACCACGCATCAGCAGATGGACGCCGAGCAGCTCAAGGCCGCCGGAATCGGCGAGGAGCTGGTGCGGCTCTCGGTCGGCATCGAGACGGCAAGCGACATCATCGACGATCTCAACCAAGCGCTGCGCATCTCGCAAAAGGTCTGACGCCATGAAGCTTTCCGTCAACGGCACCGACGTGTTTGTCGCAACCGGCGGCCGCGACTTCGACAAGTCGCTGCCCGCGGTCGCCTTCATTCACGGCGCCGGCTTCGATCATTCGACCTGGGCGCTGCACACGCGCTGGTTCGCCCATCACGGCTTTTCCGTGCTGGCGCCAGACCTGCCTGGCCACGGTCGCTCGGCCGGGCCGTCGCTGTCGACCATCGCCGAGATGGCCGACTGGACCGCGGCGCTGCTGGATGCGGCCGGCGCCGCGAAGGCGCAACTGATCGGCCATTCCATGGGCTCGCTGATCTCGCTGGAGACGGCGGCGCGGCATCCGGACAAGGTTTCCGCGCTGAGCCTGATCGGCACCGCCGCGACCATGACCGTCGGCCCGGATCTGCTCAAAGCCGCCGAAGCCAATGACCAGGACGCCGTCGACATGGTCTCGATCTGGGGTCTCGGCTTCAAGGCCGAGCTCGGGGGCAGCCTCGCGCCGGGCCTTTGGATGCATGGCGGCGCGCAGGCCGTGTTGAAGCATTGCGACCCGGGCGTGCTGTTCGGGGATCTGTCGGCCTGCAACGGCTATGCGAATGCACTTGCCGCGGCTGCGAGCGTGAAGGTCCCGACCACGCTGATTCTCGGCGAGCGGGACATGATGACTCCCGCGAAAGCCGGCAAGGCGCTGGCGGCGGCGATCCCGCATGCGAAGACCGTCATCGTGCCGGGCGCAGGGCACATGATCATGGCCGAGCGTCCCGACGAACTGCTGGCGGCGCTGAGGAACTGAAAAGGATCAATCGTCCGGGTTATGCGTTGCGGTGAGACATCCCTGTCATCTCGAAGGGAACTCGACTCATGCCAAGACAGGAAATCATTCGCAAAGCGAA
The DNA here is from genome assembly GCF_023073875.1 of Bradyrhizobium sp. 154. NCBI lineage: Bacteria > Pseudomonadati > Pseudomonadota > Alphaproteobacteria > Hyphomicrobiales > Nitrobacteraceae > Bradyrhizobium > Bradyrhizobium sp. 154. Next base: position 39,872 of record NZ_JADPKG010000048.1, read on the forward strand.
GCAGGACAAGCGCGCCGGCAAATCTGCGAGCACGCAGGCCGGCGAATTCGTCAAGGACGAGATCGACAAGATTCGTAAAGGCAAGCACGGCGCACGCTCGACAAAGCAAGCCATTGCCATCGGCCTTTCCGAGGCACGCCGCGCCGGCGTCGATCTGCCGCCGCCGCGCAAGGGGCGCACCAAGAAATCGACGCGCCGCAGCGCCAAATATGCCTATGAGGTCGGCCAGGGCAAGCGCACCCCGAAGCGCCGGCCGCGCGTGTCGCGCGCCGTGGAAAATGTCCTGAAGAAGGAGCCGCGCTCAACGGCGTCGCGCAGCGCGCTGTCAAAACAGGCCAAAAGCGCCGCGAGCCGGCGAACCGCGGCGTCACGTTCGGCCGCTGCGCGGAAAGCGAGCCGCACCAAGGGCGCCAAGACCCGCTCCGCCGCCGCCAAGAAGGCGGCGCGCACCAGGGCGCGGCGGCGGCGCTAAATTCATGTAGCGGCCTTTTGACTTGAATGGCAGTGGCCGACGTCCGGCGATCCCGCTGTGATCGGATCGGAGTTTCTCATGACAGACAGTCTGAAGGGGCGCACGGCGCTCGTCACCGGCGGCTCGCGCGGAATTGGCGCGGCCGTCTGTCGCGCCCTGGCCGAGGCCGGTGCCGCCGTAGCGATCAACTGCCGCGAGCAGATCGGTCGGGCCGAGCAGCTGGCAGGCGAGATCGGCAAGCAGGGCGGCCGCGCCATCGTCGTCGCAGCCGACGTCTCGCAGCGCGAGGCCGTGACCGGCATGGTCGAGCGCGTCACGGCCGGACTCGGACCGATCGACATCCTCGTCAACAATGCTGGCATCGCGATCACGCGCGGCCTCGATGATCTCAGCGAAGACGATTTCGACCGGACCATCCTGGTCAATCTGAAATCCGTGTTCCTGTGCACGCAGGCCGTGCTGCCGTCGATGCGCTCCCGGAAGTGGGGCCGCATCGTCAACATCTCCTCCGGGGCTGCGCGCGGTGCCGGCTCGATCGGCCCGCACTACAACGCGTCCAAGGCCGGCATGGAAGGCCTCACGCGAGGTTATGCCGCGCGGCTGGTGAAGGAGGGCATCACCGTCAACGCGGTGGCGCCGTCGCTGATCGAGACCGACATGATGAGCGGCCAGCAACAGCTCGTCAGCCGCATCCCGCTCGGCCGCTTCGGCACGGCGGCGGAGGTGGCGAAGGCAGTGATGCTGCTGGTCGACAATGCCTACATGACGGGTCAGACCATCGCGCTGAGCGGCGGCATGGCGTTCAATTGAGGTGAGCCGCCGCCGCGGACTCGTTCTTCCCTTCTCCCCTTGTGGGAGAAGGTGGCATAGGCGGCCTTCGGCCGCCGTTCTCAAGAACGTCGAAGCGAAGCTTCGGCTATGGCGCCGGATGAGGGGTATCTGTCCGCGAGATCAGCTGTGAGAGGGTCGCTCGCGGAGAGATACCCCTCACCCGTCTCGCCGCTATCGCGGCGAGCCACCCTCTCCCGCAAGGGGAGAGGGTAAGAAAAGTCACCACATCGTCGCTGCGGCTCGCGCGGGCCAGGCGCGGTCGTACTCCGCGCCGCCGACCTTGTTCTCGCTCATCTCGGCCAGGATCTGGCCGGGCGTCGGCAGGGTCTTTGGGTCGACGCGCCTGTCGGGATTCCAGAGGTCGGCGCGGACGATGGCGCGGGCGCATTGGAAGTAGATCTCGTCCACGCTCATGACCATGACGCTGCGCGGCGCCTTGCCTTCGACCTTGAACGAGGCCAGCAGTTCGGGATCAATCGAGAGATGGGCGCGGCCGTTGGCACGAACCGCATTGCCGGAGCCGGGAATCAGGAACATCAGCGACACCCGGGGATCGCGCACGATATTGCGCAGGGAATCGACCCGATTGTTGCCGCGGCGATCGGGCAGCATCAGTGTCTTCGGGTCATGAATGCGGACAAAGCCAGGGAGATCGCCGCGCGGCGAGCAGTCGATGCCCTCCGGCCCGACCGTGGCGAGCGCCGCGAACGGCGCCTTCTCGATGTAGATGCGGTAGAGTGGCGTGACATGGTCGGCGACTTTCACGGTCGAGGCATCGTTGGTGACGCCGTAGATGGCCTCCAGCTGTTCAACCGTTTCGATCACCGACATTCTTCCACTCTCCTGATCGTGCCCGCCATTACTCATGCCAGCCTTCATTCCTGATCACGCGCACGAGCTGTCGGCTGTGATACTCCGCGCTGCCGGCGTTGAGGATGGTGATGTCGGCAAGCGCCCGCGCGTCATCGACACTGCGCGACAGCCGCGCCGCGATATTGCCGTCGCTGTGCCGCGCCCGCGCGGCAAGCCGCTGCGCCAGCACGTCCGGCGGTGCGGTGATCGCGACCACCACAACATTTGCATAGGCTTGGCGCAGCGCGCCGATGACCGTGCGCGAGACGTTGACGACCACCGTGCGTCCGGCACGGATATCGTCGTTGATCTCGAGCGGCAGTGCGTAGGAATGCCCGTGCGCCTGCCAGTGCATGGCGAAATCGCCATGCTGCTGACCGCGGCGGAATTCGTCAGGGGCAAGCGTGAGATTGTCTTCGGCAGCGGAGGATTCCCGCGTCACAAGGCGGCGTGGAAAGACGATGTCGTGATCCTCACTGCACGCCGCCCGCGCCAGTCGCAAAAGCGTGTCCTTGCCGGCGCCGCTGGGACCGACCACAAGTACTAGCCGCCCGGGTCCGATCGCGCCCGCTGCCTCCTGCGCCATGGCCGCGGTCTCGCTCATGCGACACGACTCCCTTCGCGCCAGACGCTGCGCACGACGGGGACGCTGCCGGCAACATGCACGCGGATCAGGTCGGCGCGCTTGCCGACCGCGATCTCGCCGCGATCGGTGAGTCCGACCGCATCGGCAGGCGCTTTGGTCACGGTGCGGATCGCCGACGGCAGATCGATCGCCGGCACATGCTCGGGCAGCTGCAGCGCACCCATCAGCAGGCTCGACGGAATGTAATCCGACGACAGGATATCGAGCAGGCCTTCGCGGGCGAGATCGACCGCGGCGATATTGCCGGAATGCGAGCCGCCGCGCACGACGTTGGGAGCGCCCATCAGGATGTCGATGCCGGCGTGATGCAGACCGCGCGCGGCCTCGAGCGTGGTGGGGAATTCCGCCACCGCGACACCGTCGCGCACGGCATCGGCGACGTTCTCCTCGGTGGTGTCGTCATGGCTTGCGAGCGGGATCTTGTACGCATGCGCCAGCGTCACGATCTCGCGCATGTTGGTCGCGGCATAGGCCTTCTGATAGGCAAAGCGCTTCGCGAACAGTTCGTCGAGCTCGGCGTCGGTCTTGCCGCCGCCCTTGCCGCGATAATAGTCGCGCAGCTTGACCTCGTCGCGAAACTGGCGCTGGCCCGGCGTGTGATCCATCAGCGACATCAGCTTGACGTCGGGCCGGTCGATCAGCTCCTTGGCCTCCTCGACGACGCTCGGCATCGGGATTTCACAGCGCAGATGCAGGAAATGGTCGGCGCGCAAGAGGCCGGCATCGCGCGCGGTCGTGATCGCGGCGGCGAGCACGCCGGCGCGGCCATCGACTTCCTCCGCGCCGTCCTCGCGCCAGACCCGGAGCGAATCGAACACGGTGGTGATGCCCGAGGTCGCGAGCTGGCCGTCATAGGAGATGACAGCGGCGACCGGATTCCAGAACACCTTCGGTCGCGGCACGTAATGCGCTTCGAGATGGTCGGTGTGAAGCTCGATCAGGCCGGGCATGACGAGGTCGCCGCCAGCATCCTCGGCGTCGGCGGGCGCCCTGCCCTCGCCGATCTCGGCGATGCGTCCGTCGACCAGAGCAAGCCAACCCTGATCGATCACCCGGTCAGCCAGCACGATCCTGGCGTTGGCGATGACGGTGTCCTTCGGCTTGGCGTTCATGTCGATTTCCTTCAGGCCGCGGCGGCGAAGCTGGTGACATCGACGATGCGGTCGGCAATCAGATGCCGGATTTCATCGTCATGGACAATGGCGACCATGGCGACGCCCTGGCGTTTTTTCTCAGCGATCAGCTCGACCGCCACAGTGCGGTTGGCGGCATCGAGCGAAGCGGTCGGCTCGTCGAGCAGCAGGATCGGCAGATCCGAGATGAAGCCGCGCGCGATGTTGACGCGCTGCTGCTCGCCGCCGGAGAAGGTCGCGGGCGGAAGCTGCCACAGCCGCTCGGGAATATTGAGACGATGCAGGAGCGCGCCCGCGCGGGCTTGCGCTTCCGGGCGCGCCAGGCCGTTCACGATCAGAGGCTCGGCGACCACGTCGATGGTCGCAACGCGGGGCACCGCGCGGAGGAACTGGCTGACATAACCGATGGTCACGCGGCGGACATTGAGCACCTGCCGCGGCTCGGCGACGGCAAGATCGATCAGCGCGCCGCGGTGGCGGATGCCGATGCGGCCGGAATCGCAGCGATAATTGCCGAAGATCATCTTCAGGATCGACGACTTGCCGGCGCCTGATGGCCCCGAGAGCACGACGCATTCGCCGGGATCGACATGGAACGTCACGCCGCGCACGACCGGCAATTCGATGCCGCCTTGCAGGTGCATCGTAAAGGTCTTCCGGGCGTCGGTGATGTCGATCATGGCAGTCATTGCAAGGCTCATGCTGGCAGGCTCATGGCGGCAGAATCGAGGAGACGAGGAGTTGCGTATAGGGCTCGCGCGGATCATCGAGCACCTGATCGGTGAGGCCGGTCTCGATGACGCGGCCGCCCTTCATCACCATCACGCGGTGCGACAAAAGGCGTGCCACCGCGAGATCATGCGTGACGATGATGACGGCGAGGTGCAGCTCGGCGACCAGGCTGCGCAGGAGATCGAGCAGGCGCGCCTGCACGGACACGTCCAGGCCGCCGGTCGGCTCGTCCATGAACACCAGCCGCGGCTCGGTGACGAGATTGCGCGCGATCTGGAGCCGCTGGCGCATGCCGCCGGAATAGGTGCGCGGCGCATCGTCGATGCGCGCGACGTCGATCTCGACGCGCATCAGCCAGTCGGAGGCGGTGTCGCGGATACGGCCGTAATGATTCCATCCCACCGCCATCAGCCGCTCGCCGACATTGGCGCCGGCCGAGACCGCCATGCGCAGACCTTGCGCAGGATCCTGATGGACATAGCCCCAGTCGGTGCGGAACAGAAAGCGCCGCTCGGCCTCGCCGAGCGTCGTAAGATCGCGGGCGACGCCGTCGCGCATCCGGTAAGAGACCCGGCCGGCGCTCGGCGTGAGTTGACCCGACAGCATTTGCAGCAGCGTCGACTTGCCCGAGCCGGATTCGCCGACGATCGCCAGCACCTCGCCGGGATAGAGCGCAAAGGACACCTCTCGGCACGCGGCAATGCGGCCGAAGGACTTGCTGAGCGACTCCGCCACCAGTAGCGGCTGGTCGCTTTCGAGCGTATCGAGTTCAGCCATGTGAGCCCGCCTTCTCCTTGTACGGTGCGGCGCTCAGGCTGCCGTGATGGCCGGCGGCCTGCCGGCCCTCGCAATAATCGGTGTCCGAGCAGACGAACATCCGACCGCCCTTGTCGTCGGTGACGATCTCGTCGAGATAGGAGTTCTCCGCGCCGCACAGCGCGCACGGCGCGTTGAAACGGTACGGCTCAAACGGATGATCCTCGAAATCCAGCGACACGACTTTCGTGTAGGGCGGGATCGCGTAGATGCGCTTCTCACGGCCGGCGCCGAACAATTGCAGCGCGGCACAATTGTCCATCTTGGGGTTGTCGAATTTCGGCGTCGGCGACGGGTCCATCACGTAGCGCGCGTTCACCTTGACCGGATAGGCATAGGCAGTCGCGATATGGCCGAAGCGGGCGATGTCCTCATAGAGTTTGACATGCATCAGGCCATATTCGGCGAGCGCATGCATGCGCCGCGTCTCGGTCTCGCGCGGCTCGAGGAAACGTAGGGGTTCAGGGATCGGCACCTGGTAGACCAGCACCTGATTTTCATGCAGCGCGGTCTCAGGAATGCGGTGGCGCGTCTGAATCACGGTTGCCTCGTCCGTCGCCGTCGTGGTGGCGACGCCCGCCGTCTTGGCGAAGAACTTTCGGATCGAGATCGCGTTGGTGGTGTCGTCGGAGCCCTGGTCAATCACCTTCAGCACGTCCTCAGGTCCCAGGATCGCCGCCGTCACCTGCACGCCACCGGTACCCCAGCCATAGGGCATCGGCATTTCGCGGCTGGCGAACGGCACCTGATAGCCGGGGATCGCGATCGCCTTGAGGATCGCACGGCGGATCATCCGCTTGGTCTGTTCGTCGAGATAGGCGAAATTATAGGCGGGCGCGTTCATTCCGCGGCCTCCTTCATGGCATCGGGCGCATTGGCCTCGGCAAACTCCTGGCGCAGCTTGCGGAGCAGGCCGAGCTCGGACTGGAAGTCGACATAATGCGGCAGCTTGAGATGCTCGACGAAGCCGGTCGCCTGCACGTTGTCCGAATGCGACATCACGAACTCCTCGTCCTGCGCGGGGGCACGCACCTCCTCGCCGAGCTCGCGAGCGCGCAGCGCCCGATCCACCAGCGCCATCGACATGGTCTTGCGCTCACTCTGGCCGAAGGCGAGGCCATAGCCGCGGGTGAAGCACGGCGCTTCCGTCGCCGAGCCCTTGAACTGGTTGACCATCTGGCACTCGGTGAGCTCGATCGAGCCGAGCGGCACGGCGAAGCCGACGTCCTCGGCGAAAAATTCGACATCGACCTCGCCAAAGCGGATCTCGCCGGCAAAGGGATGGTTCCGGCCGTAACCGCGCTGGGTGGAATAGCCCATCGCCAGCAGAAAGCCTTCGTCACCACGCGCCAGATTTTGCAGGCGCAGGTCGCGGTCCGCCGGAAAATTCAGCGGCTCGCGGGTGAGATCGCCGACGCTGGCGCCGTCCTCGGCCTGCGGCGAGGACTCGATCAGTCCGTCGCGGCCAAGAATATCCGTCACGCGCGGCGTGGGTGCCGTTGATGCTTCCGCCGTCACTGGCGCTTCCGGCACAACGCCTTTTGCGAGCGAAGGATCGAGCAGGCGGTGGGTATAGTCGAAGGTCGGCCCGAGGATCTGGCCACCTGGAATATCCTTGAAGGTCGACGACACTCGCCGCTGCACGCGCATCGCGCCGGTGTCGACCGGCTCGCTCGCGCCAAAGCGCGGCAGCGTGGCGCGGAAGGCACGGACCAGGAAGATCGCCTCGATCAGATCGCCCCGCGCCTGCTTGATCGCGAGCGCGGCGAGCTCGCGGTCATAGAGCGAGCCCTCGCTCATGACGCGGTCCACGGCGAGGCCGAGCTGCTCCGAGATCTGATCGAGCGTGACTTCCGGAACGCTTGGGTCACCGCGCCGCGCGTTTGCAAGCAGGAGATGGGCGTTCTCGATGGCGCGTTCGCCGCCTTTGACTGCGACATACATGCGGTCAGCTTTCCTTGTTCGCGACGCGGGTGGTGCGCGGGATCGCAACCACCGCATCATCGGCAACCAGCACCACATCGAGGCCGCGCGGAAACAGCGCCTCGTTGAACCGCAGGCGCTCGAACAGATCGAACGGCTTGATCGACGCCTGGAGCGTCGTGGAGCCATCGATGCCGGGGCCGCGCAGCTCGACGCTGCGTCCCGAGCCCAGACTATCGACCTGAAGGATCAATGTGGTCGAGCGATCCGGATATTCGTTGGTGCCGAGCGCGAAGCATTCGAGCGGCGGCAGCGCCGCACCGTCGCTGATCAGCGCAAAGCTGGCGATCGAAGTGTCCTGCACCACCGGCGCGCCAGTGTGGAACTTGAGCCATTTCATCACGTCGGAATTTTCTGCCATGCGCGCATCGAGCCAGAGTGGCGTGTCGTGATCGAACAGCGTCAGCGCGATCGCGGCGGTGCCGCGCATCATCGTATGAAGCGCTCCGGCTGTCGGGACGATGCGCTGGACCGAACCCGGCCGCGCCATCGCATCCATGACCGAACGAAAGGTCGATTGCGCCGACAGAACCCTGTCGGCGAAACCCGGCGGCAGTTCTGCAATCGTGGTCATGATCTCACCCCTCACCGCGCACCATGGTGTAGAAATCAACCTTCGTCGCGGCAGTCTTCGCCGCTGCCTGCTGGCGCCTCGTCATAAGCTGCTCGCGCAACGGCGCGATAATTTCGCGCTCGACGGCTGCGCCAAAATCGCTGGACTGCACCAGCGCGTCGCACAGCGCGATCAGCCGCGCCTTCTCGCTATCGCGACCGAGCGTGTAGCCGAAGCCGACCTCGCCACTGGCAAGCCGGACCGCCGCACGCGACACCGTGGCTTCGCCGAGGTTGAACGGTGCGCCGTCGCCGCCGACCCGGCCGCGCAGCATGACGAGACCGTTTTCGCCTTCGCGCAGATTTTGATGGGCCGGCAGGGCGAGTGCGCGGAGGCGGGCGGCGATCTCGCCCGCCTCCGCGTGCGCCAGCACGGCCATCGCGGCCTTGCGCTGGGCTTGCTGGTTATTCTGCTGGGTCACCAAATCCACCGAACTTGCCGATTCTAAGTTGTCTATGATAATAGACAACTTCATAAAGGAGCGCCATGACTGTTTCGTGACAAAGGCGTGATTTCTGAGCTAGGCTGACCAGCGATATGAGCATGCAAGACACTGCATCGTCGGGCGTCGCGCTGTGGCGCCTCGTCGCCGACGGCATCGAGCGCGGTATCGCCGACGGCCGCTTTGCCGCCGGCGACAAATTACCGGGCGAGATGGAGATCGCGGAAACCTACCGCGTGAACCGCCACACCGTGCGGCGCGCGCTGGCCGCGCTGGCCGAGCGCGGCCTGGTCCGGGCCGAGCGCGGCAGCGGAACCTATGTCGAGGCGCAGAGGCTGGCCTATCCGCTGCGCTCGCGCACCCGGTTCTCCGAGATCGTCGGCGCCGGCGGCCGCGAGCCGCGCGGCCAGTTGATCGAGACCTCCAATGACGTCGCGACCCGGGAGCTGGCGCGCGAGCTCGGCTTGAAGGCCGGCGCGGCGCTGCTGCGGATCGAGGCGATCCGCCTCGCCGATCGCACGCCGATCTGCGTCTCCACCACCTGGCTGTCGGCTGAGTTGTTTCCGGGCGCAGGCGCCGTGTTCGCCGCGACGCGCTCGATGACGAAGTTGCTGGAGCACTACGGCATTCGCGACTACCGCCGCGGCGCGACCCGGATAACGGCCGGCATCATCGACGCGACTGACGCCGCCCGGCTCGATCTTGCACTGGGACGACCGATCCTGGTGGTCGATGCCACCGACCACGCTCTCGACGGCAAGCCGCTGGTGACCAAGCACTCGCGGTTTGCAGCAGAGCGGGTGGAGTTTTTGGTGGACAACGGGTGAGCTGCCGCCCTCTTCCCCTCTCCCCTTGTGGGAGAGGGTGGCTTGCCGCGCAGCGGCGAGACGGGTGCGGGTTCTCTCCGCGAGTGCGGCTCTCATTTGAATGCGCGGAGACGGCCATTATCCGGCGCTTCGCGCCCCCTTCTCCCACAAGGGGAGAAGGGAAGAAGACTGCGGCCGTTAAGCGATAGCCCTTCGTCCGATAATCGCAAAGCGCAGCTTGCCGGAAATGAAATCGATCGCGGCAACCGCGACCAAGATCATCAGGATCAGGAACGACACCTTCTGCCATTCCAAGACGCGGATCTGCTCGGCGAGCTGGAGGCCAATGCCGCCGGCGCCGACGATGCCGATGATGGTGGCCGAGCGGGTGTTGGATTCGACGAAATAGAGCACCTGGCCGGCGATGACAGGCAGGACCTGCGGCAGCAGCCCGAAGCGGATCTCGTGCAGCGCGCTGCCGCCGGAGGCGCGGATGCCCTCGACCTGCTTCTGGTCGGCGCCCTCGATCGCCTCCGAGAACAGCTTTCCGAAGGCGCCGAAATCCGACACGGCGATGGCGAGCACGCCGGCGAACGGGCCGAGCCCGACCACATTGATCCACACCAGCGCCCAGATCAGCGTGTCGACGCCGCGGATCGAATCCAGCAAGCGACGAACGGGAAAGCGCAGGATCTTCGACGGCACCACGTTGCGCGCGGCCAGCAGGCTCACCGGCAGCGCGAACAGCGCCGCCAGCGTCGTGCCGAGTAGCGCGATCGACAGCGTCTCGCCCAGCGCCTTCAGATAGACCGGCAACGAGGAGCCGGGATCGGGCGGGATCATCATCAGGCTGATCCAGCCGAGCTGGCTGAGGCCTGCGAGGAACCGTGACGGCGAGAAATCGAGATCGACCAGACCATAGATCAGGATCGCGAACGCCGCGACGATCATCGCCGGCGTTGCAAGCCGCGCCGAGGCCGGCCGGTTGAACACATCGGGGTAGCGGGCGCGGATCTCTCGCGTCTCGACTTGCTGCGGCCCGGTCACGTCCGCGCCTCCTTGCCGAACAGCCGGCCGCGCAGCCATCCGGTGGTGATGTCGATGATGAAGACGGTCACGATGATGGTGACCAGGATCGCGCTGACGTCGGAGTAATAGAACTTGCGGATGGCAACGACGAGCTCCTGGCCGATGCCGCCGGCGCCGACGAAGCCCATCACCGAGGCTTCGCGCACGTTGATCTCGAAGCGCAGCAGCGCGTAGCTGGCATAACTCGCGGTGACCTGCGGCACGATTGCAAAGCGCATGCAAGACAGCCAGCTCGCCCCGGTCGAGCGGATGCCTTCGACCGGCTTCATGTCGGCGTTCTCGACGATCTCCGAGAACAGCTTGCCGAGCGCGCCGGTGGAGTGGATCGCGATCGCGAGCACGCCCGCCATCGGACCTAACCCAAAGGCGATCACGAAGATCAGCGCGAACACGATGCCGGGAACGGTGCGGGCGAATTCGAGCAGGCGCCGCACCGCAAAGCGCAGCCAGGGCGCAGGCGAAGTGTTCTCCGCCGCGAAGAAGTTCAGGGCAAAGGCGAAGGTGGCGCCGATCAGCGTGCCGACATAGGAGATCAGCAGCGTCTCGCCCAGCATCTTCAACCATTTGCGCCAGCCCCAGAGCCACTCGCCGAGATCAGTCCAGACCCGCTGGCCGCTGTCGAGCGTGAAGATGCGATCGAAATAGCTGATGAAGTTGCCGAAATAGGTGAACAGCGTGCGCAGATTCACTTCGGCGCCGATCGCTGCGAGAATAAGCGCAGCGGCAAAGATACCGGCTCCCAACAGGAGGCGCCATCGCCTGCGCGCGACCGCCTGGCGATAGGCGGCGTTGAGCACGGCAAGCTGCTGCTCGGGGAGGATCGAAACCGCGACGGTCATCTGGTCAGAACAAGTGGTCGATCAAAGAGAAAGAGCCGGGTCCATCGACCCGGCTCCAGTGCATAGTCCCAAAAACTCAGGACGCCTTCTTCTTACGCAGCGCATCGACGAACTTGATCAGCTCGATCGTGCCATCCCAGTCCTTGGTGGTGGCGGGATGAAAGCCCTTCTTCTGGCCATCGGAGAGACGGTCGAACGCGGCCTTGTCCTTGGCCGGCGCATCGAAGAATGCCTTGGCGATGGCGGCCTTGGCATCCTCCGGCAGGTCGGAATTGTAGGCATAAGGGCCGTTGATGATCGGCGCCGACTTGTGGATGATGCGGAAATCGTCCTTCTTCATCGCCGAGCCGTCGGTGTTCTTCAGCATGCCCTTGGTCAGCATCTGCGCCAGCGTGGAATCGTCATCGCTGGTCCACTGGTTGGCGGCAACGTCGACCGTGCCCTGCGCCAGCGCCAGCATCGCATTCTCGTGGCTGCCGGTGAAGACGACCTTGCCGAAATAGGTGTCGGTATCTGGGATGCCCATCTTGTCGAGTTCGAAGCGCGGCACGTTGTTGCCGGAGGTCGAGTTCGGGTCGACGAGGCCGAGATTCTTGCCCTTGAGGTCATCGACCTTCTTGTAGGGGCTGCTCGCCTTGACGAAGAACACCGAATAATAGCCGGTCGAGCCGTCCGCGTTGATGTCGTTGGCGAAGGCGTCGGTCTTGACACCGGTCAGACGGGCGCGGGCGAACGAGGCCGAGCCGTAGCTCGCGATCTGGATGTTGCCGGCACGCTGGCCTTCAATGACGGCTGCATAGTCGTTGGCGATGCGCAGCGTGACCTTCACGCCCAGTTCCTTGGAGAGATAGCTCACGAACGGCGCCCAGCGCTCGGTGACGCCGGAGGCGTTCTCCGCCGGCACGACCGCGAAGGTCAGCTCGGGATATTTGGCTTTCCAGTCGTCCGCCGAGGCGGAGGTGGCAAAGGCGAGCGCGGCGACGCCGGCAAGGATTAATCTGCGAGTGATCATGGTACCCTCTTCATCGGTTGGGGATCGCTTGACGCAAAGACTTGAGTAAAAGAGGCGAGGCTCAGGCCGCCGCGGCCGTCCCGAGCGCCGGAACGCCCTCGGGCGCCGGGATGGGCATGCCGCCCATGACGTCGGCGGCTTCGAGATCGTAGAGCTCGCGCGCCACGTGATCGGTCAGCGCGGCCGGCGCGCCATCGAACACCACGCGGCCCTGCGCCATGCCGATCAGGCGGTCGCAATAGCTGCGCGCCAGATCGAGCGAATGCAGATTGCAGAGCACGGTGATGCCGAAATGCTTGTTGATGCGCAGCAGCGCATCCATCACGATTTTGGTGTTGCGCGGATCGAGCGAGGCAATCGGTTCGTCGGCGAGGATGATGTCGGGCTGCTGGACCAGGGCGCGGGCAATCGCCACGCGCTGCTGCTGTCCGCCGGAGAGCTGGTCGGCGCGCTGGGCGGCGAGCGCGGCGATGTCGAACTGCTCCAGCGCGGACATCGCCAGCGCCTTATCCTGCTCGGGCCAGAGCTGCGACAGCGAGCGCCAGGCGGGCATCGTTGCGAGGCGCCCCATCAGGACGTTGGTGAGGACATCGAGCCGGCCGACCAGGTTGAACTGCTGGAAGATCATTGCCGAGCGCGCCCGCCACTGCCGCAGCTCCTTGCCGCGCAGCGCGGTGACATCGATGCCGTCGAACAGGATGCGGCCCTCGGTCGGCGTCGCCAGGCGGTTGATGGTCCGCAGCAGGGTCGACTTGCCGGCGCCGGACCGTCCGATCACACCGACGAAGCCGCCCGGGGCAACTTGAAACGAAGCGTCGTCCACCGCGGCCTTTGCGCCGAAGCGACACGTCAGACCTTCCACGACCAGCATGCAGGGCTCCAGATTAATCGGACCCACCGCTAACGCCGGCGCTTAACACTTGTGTGACATCCGCGTTGCGGTGCGGCGATCCAACACACGTCATCCCCTGTCATCGCCACGTCATGACGTTGTCATCAAAGCATTGTCATCAAGCCGCTCCAAGAAAAATGCCCCACCCTCGCGCTTCGGATGCAACATGGCCGCCAAAGCTCTTTCGATTCAGCCGACCATTGATCCCTCGGCCAAGCTGCACGAGGCCAGGCTCGGCGCCTACACCGAGGTCGGCGCGCGCACCGTACTGCATGAAGTGGCGATGGGCGATTACTCCTATGTCGTCAACGATGCCCAGATCACCTACACCACCATCGGAAAGTTCTGCTCGATCGCGGCAATGACGCGGATCAATCCCGGCAATCATCCGATGCATCGTGCGACCCAGGCGCATTTCACCTACCGTTCAAGCGCCTATTTCGAAGGTGAAAGCGACGACACCGAGTTCTTCGACTGGCGCCGCCAGCATCACGTCCATGTCGGTCACGATGTCTGGATCGGCCACGGCGCGATCGTGCTGCCCGGCCGCAATATCGGCACCGGCGCGGTGATCGCGGCGGGCGCTATCGTCACCAAGGACGTGCCGGCCTACACCATCGTCGCCGGCAATCCGGCGCGCATCGTGCGGCGGCGGTTCTCGGAGCAGATCGCCGGCCGGCTCGCCAAGCTCGCCTGGTGGGACTGGGATCACGACAAATTGCGTGAAGTGCTGCCCGATTTCCGCAAGCTCGGGATTGAAGATTTCCTCGCGACATACGAAGCACGGGCGAGCTCTTTCACCGGTTCTCCTGCCAGCAAACCAAGCGCGGTCGCGTGACAGACATTTTCCTTGAAGGCGGCCGGGTCCTGATCGGCGCCGGGCTCGTCGAAACCTCACTTCTCGTGTCCGGAACGGACATTGCGTTGGTCGATGTCCCTCGCGGCCGCGCGCGGCTCGCTATCGATGCCCGCGACCTGCTGGTGCTGCCAGGCATCGTCGATCTGCATGGCGATGCCTTCGAGCGCCAGATGATGCCGCGCGCCGGCGTCGATTTCCCGATCGACGTCGCGCTCGCCGACAGTGATCGTCAGGCGATCAGCAACGGCATCACCACGGTGTTCCACGCCACGACCTGTTCGTGGGAGCCTGGCTTGCGCAGCGCTGACAATGCGCGCGGCCTGATGGAGGCGATCGAGCGGCAGCGTCCGCAATTCGCCGCCGACACCCGCTTCCACCTGCGGCACGAGACCTACAATCTCGATGCCGAGACCGAGATCAGCCAGTGGCTCGCGGAAGGCCGCGTCGACCTGTTCGCCTTCAACGACCACATGGACGGCACGGTTGCGGACATGGCCAAGCCGCGCAAGCGCAACCGCATGGTGGAGCGCACCGGCCTATCGAGCGAGGAATTTGACCGGCTGGTCGAACGTGTGGTGGCGCGCGCCACCGACGTTCCGGCGTCGGTCTCGCGGCTTGCGGCGGCAGCCCGCGCCGCCGGGGTGCGAATGCTCTCGCATGACGATGCGACGCCGGCGATGCGCCAGGAGTTTCGCGATCTCGGCGCGTTGATCGCCGAGTTTCCGATCAACGAGGAGACAGCGCGGGCGGCAGCAAGCCACGGCGACGCCATCGTCTATGGCGCTCCCAACGTCGTGCGCGGCGGCAGCCATACCGGCTGGACCAGGGCGTCGGACATGGTCGCCAAGGGTCTCTGCTCGGTGCTGGCCTCGGACTATTACTATCCGGCACAGCTGCTGGCCGCATTCCGGCTCGCCGCCGACCGCGTGCTGCCGCTGGAGCAGGCCTGGGATTTGGTCTCTGCCGGACCTGCGCGTGCAACCGGCCTTACCGATCGCGGCGCCATCGCGGAAGGGCGCCGCGCCGACATTCTTTTGGTCGACGACAGCGTGGAGTTGCGGCCGCGGCTAATCGCCGTGATATCAGGCGGCAAGCTGGTGCATCTCACCGATGCGACGCGGCTGCTCACAGCAGCAGCGGCGGCGCCGCGCGAGGCTGTCGTTGCGGCTTAAATTGGTTATGCTGAGGCGATGACAGGTTTTCCCCGCTACGCGATCTATTTTGCGGCCGACGCCCACAGCGCCCTCTCCCGCTTCGGCGCCGAGCTGCTCGGCTACGATGCCTACACCGGCGACGAAGTGCCGTTTCCGCGCGAGGCACTGGATGTCGCGCCGGACTGGCGCGATATCAGCGCCGATCCCCGCAAATACGGTTTTCACGCCACACTGAAGGCGCCGATGATGCTGGCGCCGGGCAAGAGCGAGGCCGAGCTCGCGGCGGCCTGCGCGGCATTTGCTGGTAAGGAGCGACCGATTCCGGCGATACGACTGGTCGTCGATTCCATAAGCGGCTTCATTGCCGTGATCGCGGCCGAGCCGGTCGATGCGCTCCAGCAGCTCGCCGCCGATTGTGTCAGCGAATTCGACTCGTTCCGCGCCCCTCTGAGCGCGGAAGATCGCGCGCGTCGCAAGCCCGAGAAACTGAGCGAGCGGCAGCGCGATTACCTCGACCGCTGGGGCTAC
The DNA here is from genome assembly GCF_023073875.1 of Bradyrhizobium sp. 154. Taxonomy (NCBI): domain Bacteria; kingdom Pseudomonadati; phylum Pseudomonadota; class Alphaproteobacteria; order Hyphomicrobiales; family Nitrobacteraceae; genus Bradyrhizobium; species Bradyrhizobium sp. 154. Next base: position 55,571 of record NZ_JADPKG010000048.1, read on the forward strand.
CCTTACGTGATGGAAGAATTTCGCTTTCACATGACCCTGACAGGACGGCTGGACGCAGAGCGCCGCGGGCCCATTCTGGAGATGCTGCGGAGCAGGTTTGCAGCGCTAGGATCCAAGACGCTCGTGATCGACCGCATCGTACTGTTCAAACAGGACGACGCGAAGGCACGCTTTCGCATCGTCGGCGAGTGGGCTTTGACGCGCTAGGCTTCACCGCCAGCTCGAGACATTGAAGGCGAGCGCCACGATCCCAACCACGATGAGGCTGGTTGCCCAGATCACATCCAGATTGAACCAGCTTCGCGAGACAAGCCTCAATCCCAGATAGCGGTAGACCAGCCACGCCAGACATCCGCCCGCGCTGATCATGGCGGCAACGTGCACCACAGACACCAGCACCGCCATCCCGAGACTTGCCTTCACAAGATTTGCCTTCATCAGCGCGCCGGCGGCCGCATGGCCGGCATCGAGTTCGAAGGCCTGGCAGAGACCGAGATAGATCGGCACGAGCATCAAGGCGGCGCCGTGAGCAATGGCAACGGCAAACGACCAGAGCGCCAATTGCGTTGGCGGAATTCGTGCCAGCGTGCGCGGATGACGTCGCTCGATCAGCCGATAGACGCCGAAACCGATGACGAGAAGGCTCGCGACTAGCTGGATCGAACGCTGCCACTCGGCCAGCACGAGCAGCAGCGCGAATGGCAGCAGCACGAGAAGCGTTGCCAGAAGATGCCCGGCCGCCAGAGCCCACAACGCACGGAACAGCGCGCGCGGGCTCTTGTCCATGAGCCCGGCCGACACGGCGAGCGGCCATCCCATACCCGGATTGACCCCGTGATAGAAGCCGCTCGCAACGAGAGCGAGCCAGAGCCAGCCAAGCGCCGGGCTCGCGTGTCCCCAATCTAGGCCGACGGGTAGCAAAAGGAGTCCGTCGAACAATCGCCGCCTTCCAGCCTGATCTGGTGCGCACGATATCCGTCGGGGAAGCTCACGAAATAGTCCTTGTCGAGCTCGAGACCGCCGTCGCGACCGACATTGGCCATGACTTCCACGCCCGGAACTCCGTCGGGGTAGAATTGGTCATCCCAGGTGGAATAGAGCGAATTGGTCCAGTACACGCGCCTGCCATCGCGGCTGATCTCGACCATCTGCGGACCTGCCGCAAAGGCCTTGCCGTTCGGATGAGGCGTGCGGCGCGCGATGCCACCGATGTGGACCGAGCCTGCAAGCTTCGGCTTTCGCGGATCACTGACGTCGTACTGGCGCATTTCACCCGTGCCCCAACACGAGACATAGAGAAAGCGATCATCCATCGACAGGTCGATATCGGTCACCAGAGGCGGCACAGCACCAAAACCCTGGAGCAGCGGCGGGAGCTTCTCCTTTGGCGCGGGCTCCGGCTGGATCGTCGCCGTCTTCTCCACGTGGAATGTCCCGCCTTCGCGCCACCAGGTCCAGATCGATGCTTCGAGGTTGGTGGTGTCGACCACGACGCCAACGAAGCCGTATTCGCGAACCGGATCGTGCGCGGGCCGCACCTCCAGGGCCATCTGATGATTGGCGCCGAGGTCGATGGTCTGGACGTTGCGACGGGCGCGAAGATCCCAGAAGTGGAGACGATGGCCATATTTATTCGCGAGCAGATCTTCCGGGACGATCCCGTTCTCGAACTGGGGCGGCAACGCCCATTCACTCGTCACCATGTAGTCGCGCGGCAGGTTCCACCAGAAATCATAGTGCAACGTCTGCCGACCGCGGTCGATCTCCCATCGTCCCAGGACCTCGAACGTCTCGCAATCCATGATGAAAACGCCTGGAGGACCGTTGGTGCCGTCCTTGCCGCCGCCGCCCAGCGTGCTCACATAGATGCCGTCCGGCCCGCAATGGATGGTATGCGGCCGCGAGTAACCGGTCTTTTTGAAGACTTCTTCGGGCTCGATGATCTTGTGGATCTTGGCTTTGGTCGGATCTGGCTTGGTGTCGATGATGTAGATCCGCGACGAGCGCAGTCCGGGGATGATGAGATAGCGCCGCTCGATGAAGGCATGTCCGGCGAGCGGCGACAAGGCGGAGGAGCAGGCATTCCAGCCGAAGTGGTGAAATTCATCGCCCTTGTTGGGCATCGTCACGGTATGGACGATTTGGCTGTAGGTCGGCGACCCCGGCTTGACGTCGATGACCGCGAGAGCATCAGGTTTTGAGAAATCTGGACTGAGCAGCAGCGTGTAGGCAAAGTTCTCCGCTGGTGCTTCCATCGCAAGCTTGGGCGATGCGTGAAAGGTGGGATCCGGCCTCATCGTCATGGCACTGCCTCCCTGTTCCGTCGGTTCACGCCAACCTGGCTCGAAATAGCGGCAAAAGAAGAGCTGTTAGGTGATGTCCTGAGATTCTCCGCAGGCCTGGTTGGCAAACGTACAATATGTCATCGCCGGGCAGCGGGAAACCACCCGAACCGCGCCAATTCGACGCCTTCAGCCGAAATGGGCGGACCCCGTCGTTGCGAGCGAAGCGAAGCAATCCAGACTTTCTCCGCCGAAACAGTCTGGATACTTTCGTCGCTTCGCTTCTCGCAACGACGGTGGAGAGCCCTACTTCCCCCACCGCAGCGCCAGCGCGTCGCGCTCCTTGGCCAGCTCCAGCAGCCCCGCGCGCGTCGCCGGATGCAACGGCTGCAGCGGATGGCGCACCGTGTCCGACCTGATCACGCCACCGGCCTGCATCATGACCTTGCAGGCGATCAGGCCGCATTGGCGGTTCTCGTAATTAATCAGCGGCAGCCAGCGCTCGTAGGCCGCCTTGGCCTCCTCGCGCTTGCCGGCGAAATAGGGATCGATGATCTGGCGAATGCCGTCGGGATAGCCGCCGCCGGTCATCGCCCCGGTGGCGCCGGCATCGAGATCGGCGAGCAGCGTGATCGCCTCCTCGCCGTCCCAGGGGCCCTCGATGTTCTTGCCACCCGCATCGATCAGGCTGCGCAGCTTTGCGGCAGCGCCGGGCACCTCGATCTTGAAATAGCGGATGTTGGAGAATTCGCGCGACAGCCGCGCCAGCAGCTCGACCGAAAGCGGCGTGCCGGCAACCGGCGCATCCTGAATCATGATCGGAATGGTGATCGCGCCCGAGAGCACCTTGAAGAATTCGACGATGCCCTTCTCGGGGACGCGGAAGGTCGCGCCGTGATAGGGCGGCATCACCATCACCATGGCGGCGCCGGCCGCCTCGGCCTGCCTGCTGCGCGCCGCGCAGACGGCCGAGCTGAAATGCGTGGTGGTGACGATCACGGGAACCCGTCCGGCGACATGCTCCAGCACGGTATGCATCACGGTTTCGCGCTCGGCATCGGTGAGCACGAACTGTTCGGAGAAATTGGCGAGGATGCAGATGCCGTGCGAGCCGGCGTCAATCATGAAATCGATGCAGCGGCGCTGGCCTTCGAGGTCGAGCTCGCCGCGCTCGTCGAAGATAGTGGGCGCGACCGGGAACACGCCGCGATAGGGGCGCTGGGCCTTGTGTGGGGTGACCGGCATCGAACTCTCCATCCCTGATGTGTCTTACGTCTGGCGCCGCGCACACGCTGCGAGGCGGCACAGATGTACCCGCCGCGGCGACCTGCGGCAATGCCGAAGGCGCGACGTTGGAATCAAGGAATGAAGCGAAACTAGGCGGTCTTCACCGCTCCCAAAAAGCCCTCGACCGCGACGCGGAGACGATCGGCGTCCGCCGACATCTTCTTGACGGAGTGAGACAACACCGTGCCGGCGTTGCCGGTCTCCCGGTTGAGCCTGGCGACGCTGCCGATGGTATCGGTGACCTCGCGGGTGCCTTGTGCGGCCTGCTGGAAGTTGCGCGAGATCTCGGTGGTGGCCGCGCGCTGCTGCTCGACGGCCGCGGCAATCGCCGTCATCTTCTCGTCGATGCCGCTGATGGCGCCGCCGATCGACCGGATGGCGGCAACCGCCTGGCCCGTCGCGCCCTGGATCTCCTCGACCTGACGCGAGATCTCTTCCGTCGCGGTCGCCGTCTGCGCCGCGAGGCTCTTGACCTCGCCGGCGACCACGGCAAAGCCGCGGCCGGCTTCGCCCGCGCGCGCGGCCTCGATCGTGGCGTTCAATGCCAAAAGGTTGGTCTGGCCGGCGATGGCGTTGATCATCTTCACGACCTCGCCGATGCGGCTCGCGGTCTGGTCGAGGATCTCAACGGTCGCGTTGGTCTGCGCGGCCTGCGACACGGCTTCGCGGGCCTCGCGAGCGCTGGCCTGCACCTGCGCGGAGATCTCGCCGACGGACGCGGAGAGCTCTTCGGTCGCCGCTGCGATGGTCTCGAGATTGTTGGTGGCCTGCTCGGCCGCGGAGGAGACCGCCGCGGTCTGGCTGCTCGATTGCGAGACCAGCGAGCGCACGCCGCTGGCGGTGTCATCGAGCTCCCGCGTCGAGGCCGCAACACTCTGGATAACAGCCTGCACGGTGTCGTCGAAGCTGCGGCAGGCGGAATCGACGGTGCCAGAGCGGGCGAGCTGGAACGCCTGCTGCGCTTCACGCTCCTGCCCCAGCCGTTCCGCGGTTGCCGCGCTCTCGCGCAGGCTTTCGAGTGCGGCGGCCATGGTGCCGAACTCGTCGGGATGCCGGGATTGCGGCACCGGCGTCGCATAGTCGCGCGCGCTGATGCGGGCGATGGCGTCGAGGAGGGCGCGCACCGGGCCCATCAGGCGGTTGCGCACCACGAACACGCCGGCCAGGGTCACGGCCAACGCGAGCAGAAATGCGAACGACTGCACGATGAGGTTGGTGAGGCCTTTATTCTGGACCGTCTCTGCGCGCGCGATCGACTGGTCGAAGGCCTTGTTCGCGACGGCGACGATGGACGCGAACGGCGACTGGCATAACGCGTTCCATTCCGAAGCGGGCATCGCGGGGCGACCGCTGCCGTCGAGGTTCTTGGTCAGCTCGCCGATCTGCTTGAGAACTCCATCGGTCTTGGCCCGTGCCTCCTTGGCCGCATTGGCGAGGTCCGCCGTCACGTCGGGCGCAGCCAGCAGCTCCTCCATGCCGGTCCAGCCGGCGGTGATGGTGCCGTTCCAGCTTGCCACGGTCTGCTTCTGGGTCTCGTCGAGCGGCTTGGAGCTGTTGACGTTCGGGCGCAGCGTCGAGCACTGGATGCCATAGCGGTCGCGCACCTGCCAGGCGAGGCGGCGAGCCTGGATCATGCGGGCGATGAAAGGATCGTTCATCCAGGCTCGGTTCGACACCGCCGTGGAGGCGAGATTGGCGGTCTCGATCACTCTCGTGACGGAATCGTACCAGGCGGCGGTGCGCTCCACCTTACGCTCGCCGCGCGGCAGCCTGGCCTCCTCGTAGAACAGCTGGAATTTCGGCGCGGCCTCGCTCCAGCGCTGCTTCAAGGTGTTTGCGAGCTCGTCGCGCCGGGCGAATTCCACGGTGGAGAGCGCGGCGATGATGGCGTCAAAGCCGGCCTGCTCTGCCTTTTCGGCGGCGCCGAGCTTGGCACGCGGATCGTCCTCGCCGAGCAGCGCGCTCTGGGCATCGCCGCGATTGTTGCGCAAGGACAGCACGCCCTGGAAGATCGCCTTGTCCGCGTTCGCAAGCCGTTCGGTCTCCAGACTGTCGCTGTAGCGGCCGAAGGCCCCGAACATCTGGATCGCCGTGCTGGCCAGCGCGCCGGCGGCCAGCAGGGCCATCAAAGTCAGGAGAAGCGAGCTTACCGATTTCTTAAACATTGCCATGGTCGGGGGCCTAGTCTTGACGAGCAGCCACCTTGCACCGCGATATGCCAAGGTTTGGTTAAGACTTTAATCGAATACCTGGGTTGTACTCGCTGCGCCTCCGGCAGGCCGCGTTCCCTCACGCAACCCTGGTGAAATCCGGCGGTCGGCGCTCTGCAAAGGCAGTGAACGCCTCGCGCGCTTCGGCGGTGCGCAGGCGCTGCGTGAACTGCTCGCCCTCCGCGTTCATCTGCGCAACCAGCGCCTCGCCATTGCGCATCAGCTTCTTGGTGGCGATGAGCGCACCGGCCGGCTGGCGGGCCAGGCGCTGCGCGAGCGCAAGCGCCTCGGCATCGAGCGTGTCGAGCGGCACCACCCGGTTGGCGAGGCCCCATTCCAGCGCGGCCTGCGCCGGCACCGTCTCGCCAAGTGCGAACATCTCATAAGCTCGGGCGTAGCCGATCCGCGCCGGCATCAACAGGCTGGAGGCCGCTTCCGGCACCAGCGCGAGGCTGACGAAGGGCGTCGACAATTGCGCATTGTCGGCGAGGACGACGAGATCGCAATGCAGCAGCATCGTGGTGCCGACGCCGACGGCGCGGCCCTGCACCGCCGCAACCAGCGGCCGGGTGCAACGCGCCAGCGACTGGATGAACCGCACGACGTTGCGGCTGCCTTCCGACTTGCCCGCTGCAACCGCGGCAAATTCGCCGACGTCGTTGCCGGCAGTGAACATGTCGCCCTCGCCGCGGATCAGGATCACGCGAGCGGACGGATCGAACTCGGCGGATTCGATACTGTCGGCGAGCTTGCCGTACATCGTGTCCGTCAGCGCGTTCTTCTTGTCGGGGCGCGCCAGCGTAAGGGTAAGAATTCCGCTGTTGTTCTCGATCCGGACGTGCTCGGTCATTCGTCTGCTCCTCTTGGAAACTTGTCCTGAATGCACATCAGCCAGCGTGCGACGATGTCGATCTCCGCAGCCGTAAATCCTTCCGTCAGCGCCGCATTGACCTCCGCCGCGCTGGCCTTCGCCTGCGCCAGCGCGCTGCGCCCCTTCGGCGTCAGCCAGATCCGCCAGGCGCGTCCGTCCTCGCGATCGGCCCGCCGCTCGATCAGTTTGGCGGCTGCCGTGCGATCGACTAGGCCGGAAATGCCGGCCGGGCCAAGATCGAGCGCCGCACCCGCCTCACCGATCAGCACACCATCCTGCTTGCCGAGAATGAACAGCAGCCCGGCCTGCGCCGGCGTTACCTCGCTCTCGGGCCGAGCCGCCATCCAGCGCTGCAACCGGCGTTGCGCGACGCTCAGCAGGTAGATCAGGCGATGGTGGCTCGCTGTGGCTTCCTTATTTCGCATACGAAATATATAATGCGAGGCCAACCGCGTTGTCAAAGAGGGGTTGCCGATGCGGCATGGCCATGGCGATCGCGGTCGTGCCGATCGTCAAGCCGACGCGGCACGAAGGCGGCGAGTGGGATGGCGCATTGAAATTCCATCGGGAATTTGACGCACCCGTTGGCGCTTGACGGCCGCCCTCCTTTATGTTCCATATTTGTTCTTCACTCGTTTTGGTTGCAATAGGATCATTTCATGACGAAGGATGCGCGCGGCGAGCGCGAGCCGGCTCAGCTCGTGATTCACAATGATGACGAAACGCCGGACGAGTTTGTCATCGGGTTGCTCCGCCAGGTTTTTGGCAAATCGGAGCGTGAAGCGGCCGCGGTGATAGCGCGGGTCGAGCGGGAGGAGAAGGCCACTTGCGGTCCGTACCCGCAATCGGTCGCCGAGGCGCTGTTCAAGTCGGCTCAGCAATATATCTGGCTCGGCCAACATCCGCTGAGGATCACGCTAGAAGAGATTAAGACCCCCTGCGAACTCTGCGGCAAGCCTGAGGGACAGACCGATGTTCGGATCGGGAGCCGCACGGTCTGGCTGTGCAGCGACTGCATTCGTGCAGCAGACACCGTGAACACACCGCAAGAGTCGGAAGAGGAGTTCGAATACGCTTGCGACGTGCTTGACTGGCATTTTGCCAACGTCTCGCGTAGCAATCTCGTGACCACCATCCGCCAGTTTCCCGGCCATATGCGGGTCGATGTCCAGGCAGCGATCGAGGGACTGTTCGGCAAGTCGATCCGGCTGTTCGGGCTGAACGAAGAACAGCGCTACGAAACGCTGTCGATCTCACGGCTCCTCCGCGATGGCCGCAATGCGCTCGCGATTGCTCCGCTGCAATATTCCGACGTGGATGTCGGCGAGAAGAGCCCGGTCAAATGTCTCGATAACGGCCTCTGGCTGTGCGAGCAGGATGGCCTTCGTTACGCGGTCTTGCTGTGTGCCCACCGCGAATACAGCCGAGAACCGGGAATTCGGATCGAGATCCTCGTGCCGGCAGGCACCGCGGGCGCGGCACTCGTGCAGCAGTGTTTTGGCGAGCTGGAGCAGGCCGTGCAAGCTGCGCGCAGCTATCGCGGCAAGATCCTGTCCCTCGACGCCGATTCCGACTATCGCGGCCGCTCGCGCGGCATCACGGTGCATCGGCTGCCGCCGGTTGCGCGCGATGAGGTGATCCTGCCCGAACAGACCCTGCGGCTGCTCAATCGCAACGTTCTGACTTTCGTCAACACCCGAGATCAATTGCGCCGGCTCGGCCAGTCGACACGTAAGGGCATCTTGCTTTACGAACCGCCGGGCACCGGCAAGACCCATACGATCCGCTATCTGGCAACTCATTTGCCCGGGCACACGACACTGATCATCACCGCCGAGCAAATCGAGCTTCTCGGCGCTTATATGAGTCTGGCACGGCTGCTCCAGCCGTCGATGGTCGTTATCGAGGATGTCGATCTCATCGCCCGCGACCGCGACGACATGGGGCCGTGCGAAGAATCCATGCTGAACAAGTTGCTCAACGAGATGGACGGGCTGAAGGAGGACGCGGACATCCTGTTCGTCCTGACCACCAACCGGCCTGAGGACCTCGAAGGCGCCCTCGCCGGCCGCCCGGGCCGCATCGATCAGGCCATCGAAGTCCCGCTGCCGGACGAGACCGGCCGCGGCAAGCTGGTCCGGCTCTACGGCAAGGGGCTGCCGCTCGACGATGCAATCATCGCAGAAGCGGCCCGCCGCAGTGAGGGCACGAGCTGTGCCTTCATCAAGGAATTGATGCGACGGCTTGCGCAAGGGAGCCTCGCGCGAGACGGTGGCAATTCCGTCGTGTCTGCCGACATCGACGAGGCGCTCGACGACATGTTGTTCTCCGGCGGCAGGCTCAATGCGCAATTGCTCGGAGGCGCACAGGCGATGGCGACGAGATAACGCCTACCCACCGGAGTGGCGGGCTTGGACTGAGCGTTTACGGCGCGCAGGTGAAGCTCGAGGCCTCCGTCACCGGGCCCGACTTGTAATGAGGCCAGGCCGGCCAGCGGCACAGCGGCATCGCGCGCAGCGTCGCGAACGACGGCGCTTCGACCTTCTGCTCGGCGACTTCGAGATCGCCGGGCGCCTTGCCCTGCTCGACCCAGTCGACCAGCACGCTCAGCATGTCGACATTGGCCGGCGCGCCGGAGCCGACATGGTCGACTCCGGGCGCGGTGTAGAGCCGCGCGAACTCCGCGGTCTCCGCCTTGCCGAGCTTGCGCTCGACGCTGTCGAAATAGCGGATGCCGGCATAGGGGCTCTGCGCATAGTCGGCCATGTGCTCGAGCATGATCAGCCGGCCGCCGCGCACCCGGAAGCGGCTGAGATCGGGATCGGTCGAGTCCATCAGCGTGGAGACCTCGATCAGCCGCGCCTTGTGCTCCTCCACCTTGTAGGTGGTGACGTCGAGCTTGGGATCGCGCGCGAATACATATTGGATGCCGCCGGCGCCGTAGATCCAGGCGATGCCGTTGTTGGGCGCAGGCGGCTGCGCGGGCGGCGCGGTGCCGAGCCACCATGCGACCCAGCCGCCGGTCGGGCCGATTGCCGGCGTGTCCTCGCCGGAGACGCCCCAGCCCGGATAATCGTCGAGACCATTGGCGAGCGCGAACGGGAATTTGTAGGGCGCGTGCAGCGTGTTGACGGCCTTGATCTGCGCGTCAGTGAGGCACTGATCGCCGCTCTCGCCCGCCGCGCAGCGCAGCGTCTCGACCTTGAACGCCGCCTTGCAGGAAACGGGATCCTGCACCAGCGCATCGTCGGAGCCGTCGGCCTTGTCGCAGGCCGCGCGCACGGCATCGCCGACGAGCTTGACCTGCGCCGGATTGATCCAGCCCTCGCCCATGGTCACGAGGCCCGAGCGGGTGCCGGCATGCTGCAAGCCGACCCAGTTGATGACGGGAACGCGGGCGAAGATGCCGTCGAAATCGTCGGGATAACGCTGCGCCATGGTAAGACCTTCGCGGCCGCCTTCGGACGAGCCCATGAAGTACATCTTGTCCAGCTTCCTGCCGTAGGCGCGCTGCATCAGCGCAACCGCAGCATCGCGCACCTTCTTGTAGGCGCGATGGGCGAAATTCTCGAACGCTTCGTCGTTGAGCGCGAACAGCTGCGGCGGCTCGCCCTGCTTGGTCTCGTGGCCGGAATCGGTGCCATAGGTGACGAAGCCGCGCGCGAGCGGCGACGGCTTGTCGAAGGGATAGGCCGGCGGCAGCGCAAGGCCGGTGATCAGCACGCCGTTGAAACCGCCGCCGCCATATTGCAGCGAGCGCCCGTTCCATTCGACGGGAAGGTTGACCTGGAATTTGATCGGCGGCGCCTTGGGTCGGCGGGATCGATGTGGCCGAGCACCTTGCAGAAGCGCGGATTGGCCGGCGTGATGCGCCCCGACGGGGTCGGCCCGCGCTCGGCGACGGCGAGTTGCGACGGCGCCAGCAATGTCGCGGAATCGATCTTCACCGCATCAGTGCCGCCAACAAGACCGTTGCAGACCGTCTCGGCGTCGTCTGTCAGCGTCGCCGCCGAGGCGCTACCCGCAGTCAATGCAGCCGCCGTCCCTACGAGCAGCGCACGGAGCTTCGCACGCATTTGCGCCATGGTTTCCCCCTGTTTTCTGTTCTCGTTCGATCCGTCAGGAGGCCGCATTGAAGGCGACCTACCGCCGGCCGTCAATGATGCGCTAGTGCTCGAACACCAGCCGCGCGCCTACCGTGCCCTCGAGGCTGCGGATCTGCTGGAGCAGCGCTGCCGAATCCTGACCGGCCAAGTCGGCATCGAGCACGACGTAGCCGAGATCGCCGGCGGTCTCCAGATATTGCGCAGCGATGTTGATGTCGCGTTGGAGAAAGACTTCGTTCAGGCGCCGCAGCATGCCGGGTACGTTGCGATGGACGTGGCTGAAGCGCGCGCCAGAGGGTCGCAAGTGCAGCTGCACCTCCGGGAAATTCACCGCGCCCATGGTCGAGCCGGTGATGAAATAGTCGACCAGCTTGCGCGCAACCTCACCGCCGATCCGCTCCTGCGCCTCCTCGGTCGAGCCGCCGATATGCGGCGTGAGGATGACGTTCTCGAGGCCCTGCATCGGGCTGTTGAAGCGATCCGCGTTCGAGGACGGCTCGACCGGAAACACGTCGACGGCCGCGCCGGCGAGATGGCCGTCGCGCAAGGCGCGCGCGAGCGCATCGAGATCGACCACGGTGCCGCGGCTGTTGTTGATCAGGAACGAGCCTGATTTCATCGCCCGCAGCTCCTTCTCGCCGATCATGCCGGCGGTCTCCGGCGTCTCGGGCACGTGCAGGCTGACGACGTCGCTCTGCGCCAGCAGCTCCTCCAGTCTCTCGACCGGCTCGGTGTTGCCGTGACGGAGCTTGTCGGTGCGGTCGAAATAGATCACGCGCATGCCCATGGCCTCGGCGAGCGTCGAGAGCTGCGAGCCGATATTGCCGTAGCCGACGATGCCAAGGGTGCGGCCGCGCACCTCGCGGCTGCCGGTCGCCGACTTGTCCCAGCCGCCGCCATGCGCCGACACCGAGCGCGGAAAGATCCGCCGCAGCAGCATCACGATCTCGCCGATCACGAGCTCGGCGACGCTGCGCGTGTTGGAGAACGGCGCGTTGAACACGGGAATGCCGCGCTTGCGCGCCGCGGTCAGATCGACCTGGTTGGTGCCGACGCTGAAGCAGCCGACCGCGAGAAGCTGGTCGGCGGCCCCAAGCACTTCATCGGTGACCTGGGTGCGCGAGCGGATGCCGAGCAGCGACACGCCCTTGAGCGCCCGCCGCAGATCCTCGCCGTCCAGCGCCTTGGTCAGGCGCTCGACATTTGTGAAGCCCGCGCTTTTGAACAGGTCGACTGCGCTATCATTGACGCCTTCGAGCAGCAGCGCCTTCGCATTCCGCTCGGGGCTTTGGCCGGGGGCTGGCATTGTATCTCCGTAAGTAGCAACGTTGCCGCAGCTCATAGACCGCGGACGGTGCGCGGCACAATAGGGCCTGAGAAGATGGCGGGAGCCCGCCATGCTTGCGTCAGCAATTCCGCCATCCCGAGAGGGTGAAGGGTAACAGAGTCAGATCACATAAAACCCGTGCGTTCCGTCCCGGCGGAGCTGCTCGACCAGGCCATACTCCCAGTTCAGATAGGCCTGCATCGCACCTTCGGCGACGTCGGTGCCTTCATAGGGGCGGCGGTAACGATGTGCCGGATCTGGCTTCGGCAATACGCGCGGCGGGCCGATCTCGAGCGCACCGTCATAGCCGCCTTCGAGCACATAGACCTCCCAGCCCATCTGCGCGAGCCAGGACGCCGTCATGTCGGCACGCACGCCCTTGTCGTCAGTCAGGAGAATGCGCGCCCCACGCACCGGTGCGGCCATGTCGGTCTCCTGAACGAGCTGGCCGCCAGGATAGTGGCGGAAGCCGGGAAGGTGGCCGGCCGCATATTCCTCGGCATCGCGCACGTCGAAGCGATAGAGCGTGCGGTCGGTCCGCGCGACAAGCGCCGCCGCCTCGCTCGCGCCGATATGACGAACGCCGGCGCGATAGGCGACGTCGCGGGCATTGGCCGGGCCGCCTTCGAACGGCCCGAGCCCGCCGCGCCTGTCGGCGCCGTGATCGAGCCTGTGCCGCGCCAGCGTCCAGCCGATGGTGCCGTTGCGCAGCGCGCACACCTGGTTGGGCACGCCGGCATTGATCAGCGACTGGGTGCCGATGATCGAGCGCGTGCGGCCGGCGCAATTGACGATGATCGTGGTGGCGGGATCGGGCGCGGCGCTGCCCGCGCGCAGCACCAGCTCCGCGCCCGGCACGCTGACCGAGCCCGGAATGTTCATGGTCGCATATTCGTCGAAGCGGCGAACGTCGAGAATGGCGATGTTGGCCTTCTCGGCAATGAGTCTTGCCACCTCGTCGGCGCTGAGCGAAGGCGTGTGGCGGCGCGCCTCGACCAGCTCGCCAAATGCTTTTGAATAGGAATTGACGTCCTCGAACACCTCGTAGCCGGCCTTGCGCCAGGCCCTCAGCCCACCATCGAGCACGCTGATGTTGCTGTAGCCGAGCGCGGCCAGACGTTCGGCGCCGGTCGCAACCAGCTCTTCCCCATCGTCATAGAGCACGATCGCCACGTCCTTGCGCGGCAGCCTGACCTCGGCTTCGACCGCGATCCGGTCGGCAGCCATGTTAGCAGCGAACAGCGGATGACCAGTCGCGAACGCCGCCTCGTATCTGAGATCGAGCAACGCGATTTCTTCGCGCAACAGCAACGCGCGGCGGATCTCGGCGGGAGTGACGGTACGGCGCTTCATGGCGTGAACCTTGACGAGAACAGGCCATGGGCTTTTGAACGATTGTCGCGCGCTTGGCTAGCCTTCGCGTCGCGGTCACTCGCCTGGAACGAGCTGCCCGAGCGGGGGCTGCGCCGGTCGCCGCAACTTGCGATGCCGTGACCGAGAACAACGGCATCAGCGCCACGACGCTCATCGAGGCGAACTTGCCGGCCAACCCAGGATCGCATCGCGATGGTCGTCGCAGATGCCGGCGATGATCTTCTCGCCGAACGTCTCGTCACGCGAACCGCGGCAGTGTACCGCGATTACGTGGGATCTCAGGCGATGGCAGGCGCCATCAACGCGTCGAGCTTCCGCTGGAACGCGGCGCCGTCGGACAACGCGCGGAGCGGCGGTCGCACACGCAGCCAGCTGGCATCGCCCGTCTGCGCCGCGAGGATGGCCTTCAGCGTCGCGACCAGAGATGGCGTCTTGTCCACGACGTCGATCGCGGCCTGCATGCGCGCTTCGACATCCTTGCCGTCGACCATGGCCTTGACCAGCTCCGGCACGACATTGGCCATGCCGCAGATGGTGCCGGCGCCGCCGGCGGCGATCGCACGGGCGATGTCGGCTTCGTTGCCGACGGTGATGGCGAGGTCGGGCGCGGCGTTGCGGAACGCCTGGAATTCCTTGAAGTCGCCACTGGAGTCCTTCAGGCCCGCAACCACCTTGCCGTAGCGCTTGCGCAGATTCGCAGCGACGCTGGTCGGGATCGCGACGCCCGAGACCTGTGGAATGTGATAGAGCGAGGCGCGCAGGCGATCGTCGCCGACTCCGTCGATGATCGCGGCGAAGGCATCCTCGATGCCTTCAGGGGTGACGTTGCGATCGAAGTAAGGCGGCAGCAACAGGACGTGACGCAGGCCGAGGCCGAGCACGGCGCGCGTCAATGCGATGCCGTCGGTGATGGCGGGGAAGCCGCCGCCGATGCCGATACGCTCCGGCGCGACGCCGGCCTTGAGCACGGCTTCGATGGTCGCGATACGTTCGGCGGCAGTGAACGAGGTGCCCTCGCCAGTGGTGCCGAACAGCACGACACCGTCGATCCCTCTACTGAAGAGTTGCTTGGCATGAGCCGCGAGCTTTGTGGAATCCACGCTGCCGTCCGTCGCCAGGGGCGTCACTGATGCCACCCAGAACCCGCGAATTGCCTCCATCATCAACATCATCCTCTGCTGCGGCTTCGGACTAAGCCTCTGATCCATCAGATCTTCAGCGCCTGTCGAAGCATTGTTTTACTTTACATTTTCGCCTTGTACCTTACATACAAGGCGAATGCAAACCCGCGCCCGTCGGCGCCCCAAGGAGGTCTCGCATGGATATGGCGAACCCGGTTGAGCGTCCGGACCAGTTGCTCGGCGCGTTGCGCGACAAGCTCGGCGCGGCCGCGGTGCTGACCGGCAGCGACGTGCCGGCGCGCAATTGCAACGATTGGAGCGCGAGCCTGCCGCAAACGCCGCGCGCGGTGATCCGTCCGCTCGATGCGCAGGGCGTTGCCGATGCGATCCTGGTCTGCCGGCAGGCGCGGCTTCCCTTCGTGCCGCAGGGCGGATTGACCGGGCTGTGCCGCGGCGCATCGCCCGAAACAGGCTGGGTCGCGATCTCGCTCGAGCGCATGACCGGCATCGAGGAGATCGATCCTGCGTCGGCAACGATGACGGTAAAGGCAGGCACGCCGCTGGAGACGATCCAGAAGGCCGCAGATGAGGCCGGCTTCTTCTTTCCGCTCGATCTCGGCTCGCGCGGCTCCTGTGCCATCGGCGGCAATCTCTCGACCAATGCCGGCGGCAACCGCGTGATCCGTTACGGCATGACGCGCGAGCTGGTGCTCGGGCTCGAAGTGGTGCTGCCCGACGGCACCATCATCACCACCCTCAACAAGCTGATGAAGAACAACGCCGGGTACGATCTGAAGCATCTCTTCATCGGCTCGGAAGGCACGCTCGGCATCATCACCCGCGTGGTGCTGCGGCTGTTTCCAAAACCGCGTTCGACCATGGCTGCGCTCTGCGCGCTGAAGGACTATGCCGCGGTGATCGCGCTGCTCGGCGCCGCACGCAGCGGGCTCGGGCCGCTGCTGTCGGCCTTCGAGGTGATGTGGCCGGACTATTGGGACGTGATCACGATTCGCGCCGGCGTGAAGCCTCCGGTCGCAGCTGGCCACGGCCTCTACGTGCTGGTGGAGGCGCAAGGCACCGACGAGAGTATCGACGCGCCGCGCTTCCAGACCTGGCTCGAAGAGCTGATGGAGCGCGGGCTGCTGACTGACGCGGCGGTGGCGCAATCGCTGGCGCAAACGCAAGCGTTCTGGCGCGTGCGCGACATTTGTGCCGAGTTCGGCCGCGTGCTGGGGCCGCACATCTCCTACGACATCGGACTGGCGGTGGCGCGGATGGACGAGTTCGCGACGCGCTGCAAGGCCGCACTCGCTGATGGCATCAAGGGCTGCGAGAGCGTCTATTACGGCCATATCGGCGACGGCAACCTGCATCTCGTCTCCTGGGTCGGGGGTCTCTCCGTCGCGCAGCAGCCGAAGGAGGAAATGGACGCGATCATCTATGGTCTCGTGCGCGAGATGGGCGGCAGCGTCTCCGCCGAGCACGGCATCGGCACGCTGAAGAAGAAATGGCTGGATCACGCCAGGAGCGAGCCTGAGATCGCGCTGATGCGCACCCTGAAGGCCGCGCTCGATCCCGAGCATCTGCTCAATCCCGGCAAGGTGATCTGACCGAGCCCATGAAGTCATTGAAGCTCGATACGCCGAAATCGCTGTCGCAGCGGGTGATGCAGCGGCTGCGCCAGGCCATTATCGACGGTGAGTTCGCGCTCGGCGCCGCCATCTCCGAGGAGATGGTGGCAAATTCCTTCGGCGTCAGCCGCACGCCGGTGCGCGAGGCGATGGGCCAGCTGCAGGCGCAAGGCCTTGTGGTGATCCGGCCGCAGGTCGGCAGCTTCGTGTTCACGCCGAGCGCGGAGGACATCCATGCGCTCTGCACCTTCCGCATCGCGCTCGAGCCGAAGGCGGCCGAGTTCGCCTTCCGCCACGACCGCGACGGTGCTGTCGCCGCGATCAGCGCAGCGATCGCCGCGATGGAGCCGGCGATCGCGGCAAGAGACAACATCGCCTATGGCCGCGCCGACGCCGCTTTTCACGAGGCGCTGTTCGCCCATTGCGGCAACCGCTACCTCGCCGAATCCTATCAGCTCGTCTCCGGCCGCGTCGCCGCGCTCCGCACCAATTTGACCTCGCCGATCGACGTGCGCACCCGCTCGTCCTTCGACGAGCATCGCAGACTGCTCGATCTGTTCGCACGCGGCGAGCAAGCCTCCTTCGAAGCGCTGATGACGACGCACATCACCAATTCGGGCGTGGTCTATGCCAAGGCGCTGAAATTAGAGGCGCTGAAAGGAGAGGCGGTGAAGATGAAGATGGAGGGGCCGAGGATGGATTGAGCGCCGTCACGGCTCCTCCTCCGGTCCCGGCCTGTCCAGAAAATCCAGCGCGGTGTTGATCTGTTCGAGCTGGTGCTCAAGCCTGTCGCGGTCTTCGACCGACTGCGCTGTCTCGAGCTGTTCCACGAGCTTCTGCTTCCGCATCAGCAAGTTCTCTATGACGGTGCTCACAATTCCCCCATCGCCAGAGGCGACGTCACGAACGCCGAGATGGTGGAGGCGCGCGCGACACGGGCCCGGTTAGAACCCTGGACCAGAATGTCCGCAGCGGCGATTGGTTCCCGCGGCCGACACCCGATCAGCGCGGCCGCGAGGATGGAACTCCCCGCTCGACTCGTCATGACGATGCCGCCAAGCTGCATCGGCGAGACATCGGCAAAGGCCACGCATCGATTGGTTGAATTCACCCGCCCGGACCCCTATGCCTATCCGTATGGACACCCAGATCGTCACCGCCGAAAAGCCCCTGATGGCACAGGCGCGCCCGCGCAAGCCGGCGCCGTTCCTCCCCATGAGCCGTGCCGAGATGAATGCGCTCGGCTGGGATGCTTGCGACATCGTGCTGGTGACGGGCGATGCCTATGTCGATCATCCGAGCTTCGGCATGGCGATCATCGGCCGGCTGCTCGAGGCGCAAGGTTTTCGCGTCGGCATCATCGCGCAGCCGGACTGGCACTCGGCGGAGCCGTTCAGGGCATTGGGCAAGCCGCGCGTGTTCTTCGGCGTCACCGGCGGCAACATGGATTCCATGGTGAACCGCTACACCGCGGACCGCCGCCTGCGCCACGACGATGCCTATACGGCCGGCGGCGAAGGCGGCAAGCGGCCGGACCGCTGCACCATCGTCTACGCTCAGCGCTGCCGCGAGGCGTTCAAGGACGTGCCCATCGTGCTCGGCGGCATCGAGGCCTCGCTGCGCCGGATCGCACATTACGATTACTGGTCCGACAAGGTGCGCCGCTCGGTGCTGGCCGACGCCAAGGCGGACCTTCTGCTCTACGGCAATGCCGAGCGCGCCGTCGTCGAAGTGGCGCAGCGGCTCGCCGCCGGCGAGGCGCCGCGCGAGCTCGACGACATCAGGGGCGTCGCGCTGTTCCGCAAGGTCCCTGCGGATTACACCGAGCTGCACGCCGACGATCTCGACTCCGCCGACGAGGGCGCATCGCGCCAACGCGGCGCCACGGTGATCCGCCTGCCGGCCCTTGAACAGGTCGAGCAGGACCGCGAGGCCTATGCGCGCGCTTCACGCGTGCTGCATCGGGAGAGCAATCCCGGCAATGCGCGGCCGCTGGTGCAGCGTCACGGCGATCGCGATCTCTGGCTGAACCCGCCGCCGATCCCGCTCACCACCGAGGAGATGGACGCGGTCTACGACCTGCCTTACGCGCGCGCGCCGCATCCGTCCTACGGTGATGCAAAGATCCCCGCCTGGGAGATGATCAAATTCTCGGTGACGATCATGCGCGGCTGCTTTGGCGGCTGCACCTTCTGCTCGATCACCGAGCATGAGGGCCGCATCATCCAGAACCGTTCGGAGGGCTCGATCCTGCGCGAGATCGAGAAGATCCGCGACAAGACGCCGGGCTTCACCGGCGTGATCTCCGACATCGGTGGCCCTACCGCCAACATGTACCGGATGGCGTGCAAGGATCCGAAGGTCG
The DNA here is from genome assembly GCF_023073875.1 of Bradyrhizobium sp. 154. Taxonomy (NCBI): domain Bacteria; kingdom Pseudomonadati; phylum Pseudomonadota; class Alphaproteobacteria; order Hyphomicrobiales; family Nitrobacteraceae; genus Bradyrhizobium; species Bradyrhizobium sp. 154. The sequence goes on from NZ_JADPKG010000048.1 coordinate 74,145, forward strand.
AGGCGGCGTGCCGGCGGCCGTCCTGCGTCTTCCCCGAGATATGTCCGAACCTCAACACCTCGCATGACGATCTGATCCGGCTCTATCGCAAGGTGCGCGAGACCCGTGGTATCAAGAAGGTGATGGTCGCCTCCGGCGTGCGCTACGACCTCGCGGTGGAGAGCCCCGAATACATCAAGGAGCTCGTCACCCATCACGTCGGCGGCTATTTGAAGATCGCGCCGGAACATACCGAGCGCGGCCCGCTCGACAAGATGATGAAGCCGGGCATCGGCGCCTACAACCGCTTCAAGCGGATGTTCGATGAAGCCGCCGAGCAGGCCGGCAAGAAATACTATTTGATCCCCTATTTCATCGCGGCACATCCCGGCACGACCGACGAGGACATGATGAACCTCGCGCTCTGGCTGAAGAAGAACCGCTATCGCGCAGATCAAGTGCAGACCTTCCTGCCCTCGCCGATGGCGACCGCCACCGCGATGTACCACACCGGCGTCAACCCCCTGCGCGGCGTCCGCCACGGCGGCAGCGACAAGGTCGAGGCGATCAAGGGCCTGCGCCAGCGCCGCCTGCACAAGGCATTTCTGCGCTACCACGACCCCGACAATTGGCCGGTGCTGCGCGAGGCGCTGAAGGAGATGGGCCGCGCCGATTTGATCGGCTCGCAGCCCCACCAGCTCGTCCCCGCGCACCAGCCCCCCGGCACCGGCAAGGCCGCCGGCACGAAGCGCCCGGTTCGCCCCGGCGTCAGGACGCAGCGGTTTACAACCAAGGGCGTGCGGGTGGTGAAGTAGCGGGACGAGTGAGCTTTCGTGCCCCCGCAACAAGAATGTCAAAAACAACCCCATGCGCAGTAGGCGCCCTTAGCGGGATCAATGGCTTAGACACTTTGCAGAGAGATGTTGACCCGTCGGGCAAAAAGTCGTTGCCCCGTCGGGCAACACAGGCGCATGATGGCATCATCGGGCACGTGGAATAGAGCGAGCCCGGTCTCTGCCCGTATCGATATCCTCGAGCTTCACACCGCGTCCCACGCGCAGGCTGTCACACGCCTGATCGACGCGTTGCAGGGGGATTTATACTTCCCCGGGGAATTAGCACCGGACGGTAGCACCGTGTGACACCGGCTTCACCCTTCGCGACTGGGTGGTCCACGCCCGAGCCGTCACGGCTTCGTCAACACGGCCGGCACCAAATCCGGATGCGCTAGCGCGTGCATTTATTATCGATCAGCCCCCAGGCAGGCGCCTCCGTTCTGCCTTCGAAAGCAGACCTGGCCGGTTCGCCTTTGCAAGTCAGCTAAGGGCCCAACGGCGACGTCCTGACGAGCGACGCCGCGAAGCGAGGCGGCTTACTCGTGTCGTCAAACCTTGAACTCGCCACGATGCCCAGAAGCAAGCGGCGAATGAACGTCCCGATCATTGATCCCTAGTCCGGGACTTGGGGGGCTGTAAACACGGGATCGCCAATGTGTTAGACTTTGTCCAGCCGATCAGGGAGAAAAGCCATGACCGCCGAGTTCGATGAAGACCGCTTCAATATGGCTATCCGTAAGTTTCTGAAGCATGTCGGAGTTACATCGCAGCGTGAAATCGAGAACCTAGTGCGTAGCGGGGCGGTGAAAGGTGGCGAGCTCAAACTGCGAATGACCCTGTCCGCTGAGGGGACGCCGCTGAAACATGTTGTCGAGGAAACAGTCGCACTCTGACGAGGGCACACGCTGCGACCCAACGTCCGTTCAGGGCCAGAACCAGCCGTTTAATAGCGAGGACCGCCGTTGATTGCGTCTCGGCGCCCTGACGTGATCGAGAGCCATCGGCGAAGCTCAGGCGTTGGCCGCCGAATGCCTTGCTTTGCGCGACGGCCAATCGATCTGGCATGTCGGAAGAACCCATACGCGGTGAGCAGGATCACAACCATTGTGGTCGCGAAGTAACCAGCCTCAAAAAAGACGATACAAGCGATCCACGCGACGAAGAACACGACCTGCCAGAGCAAGGCGAACCCGAGATAAGTTTTGCCGGTTGGGATGCCATTGCTCATACTGATCACTTATGCATCCTTGCAATCGGCGGCGCCCCCCAAGTTGATCCTTCCGGCTTGCGACGAGCCCATGGTAAAGATTACGTTGCGCATCGAAACGCGGAACTTCCGCTTCGGGTCAAAGTGCGAAGAACTCAGGTTGAGCAAATCAGGCCCGCTCTAATGTAATGACCGGACTTTGGTCCGCCGATGCTCAATTTCGCAGATGGCCCAAAAGCTGACGAACGATGCGGGGATCTTTTCGCGCTACCACGTTCGCTTCAAGTCACGAGATTGCCCAAAGTCTGACCAATTCAAATGTTCGCCAGCTCCCCTTTTGGCCCACGAATAGCGCCGTCTAACCTGAGGTTCTGCTCAAAGTAGTCGCGCAGCCAGGGCAGCTTACTGTTAAGTGTCCCTCGTGACGGGCTCATCCGGCAGACCGCCAGCAGCGGATCGTCAAGGATTAGTTCCTGCGCATCTAATCGGAATATCCGCGAAACTCCGGATTCCATCTCTTGACGGCGACGCTGTCGCCAATCTCGAACCGCATAAGGTCGTCGCCAACTTGAAACGGAGCCGCATATGTGCCCTTGGTCCGCGACACGAGTACATCCTGGCTCACACCGAGGAGTATGACATGTGTGTAGGCGGCGAGCTTCGGTTTGACCCGGGAAAACACCTCGCCGGCCTGTTCGGGCGACGTGTGATGGTCCGCGACTGGCTTCATGTACGGCAACTCTGCCAGTTTCGCGGACGTGGCAAAAACCTCATGGATCAGAAGATCCGTGCCCGTCGCAAACTTGATGAGATTCTCATCGAACTTGGTGTCACCTGACAACGTGACCGACTTCGCGCCATAATCAACGCGATATCCCACTGACGGCTTGATCAGGTCACCATGATTGACGGCGAATGCCGTCACCTTGACGCCGGCCTCCTCGAACACGACCCGATCAGCCTGGAAGTCATGCGCGTCGATTTGGGTGGCGACGGCCGGGATTTTTTCGTCGGCCATTCGTATCCGCGCATCGTCCGCAAACGCCTCGGTGAGCCCTTTGGCGATTCTCGCCGCTCCGCCCGATCCTGTGCCATCCGATGGCCCAAACAGTCGCAATGGTCGGCTGCGGAAGCCGAACGGTCCGAACATGTATCCGGTCATCCAGAGGTCCGGCAGACCTTCGACATGGTCGGAATGATAGTGGGTGAGAAAGACGGCATCGATGCCTTTCCCTGCGGGTATCCCGAGCTGATACAACCTCACCGTCACGCCGCGGCCCGCATCGAATAGCAGATTGAGTCCACCGGCTTGTATCAAGGTGGCCGGCCCAAAGCGCGCCGTGCCTGGCTCGGGGCCGCCGGTGCCGAGCAACGTCACCACGATTTCACCGGGGCGGCCCGCACGTTCTTGCTGCTGAGCCGACGCGTCTGAAACGCAAGCCACCAGTGCAAAGCCTATCATCGCGGCACTAACCACCAAATTGCGTGCCATCCTGCCGCCGTTGCTTGCCATCGTGGGACCCCTGAGTCGCGTTTGCCTACTGGCAAGCAAACCACGGCTGAGGCTTCATGGCTTGTATTTTTCAGCCATCGGGCGAGAGGATGTTGTCCCAATCGCCGATGAATTGGTGGGGTGGCAGGCCGACTAGCGCGTAGCATTCCCGGACGAAGTGCGCCTGATCGAAGTAGCCGGCCTCGTGGACGATTTGCGTCCACGGCTTGGCCGGCTGATTGCGATGCATCGTCAAGGCGGCATCAAATCTCGCCGTGCGCGCGTACAATTTTGGGGGAAGGCCCGTTTGCATCGTGAAGCGACGTTGAAACTGGCGGGCGCTCAGACCCGATTGCGAGGCCAATGCGGCGATCCGGATGTTACCCCGGGCGGACATGAGACGGCGGGACGTGACGCCAATTCCATCCTCCGCGGCACGGCCTTCCAACATGGCGCCAAACCATCGTTCTGCCGCGGCGACACGCGAAGAAAAGTCCTGCGCCGATCGTACGGCGTCTTGGAGGAGCGCGGCGCGGTTTCCGAGCACGTCGCGTGCCGGGACGCCTTCGTCGATCAGGTATGTCATTCCGATTCCGACCAGCCGGTGCAGAGCTGCCGGCTGCAGCAGAATGTTGAAGATATGTAACTGACCCGAAGCATAGAGATGAATCCGGCGCGCGCCCTGGGGCCCGACGACGACCATCTCCGGCGCGGTCGCGAGGCGCCCGCCATCGAGGCGAAGACGTAATGGATCGCCCAGGTAAATATCGATAATCTGATGCGGACGTGCCGTCAGCGGAAATGCCAGCACGTGAGAGCCTAGCGTCGCGCGGCGTTCTTCGAAGGAGCGAACGACGTTCCTCAGTTTCGGATGAGGCTCCGTACGCCTGAGATCCATCGACATCCCTCATCTGAGCACGGTAGGCCGGCGGGCGAGCCCCGTTACCCGCCATGGACACTATCATGGATTGGCGCGCTGGCCTCCACCTCGAACTTCCGCACTTGGGCGCCGCGAGAGGCCGAGCCGCAGGCACCTTCCGCAACTTGCACCATTTTTGCTCACGCATTCATAGATCGTGCTTTGAAGAATGCGCTTTTTGGGAGGGGCTTATGGTAGTAGGAATCACTGCAATGCCTTGCTCGCATCTGGTCTGGCGTGCACTTTCGTCTATCGAGAGCTCGAACGAGGACGTACGGCGCATGAGAACGCTGCTAAAAATTGTCCTCGTGGCGGTCTGCGCTGCAATCTTGACGACATTGCTAGGGGCGTTTCCGTCCGAATCGTGACCACCGAACGTCGCTGGGTTGCTGGCTCCGGTGGGATCGAGTTCGGGAACAAGTGGCAGTTCCGGGCGTTGAGGCCGGCATCTGAACGGGTGCGGTTCTCACGTGGAGGAGATAGTAGATGAAAAGCTTTCTTGCCGTGGCTCTGCTTGGCACTGCCGTGATCGGCGGCGCTGCGTTCGCGCAATCCACTCAACCGGCTGATCGCGCTGCGCCGGCTGCCACCGCCCAACCGGTGGACGCGAAGATGGCGCTCAAGGGCAATTGGCGAGCCTCGAAGCTCATGGGCTTGAACGTCTACAACGAGGCCAACGAGAAGCTCGGCGACGTCAACGAACTGCTCGTCGACAAGAGCGGCAAGATCAACGCCGTGGTGATCGGCATCGGGGGCTTTCTCGGCATGGGCGAACACGACATCGCCGTCTCGATGGACAAGCTGAAGTTCGTCGAAGAGCCTGTCCGGACGAGCTCGACGAGCACCTCGACCACCTCCCGCGACACGACTACCGGCGCGGCTTCGACCAATACGACTAACCGCAGCGCGAACGATTGGGTCCCCGACCACGCCGTCATGAGCGGCAACAAGGAGCAGCTGAAGGCGCTCCCGCAGTTCAAGTATTCGGACTACAACTAGCAGGTCGAGCGCTCGCGAAAGATTAGGGCCCCAACCGGGGCCCTTTTTTCTGCTGAGCGAGGCTTCGCAGACCACAAAAAAGGCCCGCCCGGCTTGAGGGCGAGCCTTTCGTGCGAGCTGGTGTTCGCTCAGTGCATGTGAACTAACCAATAGCCGACGCCGCCAACAACGAGCACGGCAGGAACGGCCCATAAAATCAGCACAGGCATCTTCTCCTCCAATTGCATCAGAACGTTTTTCACCGGGCCGGCTAGGCCCTGCAAGAACCGTTTTACTGTTCAGTGCAGACCTTGGTGGTCTTCACGGCGGACTCGGCTTCCGTCTTGGTCTTGTAGATGCCGTCGCCTACGATAGTCGTAGTGGTAGTCGTCGGTTTGGTGTCGACCACGGTGCACTTCTTGGTGGTCGCGTCGCGAACGATGTAGAACTCGGCGGCGCTGGCGGCCTGTGTGCCGAGGGCAAAGGCGGCGAGAGCGCCGCATACGATCAGCTTCTTCATGTATCCTCCTCAAGCTCGTAAGTAGTCACTGCCAACGAGGACGCGCGACTGAAGTTCCGGTTGTTCCCGTCTGCAGCGGCCTGCGCCATTTCGCTACACTGGGGTGAGGGGTTCCTAAAAGCGCGGATGGAAAGAGCCGTGGGTAAGCAGCGGTCGGGGGCCCCAGCTCGATCATAGATCGAGGGGCAGCTCAGTTGGACCTTCAAGCCCTGAAGAAGGTTGCCAGGAAGAGCACGACAGCCAGAACGACGCCGATACCGATGACCGTTAAGGCGGCCTGTTCTAGCTGAAAGCACCGCGCATACCGACGCCTCCTTCAGTTCAACACGCCGAGTACCCTCAAGGACCAGCTGTTTGGGCCTGGCGTTTGGAACTCGATGGCCTGGCCAACCGATAAGCCGAACAACGCAGTTCCAGCCGGCGTAAGAACCGAGACACGCATAGCGAAGGATTGGTCCAGGTCCTCCAGCATCAGACGCGAAGCATGCGATGCGGCGGGTGCCCCCGGCTAACTGGCCTTTGGTGCGATACACCTTGCTGTATGTAAATGCGCGCCATGGCCGAAGTTGCCAGATTTTCCCGGGTCCAGCGAACGGGCCAAGTCTTAAATGAAGAGGGGCTGGCATGCACTACGGCCGCGCGCACGAAGTTGTAGTTCTTCACGACCGCCTTGAAGCGCTCGCCTTTCAACTTGCCGAGCTGGAACAGTTGCGAGCGCAAGTGCTTTTAGCCGAGCAGAAGGCGGAGCGAACTGGAGGAAAGTGCGAACGCGGGGAGGCTCATGGAAAGCGCCAATTGCCTGCGAAATAGGGCCGCTGCCGGAAAGCAACAACCGGTGCTCCGGTCTGCGCCTCTTCTGCGGCAGGTAAGGGACATTACCAGCACAGAGGCAAGATTTTCGGTCTCCGTCGGTTGAATTCAGGCGACGATAATGAGCCAGTATGTAGAGGCGCGTTACGCGCTGCTGATATTGCAAGAAGCGCGGGAGACCTGCGAAGATCGAGCAGCAATACTGCTCAACAATCTACTGCAAGACCTTAGGCCAGCACAGCAAGATGACCCGCACCGTGCCGGTGCGCTAGCTTCTATCCGGCATTTGGCGGTAATTTTACGTGAGCACCGGATGCCCGCATCGTCTTATTGGGAAGCGGCGCTAGACGCTGCGCACGCATGGCGAGACCATGCAGAGCGATGACGAGGCCTCGGCTCTGCGCTGTCGGGCGACAGTCGTTTTCCAAATGCGTCGCCGTCGGCAACATTTAGTCGTCTGTTCAGCGTCAAAACGCGACGCCGGCCCCAGAGGCCCGAACGCCTGCGATGGGTCAAAAAGCGACATGACGGCGTTGTCTGCTTAGGTCTGCTTCCTCCCAAAGGGCGGCACTTGCGGGTACACGGCTTCCCCTCTTGTCCAACTTTCCTCCAGCCGGCGTATCGCAAACTCCTGCGATCATACTTACTTTGCCTCCATGAAAAAGATCGGATTCCTGTCCTTCGGACACTGGACGCCCTCGCCGCAGTCGCAGACCCGCTCGGCCGCGGACACGCTGCTGCAATCGATCGAGCTTGCGGTTGCGGCGGAACAGCTCGGCTTGGACGGCGCCTATTTCCGCGTACATCACTTCGCCCGGCAGCTCGCATCACCCTTTCCGCTGCTCGCCGCCGTCGGCGCCAAGACCAGCAGGATCGAGATCGGCACGGCCGTGATCGACATGCGTTACGAGAACCCGCTCTACATGGTGGAGGACGCAGGAAGCGCCGACCTCATCGCCGGTGGGCGGCTCCAGCTGGGCATCAGCCGCGGCTCGCCCGAGCAGGTGATCGACGGCTGGCGTTATTTTGGCTATCGCCCGGCCGAGGGCCAGAGCGATGCCGACATGGGCCGGCGCCACGCGGAAGTCTTCCTCGACCTGCTCCGCGGCGAGGGTTTTGCCGAGCCCAATCCGCAGCCAATGTTTCCCAATCCGCCCGGGCTGTTGCGCCTCGAGCCGCATGCGCAAGGCTTGCGCGAACGCATCTGGTGGGGTGCCGGCTCGAACGCCACCGCGGTGTGGGCAGCAAAGCTCGGCATGAACTTGCAGAGCTCGACGCTGAAGAACGACGAGACCGGCGAGGCTTTTCATGTGCAGCAGGCGGCGCAGATCCGCGCCTATCGCGCGGCGTGGAAAGAGGCGGGGCACAGCCGCGAGCCGCGCGTATCGGTGAGCCGCAGCATCTTCGCGCTGATCGACGATCGCGACCGCGCTTATTTTGGCGGGGAACGCGGAGGGGAGGATCAGATCGGCTTCATCGACCCGCGCACCCGCGCGATCTTCGGCCGCTCCTATGCGGCGGAGCCTGACGTGCTGATCGAGCAACTGCGCCAGGACGAGGCGATCGCGGAAGCGGACACGTTGCTGCTGACGATTCCGAACCAGCTCGGCGTCGCCTACTGCGTGCATGCGCTCGAGGCGATCCTGACTCAGGTGGCACCGGCGCTGGGGTGGCGGTAAGGCAAACGACCGCCAGCTGTCACTCGTACGATGCCGTTCAGTTTTTGAAAACGTAGGGCTGACGAGGTCGGCGAGGATTTCCTGCAGATATGCAGCCCCGGGTTCTTTGCATTCAGAAACCGGGGCCTTTGCATTCAGTGCATGTGGCCAATGAGATAGATGCCACCGCCGACAACCAGGATCGCCGGCACGGCCCAGAGAATCAATACAGGCATTATCCTCTCCTCCGAATAACTGCTCCCGGGGAAGAAACAGGAAAAAACGGCAAACGTTCCGCGTTCCTGCGGAACGGCCGAGCTGATGGCGAGTTCATCGCAGCGCCGCATGAAGCGGCGAGGGAGAATGCGATGAAGAAGTTCATGCTGATTTCGGCCGCCGCTCTGCTCGTGTCGACGAGCGCGATGGCGCAAACCACCGTCACCACGACGACCGGCGCCGGACACGGCGCGACCGTGCAGATCGAGCCGGAATACCGCACCAAGATTCGATCTTACGTCACCGAGCACAAGATCCGTCCGGTCGAGACGCGCGAAAAGATCGTGGTCGGCTCGCCGGTCCCGCGCGATGTCGAGCTCGCGAGCGTGCCGAGCGATTGGGGCCCGTCGCTGACGAAGTATCGCTACGTCTATTCGGGCAACCGGGTCATGCTGGTGGACCCCGAGACCCGCATGGTGGTCCAGGAGGTGGATTAACTCCGCCGCGCGGCGGGCCGTGGAGGAGCGGCTCGCCGTGCATCCTGCTTTCATTTTGCGGTAGGGGGCCCGATGCCCATCATTCGATATTTCCTGTTTGCAGGCGCATTGGTCGTGGCGCTGCTCTTCGCACTCGATCGCAATCTGCCGCCACTTGGCGAGCGCTCTGTCGGCCCGGAGGTCGACCGAAGCATCATTCGCATCCACTCCGCACGAGCCTTGCCTGAAAAAATCGTCTTCGACACGTCCACTCAGATCGCCGCCAGTGTCTCTTCGCCTCTGCTCGCCGCCGAGCCGCCGGTCCACGTTGCGAGCAACGCATTGGCGATGGCCGAACCGCGGAAGCCAGAGACGAACACGCCCGCACCTCAGCGCGGCGCGACGCGAGCAGCCGGTCTCCGTTCAAATCGCGCGGCTCGCTCGGCGTCCCCACGTCGACTCTACGATCGCCAGGTGATGGTCGGGGCGTTCTGAGATGTGCTGATGCAGCGTGATCGCGGCGCATGAGGCGCGCAGCCGTTCGCACTCGCTCCAGATGAACGCCAGATGAATAAAAGGATGCGTGGCCGTGTTCGCGCAGCGCGGAACTTCACTTCAGGTTGCGCAAAAGCGTCAACGTGTCCGACGCAAGGAACGTTTGCGCGTTTGCCAATTTATCCCGTGCCTGATTTGGCGATTTGTTTTTGGAAACCCTGGAGGAATGGACATGAGGATCCTGAAGCTTTCTGCGGCTGCGGCCGCGCTGTTGGCCGGCACGGCACTCGCTGTTGCGCAATCGAGTTCGACGGTCGGCACCGGCGGCTCTTCGGCGGGCGGCGGCACGAGCAGCTCGACGGTCGGCACCGGCGGCTCATCGGCCGGCTCGGGCAGCGGATCAGGTTCTGCGTCGACGCTGGGCACTGGCGGCTCGTCTGCGGGCGGCGGCACCAGCAGCTCGACTGTGGGTACCGGTGGCTCGGCGGCCGGCAGCGGCTCGGGAAGCGGCTCGGCCTCGACGCTCGGCACCGGCGGTTCGTCGGCGGGCAGCGGCAAGAGCTCGTCCAGCGTCGGCACCGGCGGCTCGGCGGCCGGCAGCGGCTCGACCGTTGGTCAGTCCGGCGCGTCGAAGTCGCCCGGCATGGGCGACGGCAAGTCCGGTAGCCACGCCAGCGACATGGGCCTCGAGAAGGGCAAGGGCCATAACAAGGACGAGTGGAAGAAGGACAAGAATTAGTCCCATCCCGGGAGCGGCCACGTGCCGCTCCCTTCGTCCATGTTGAGGAGGAGCCGCAATGAACAAGTCAATCGTTGCGATCATGGCGCTGGCTCTGATGGGCAGCGCTGCATCGGCAGAGACCATGGAAAAAACCGGCAAGACGGCATCAGGCGAGACCTGCAAGGTCAAGGTCGAGAAGCATGCAGACGGAAGCATCACCGCGGTCGGCTCATCGAGCTCGGGCACGACCGGGTCGACCTCATCGAGCAGTTCGCTGTCGAGCTCAAGCTCGGCCGGCGGATCATCGGTGCATGTGCAGGCCGGCGGCGGCAACGTCTCGAGCTCGTCGTCGACGGCGGGCGGTCCTGGCTCCACCAGTGCTAGCACCATCACCGTCAACGGCTGCACAATCTCGACATCGTCACCCTGATTGATAGAGGATTGAAACATGAGAAACTTACTCACGACCGCGGCGGTCGCGGCCCTGCTCGCTGCCGCTTCGCCGGTTCTTGCACAGAAGAGCATCACGGGCGGAAGCGGCGGCTCGGCCGCCGCGGGCGGCACATCCGCCTCCACCGTCGGCACCGGCGGCACGTCAACGTCGCCGACCGGCAGCACCGGCTCCTCGATTGCGGCCGGTGGAAGCGCCGCTTCCGTCGACGGCAAGACCCAGACCGGCGTCAGCACGAACAAGGGCAACGGGCCCGTGCTGAATTCCAACGCGCGGGCGCAGGCCCATGAAGGCGGCACGTTCAGCCGCTCGCATACGCGCACCAAGGTCAAGGCCGGCGAAGAGGTCGGCTCGACCACCAAGACGATGTCGCATGTACCGGGCTCGAAGCCGACCATGTCGACGACATCGACGACGGCTCGCTAGAGCATATCGGTTCTGGTGGAATCAGAACCGAAGCTCCTTGTCTTGAAGCTCCTTGGCTTGACGCGTTTTCGTCGCGCGGACCGGTATCCACCTCGCTAGAAAACGCGCCATCCTCACGACCTGCTGCCCGAGTCGCTCGGGCAGCCTTTTTGTTGTGTTGGCCCAGGTCAACCGGCACTCAGGCTGTGGCTGATGCGCGTCACGATGCCGTCCCATTGCCGCTTCTCGGCCGCCGGATAATTGATCAGCACGCAATGCACGTAGCGCCGCGAGAAATTGCATCGGTCGTACCAGATCTTGCCGCGCTTGATGCTGGAGACTACGAAAAATCTCGGTGTGATCCGTTTGTAGATGATCCCGGACGGCGGATTTTTCCTGGCGAGAAATTCGGCGGGCGAGAGACCTTGATTGGGAACAGCTTGCACGGTGAGATCGGCGCGGCCATCGGCCGTGCGAAATTGCTGGCCGTATCCGTCGGGTTTTCCGGCGGGCTCGGTGAAAAGCGAGGCGGGAATGTCGGCCGACGTCCCGGATTCCGGAATCCGGTAGGTCGTCCAGCTGTCTGCCCCGGCAACAGACGATGTCGCACAGAGCGCGATGACCACAGCAGCTGCTGTCCTCATGTCGGCCTCATCAATGACGCGGCGCCAGTTGCAATTCCATCAAAGCGATCCTCTGCAAGGCGGCGGGGTTGCGCTCACCCGCACCGGCCGTGCGCAGGATGGATTCGGCGAGTGCATTGACGTGCGAGGAATGCACGGGCTCCGGCAGGGTCGCAATCGCAGCTTCCAGCGCGGTGGTCATCAGCTCGATCACCTCAGGGGAAAACTCGGTATTGGCAAAGTTCTTCATCGGTGGACCGTGGGAGCCGCCTGCTCAACGTCGGGAAAAAGTCGAAGTTCCTGCGGGGCGGCAAGCCCGGCATCAATCCGAGAGCGCGACGCGCTGACCGACGACGCGGCGGCTCACCCACGTCGCGCCGGCGCTGAGGCAGGCTGCAATCGATCATCAATAGGTTTCCGGAAGGGCCGGCGCTGGCGCGCGCGAGACGCCCGCCTGTGGCGGGCCCTCAGGACGAGGGCTCGTCTCGCGGCGAAGGGCGATTTACTCGCGCGACCTCAGAATAATGCGGCCTTCAGCGCCTGTCCGTAGATCATGGCGGCAACGAGGAAGAGTAGCGCCCACGCTCCCGCGAAGATCATGAGGATTTTCAGGGTCTCGACGTCGATGGTGGTTCTCATTGCACGGGAGAGTGCTTTTGCCAGTGCAGCCATCATCGCCAGCTCCGGACCAGGCCGCGCGGAGCGCGGTCTGGTTCGTGTAGCGTCATTGAGCGCGTTTGCGTGTGAAACAGATTACAGGCGGCGGTCAGCTGATGTTCAGAAGAGCACTTGTGCCGAAGACCATCATTGCTTCAGATCAATGATGTGGCACCAAGTTCCAGGGCGGCTGTCGAGGGCCGTGACATGGAGACGCTGGAACGAGAATGCGAAGCACGGCGTTCGCCTGAAGGAGTCCACCATGCCGACCAAGCCGACCATCGCCCGCATCTGGCGCGGCCGTACCCGCCGCGACATCGCTGACGCCTACCAGACCTATCTGCAGGCGGAGGGCATTCCGCCGCTGTTGAAGACGGCGCTCGGCGTGCAGCAGCTGCGCGAGGACCGCGATGAGGAGACGTGGTTCACGACCATCTCCTACTGGGCGGACGTCGAGGCCATGACGGCTTTCACCAAGGGCGAGCCGACCAAGGTGCATCATCTCGCGCGCGATCCGGAATTCCTGATCGAATTGCCGGAACGCATCGAGATCCACCGCATCCTGATCGACGAACAGGGGCTGCGGTGAATGCCGCCACGCGTATCCCAGCCGAGCGAGGCTGCGGTTCGGGATGCGATGTCGAGCGCATTTTGACCACGGCGCCGTCGCGCGTCACCGCCCCTGATATTCGGCCCAGCAGTCCGCCGTTTCGTAAACGCGGACAGCCGAGATTTGCCACACGCTCGGCTCCAGCCGGTCCCATATCCAGATCGCAATGTTTTCGGCCGTCGGGTTCTCGAGCCCCTCGACGTCGTTCAGGCACCTGTGGTCCAACGCGCCCACGATGTCGGCGAAGCACTTCTCGAGATCAAAAAAGTCCACGACGAAGCCCGTGCGCGGGTCGACCGATCCTTCGAGCTGAACCTCTACTCGGTAGGAATGACCATGCAGCCGGCTGCATCGGTGCGTCTCGGGCACCTTCGGCAGCCGATGCGCCGCCTCGAATTTGAATGCCTGCGATATCTTCATTTGGTTCCCGACAGGGCGCGGCCAATCCGCGATCTCGGATGCCGGTTGCCTGCCCGGCGTCAAGGAATGGCGCGCCCGGAACGATTCGAACGTCCGACCCTCAGATTCGTAGTCTGATGCTCTATCCAGCTGAGCTACGGGCGCGTTTTTCGCAAGCAGCGATGGCGGGCATGACCCGCGACGCATCTCCCGGAAGGCCGGGAGGGGTGCGAAAGAGCGCTCTGACTAGCCGCTCTTGTCCCTGTTGGCAAGATCCGGGATGGGGAGATTTTGCAAGGAGATGACCGCCAGCATGGTCATTCCTGGGCTCGCGAAGCGAGAAGTGCGGAATCTCGCGCCGAAACCTCTAGATTCCGTGGCCCTCCCTTTGGGCCGTCCCGGAATGACGGGAGACTGCCGGCTGGCCGGCTACGCCCGCGCCCGCTCGTTGCGGATGGAGAGCAGTTCCACGGGGCGGTCGGGGATGACGATACGGAAGGTGGCGCCGATGGTGCCTTCGACGAGGTGGATGTCGCCGCCATGGGCGCGGACGAGCTCGGCGGCGATGGCAAGGCCAAGGCCGCTGCCGCCGGGGCGGCCGGAGGTCTGAAACGCCTCGAACAGGTGCTCCCGGGTTTTCTGGGGCACGCCCGGGCCGGTGTCGGAAACCTCCAAGATGGCGACCGCGCCCTCGCGTTTTCCGGTGATCCGGATCTGCTGCACGCCGCCCTCGCCGGACGAGGCATGGCTTTCCAGCGCCTGGGCGGCGTTACGGACGAGGTTGAGCAGCACGCGGAACAGCTGGTCGGGATCCGCATCGACGGCAAGCCCGCGCTCGATTGCGGAAACCCAGGCGATCGAGGCGTCGTTGGCGAGCCCAGCGGTCTCGCGCACCTCCAGCACCACCGGCTCGATCAGGATCATGCGGCGGTCTGGTGCGGCCTCCTGAGCGCGGCCATAGGACAACGTGGATTGGCAGAAGGCGATGGCGCGCTCGAGCGAGCGCACCAGTTTCGGCGCGAAGCGTTGCACCCGCGGATCCGGCACGCTGGCGAGTTGGTCCGACAAAAGCTGCGCCGAGGCCAGCAGGTTGCGCAGATCGTGGTTGATCTTGGAGACGGCGAGGCCGAGGGCGGCGAGCCGGCTCTTCTGATTCAGCATCGACATCAGGTCGCGCTGCATGTCGGACAATTCGCGCTCGGCCACCCCGATCTCGTCGCTGCGCTGGCTCGGCACGATGATCCGCGCCGAGCTCTCGGGATTCTCGTGGAAGCCGACCAGGCTCGCGGTGAGCCGCCGCATCGGGCGCACGAAGAGATAATGCAGAGCGAGATAGACGAGGCCGGCGGTCAGGGCCGCGATGATCAGCGCAACCACCACGACATTACGGGAGAACCGGTACATCTGCTGCCGCAGCGGCAGCTCGTCGGTCACGATCTCAATGAACTGGGCGTTGCCGACGCCCGGCCCAACGATGCGGATGGCCTGGTTGCCGGTCTCCAGCATCATCCGGAACGAGCCGGTGATCGCCTCCCACGCTGTCATGTCGCGCAGGTCGATGTCATGCTCGATGGCCGTAGGAAGGTTGTCGCTGGCGAGCAGCCGGCGCTGCTGGCCCATCTTGATGGCGACGGCGCGGGCATTGATGCTCTTCAAAATCTGCCGCGACAGCGAATCGGGAACCATGCCGAGCGGCGCGGCGTCCAGCACCAGCGCCGCGGTGTTGGCCGCCGCCACCCGGTCGTTGAGCCGGTTGACCCAGAAGTTGGCAATGGCGGGCACGTAAAGCAGGCTGGCCGCGATCATCACCAGCGGGACGGTAAGCAGCAGCAGCTTGCCTGACAGCCCGAGCCCGCGCGACCCGCGCGGCCGCATCGCCGGCTGGTCCGGCTGATCCAGATCCTGGATCGGCTGGCGATCTGTGGCTGCCACGAAATTCGCCCCTGTTGGCCTTGGCTGATGCAAGATGCGACCGGCCCCGGGCCCGGTCAAATTACGGATCGCTAATCTGCCGAGGTGAGATGTAAGCGCTGATAAAGCGAGTCGCTACCTCAAGAGTTAAAAACCCCGCACAAACAGCGATATTCACTGGAAACGCGCGCTTGTGCGGCGTTGACGAAAACAAGGCGCTCGCTTATAAGCCGCGCGAATTGTCCGCGATGACCCGGTGCGACACCGGGAGCGGCTCTCTTGGGGCCGGAAAAGGGCCCGTTTTGGGCCGCATCTTCCGGACTTTACCATCAATTCTACAGGCAAATTGCCCGGTCAGCGGAGAAAAACCCGTGAAGCGGACTTATCAACCCAGCAAACTGGTGCGCAAGCGCCGTCACGGCTTCCGTGCCCGTCTCGCCACGGCCGGCGGCCGCAAGGTTCTCGCCGCCCGCCGCTCCCGCGGCCGCAAGCGTCTGAGCGCCTGAGCCGGACCCCCTTTTTCCGGGATTCATCATGGATCGGCTGAGGCAGCGGGCGGATTTCCTCGCCGTTGCCAATGGCGCGCGGGTGAATAGTCCCGCGTTCGTCCTGCAAAGCCGCCGCCGGGACGACGGCGGCCCGATCCGGATCGGCTTTACCGTTACCAAAAAGAACGGCAACGCCCCCGAGCGCAATCGTATCCGGCGCCGGCTTCGCGAACTGGTGAAGCGGCTAGATCCGGTGTCGATGCAACCCCATCATGATTATGTGCTGGTCGGCCGAAGGGACGCGCTCTCGCGCGACTTCGCGACCATGCTCGACGATCTGCGCATAGCATTCGCGAAGCCCGCGCGGCATACGCCCAAGGGACCGGCGAAGGCCGTGCCCCGCGATAAGCCGCAAACCGGATTGATGACGAGAGAATGATGACCGACAATCGCAACACCATCCTCGCCGTCATTCTGTCCGGCCTGGTGCTGATCGCCTGGCAGTATTTCTACAACGTGCCGCAGATGGAGAAGCAGCGCGCCCAGCAGCAGACGCAGGCCGAGCTCCAGAAAGGCACACCGCAGCCGACGGCGTCGGCGACGCCGGGTGCCGCGCCGCAGGCGGGCGGCACTCCCTCGGCTCCCCCTGTCGCGAACCAGCCGGCCCAGCCGATCGTCAGCCGCGAGGCCGCGATTGCCGCCTCCCCTCGCGTCAAGATCGAAACGCCTCGTTTGACCGGCAGCATTTCCTTGAAAGGCGCGCGCATCGACGACCTTGCGCTCGTGCAGTATCGAGAAACGGTCGACCCGAAGTCGCCGCCGATCATCCTCTATTCGCCCTCGGGCACGGCGGAGCCGTATTACGCCGAATTTGGTTGGGTGGCCGCGACAAGCGACACGAAGGTGCCTGACCGGACCACCGATTGGCAGCAGGAGGGCTCCAACAGCCTGACGCCGTCCACGCCGCTGGTGCTGAAATTTGATAACGGTCAGGGCCTCACCTTCCGCCGCACCATCACGATCGACGACCGCTACCTGTTCAGCATCAAGGACGAGGTGACCAATGTCGGGAACGCGCCGGTCAAGCTCTTTCCGTTCGCATTGATCTCGCGCCACGGCACGCCGCAAGTCTCAGGCTACTACATCCTGCATGAAGGCCTCATCGGCTATCTCGGCGACCAGGGCTTGCAGGAGAAGGCTTACAAGGCCGTCAGCGAGGCCCCTGCGATCGGCAACGGCGGACACGGATTCGAATTCAACAAGGTCACCAATGCCTGGCTCGGCATTACGGACAAATACTGGGCATCCGCGCTCCTTCCCGACACGTCCGCAACGCTCAAGGCACGTTTCGTCGCCGAACCAGGTACCCAGATCCGGTACCAGACCGACTATCTGCAAGATGCGCAGACCGTCGCAATCGGCGGCACGACGACAGCCAACACGCGGCTGTTCGCGGGCGCCAAGGAAGCCGGCGTGGTCGGCATCAACTTCCCGCTCGCAGGCCTCGGCGGCTACAACAAGGAGCTCGGCCTCAACCATTTCGATCTCTTGATCGACTGGGGCTGGTTCTACTTCATCACCAAGCCGATGTTTCTCGGCCTCGACTTCTTCTATCGCTTCTTCGGCAATTTCGGCATCTCGATCCTGCTCGTGACCGTGATCGTGAAGCTGTTGTTCTTCCCGCTGGCGAACAAGTCATACGCCTCCATGGCGAAGATGAAGTCGATCCAGCCGCAGCTTCAGGCGCTGAAGGAGCGCTATCCCGACGACAAGGTGAAGCAGCAGCAGGAGATGATGGAGATCTACCGCAAGGAGAAGATCAACCCGGTCGCCGGCTGTCTTCCCGTGGTGATCCAGATCCCGGTGTTCTTCTCGCTCTACAAGGTGCTGTTCGTCACCATCGAGATGCGGCACGCACCCTTCTATGGCTGGATCAAGGACCTCTCGGCGCCCGATCCGACCAACCTGTTCAACCTGTTCGGACTGATCCCGTTCGACCCGACCACGATTCCCGTGTTCGGCCACTATCTCGCGCTCGGCATCTGGCCGATCATCATGGGCATCACGATGTGGTTCCAGATGAAGCTGAATCCGACGCCGCCGGATCCGACGCAACAGATCATCTTCAACTGGATGCCGCTGATCTTCACCTTCATGCTGGCCGGCTTCCCGGCGGGCCTCGTGATCTACTGGGCCTGGAACAACCTGCTCTCGGTGGTCCAGCAGAGCTACATCATGCGCCGCAACGGCGTGAAGGTGGAGCTGTTCGATAATCTCAAGGCGACGTTCGCGAGGAAAGCGACGTAAGCCGAGGACTTCGAACCTCATCCTGAGGAGCGGCCGCAAGGCCGCGTCTCGAAGGATGGCGACGGGCTCCCGGGCCTGCATGGTTCGAGACGGCGCTTGCGCGCCTCCTCACCATGAGGAACTAGCACTGGGCCTTGAGCATGACCGACGACAAAGATGCGAAGCTGATCGAGGCCGGGCGCAAGCTGTTCGCGCGCGACTGGCAGTTCATCTGGGCTTCGCCCTCGATTGCCACGTTGCCGCCGATGGCGGGGCTGGAGATCGCCTTTGCCGGCCGCTCGAACGTCGGCAAGTCCAGCCTGATCAACGCGCTCACGGGGCGCAACGCGCTGGCGCGCACCTCGCATACGCCGGGCCGCACCCAGGAGCTGATCTTTTTCGAGGTCCCGGGAAAGAGTGACCTGCGCCTCGTCGACATGCCCGGCTACGGCTACGCCAAGGCGCCCAAGAGCCAGGTCGCGTCCTGGACCGAGTTGATCCACAAATTTCTGCTGGGACGTGCCTCACTCGCGCGCGTCTACGTGCTCATCGACGCGCGACATGGTCTCAAGGACGTCGATCTCGAGGTTCTGAAGACACTCGACCGCTCCGCCGTCAGCTACCAGATCGTGCTGACCAAGGCCGACCAGGTGAAGGCGTCCGAGCTGCAATCGCGCATCGCCGAGACCGAGGCCGCGCTGGCCAAGCATCCGGCTGCATTCCCGAACGTGCTCGCGACCTCGTCGCGGAGTTCGACCGGCATGGCCGAGCTGCGCGCCGCCATGGCGAAGCTCTTGGAAGAGCGGACCGCCTGATGACGGCACAACGCCTGCTGATTGGGCTGGCCGGCTTGATGGGCGCCGCCGGCGTTGCGCTGGCGGCCGCCTCCGCGCATGGCGGCGATGCGAGCCGGCTGGCATCTGCCAGCGCCATGCTGCTGTTTCATGCAACTGCCATACTTGCAACCGTCGCCTTGCTCGCGCGCGGCCTTCTGCATGGCGGAATTGGCCTCGTTGCCGCGTTCGGCCTTGCAGCGGGCGCCGCGCTGTTCGCGGGCGATCTCACCTGGCGGCAATATGCGGGACCTGGGCTATTTCCGTATGCAGCGCCGACGGGTGGAACGGTGATGATGTTGGGCTGGCTGGCGGTGAGCATGGCGGCGCTGGTGGTGAAGACGTAGCTTCTTTCTTACGCTCCCCCTGGGAGGGGAGGGTCGCTACGCATGCAGCGAAACGAAATGCGTCGCGGGGGTGGGGTGACAGTCTCTCCACAGAAGCGGCGCCCGTGTGGAGAGATCACCCTACCCCGCTCGCGCTGCGCGCGATCGACCCTCCCCCTCCAGGGCAGGGGAATCGCATGTGAGCGTTCTCTGTAAGGCATTGCGAATTGGGCAGAAATCGATTCTGAAGGTGGCTCCTGAGTTGGAAGGAGCGGCCGAT
>NZ_JADPKG010000111.1:0-1199 GCF_023073875.1 Bradyrhizobium sp. 154
CAGGGCTATCGCATGTGGCCGAGGAGCTCAAAAAGAAAGGCATCGTTCCACCCGGCGCGCTTGAGCTTGAGGCGCAAGGAGATGGTGGTGTCAGGGTGAGCCCTGGCCACGTTGAGGGCAAGTCTTCTGAGTACGGCAAGGTTGGCCGGGCCGTTGTCTTTGCGGTTGCGGGCCAGATCCTCGTCGAGGATGACGTCGAGCGGCCAGTGCAGGCCATTTTCGATGGTCCAATGGGTGCGAACGATGCGCAGAACCTCCGTGCGGCTGTAATTTTGGCTCATCAGGAAGTAGCGCTCGACGGTTTTATCCTTGCCGCGCTTGCTGCGGATCCGCGCGACGGCTGTGAGGCCAGGGAAGTTGTGCGTCTTCTCCATGTCCTTGACCGGCACGACAAGCGCACTGCGCTTTTCCTTGCGCCCATGGTCTGCATCGGTGGTCGTAACCGGCTTCTTGCCCTTGCGCGCCGCTGCAGCAATCGCCGCCTTGGCGTCGGCCAGCAGAGCGGGTTGGTTGTCCTTGACCGCCAGCACGTAATCGCCGCCCCGCGCCACGATCTGCTTGGCCATTTCGCGATGACAGTGCAGCGCATCGGCCGTCACGATGCACCCCTTGAGTTGCAGAAGTTCGAGCAATTGCAAGGCACCGGCGGCTTCGTTGTTGTTCGGCGCCAGAACATTGGCCAGTGCCATGCGTGTCTGAGCCGCCCACGCCGTCACCATGACCGGCGGCATGTGGCTTTTGCCGCGCTCGTAGCCACGCCGCAGCGCCTTGCCATCCAGGGCGATCACGCCTTGCGGCCGTGCGATCTTCGCGCCTTCGGCGAAGGCTTCCATAAAGCGCCGGAACGCCGTCTCGAACGCCTTTGGATCGAGCATGCGGAACACACGACTGAACGTGTCGTGGCTCGGCAGCCCATGCTTGAGCACCAGCACGTCCTGCCAAAGATAGGCCTTCAGCCGTGCAAACAGCGCCATGTCTGTGCAACTCGTCGCTCCGCACAACGTCGCCATCAGCGCAATGAACAAAAGCTCTGTCAGATCATGCAGCGCATTGTCCGCCCGCGGGTCGGGCAGATCTTCGAAGCACTCCGAGAATCGATCCATCGGCCGCTCCTTCCAACTCAGGAGCCACCTTCAGAATCGATTTCTGCCCAATTCGCAATGCCTTACAGAGAACGCTCACATGCGATTCCCCTGCCC